>JBJXGR010000483.1:0-9941 GCA_046160045.1 Bryobacteraceae bacterium
GGGCGACGTCGAGGGTCCTGCCGCGGCAACCGTCCACAACCAGGAGGTATCCGGAGCAGTCGCGAACCTGATTGAGTTTGACGGGTGAGTTGTCCTCCTCGCCGGCGAGATCCCACAGCATCAGCCACACGTCGCGACCGTCGACCTGAACGACTTTCTTGTCGATCTTGACGCCTACCGTGGTTTGGTACGTGCCGGCGTACAGGCTGTGCACGAAGCGGGTAACCAGGCTCGTCTTCCCGACGCCAAAAGACCCGAGCATACAGATCTTCTTCTTCAGCATATTCGGTTCTCAGAGTATACAGCGCGGGCGGAAGACGCTCTAAAAGCCCAGGCCTTCACGGTTCACCCTCGTGTTCAGTGATTGCCCGCACGGACAGGCGTGCAGCTCTCAAATTAGGTTTCGCGGTTGAGAACCGAGCCTGCCTGATTCGGCAGTTCGCCGCCTGAAACGACCGAGGTAAGAACGGGCGCAAGGGGGATCACAACCGGCAGCGCCGATGTCGTCTTGCCGGATGGCAGGGTCGCCAACCACGAGATCGTCCGGGCCGGGCTGGCCTGGTGGTTCAGGAAATACGCGCCGAACGATGATGTGCTCGGTAGGCTGGAAGGCCGGGCTCGGCGCGCCGGCCGCGGACTCTGGGGCGTGGCCAACCCGATCCCGCCTTGGGACTGGCGTCGAGGTGCGAGGGCCGCTACGACGGAGTAGCTCCGGAATCTCGTTTTTGTGTGGCTTGGTCTGGGAGCGCGAAACAAGGGACGCGGGTGGCGGCAGGGCGCTACTTTTTGAACGGGTTTCTCTACGGAAACAGCCACGGACGCTTATTCGTTCGGGAACATGATTCGTGCTTGGACGTTGGCGCACTTTTCCAGATAGTAAAGCAACCCACCTCCATCGATAGATAAGCTCGATGGGTTTCCCGCGGTACCAATGCTATCGCCGTCCCGGCTTTCTTGGGCCGTATCTTGGCGGCGCCTTTTCCTGGCGCGGACTTCACCGAGCGCCCGCTTGGCTGCCTTCAGTACGCGCGCCGACCCCACAGCCCCTTTTCCGGAACAGGTCCCATCCTTGGCGCTACGGCGGCTATGCTCGTAGGCGAATCCCATAACCGCCAGTTGGCTTGGACAGTGAGCCCTGTAGGACTTGCCGATTGACGAATGTTTTGTTGACGCGGCCCGTTTCAGTGTCACTGGGTCGATTCGCTCATCTGTGTATAATCCGGCCATGAGGGCAACGGTCCCAAGGTTTCCCCCGTCTGACCCCAGGTTTCCGAGGTCGGTGGTTTTCCCCGGGGGCCATTCCCTGTTCGTACCGATTCTGCTAGCTTTAAGTCGAGCTGCGGCCTGACACGGACGGTCCGGGACCCGAGAAAGACAATCAAGGAGGGCTGGTTAGCGCCAGGGAAAGTCGGAGAGCGTCAATTAAGCCGCAAGAAAATCGAGGCTGGGATCAGATGGGATTCACAACGCAACCAGCATGGATGCTGCTGCTGCTTTTGTTGACGTCCGCACTCCGCGCGCAGACGGTTCCTTCGGTCTTTGTGCCCGTGCCCATGAGTCGGGCGCCCGTGCAGCGGCTGGCGCCTGAAGTCAAGCGAGCGCGTCCCGTGGAGTTGGACTACTCGCTGATTGACTCGGCCGCCGCCGCGCAATTCAGCCGGGACAGGGCCCGCTCCCCTGCCAAGGCCCTCGACTTGAATCTCTTCGACGCTGTGACCTATCGCGCCCAGCTCGACCAAGTCGAGTACGCCTGGGATCAAGAAACCGTTGTGTGGTCTGGCCGGTTGGCCGGCACCCGGCGCGGACAGGTCCTCCTGGCGGTGACCGGGGAGATCATTTCCGGAACGATCACGACCGACGAGGGGAAATCGTTCCAAATCCGGAACGCTCATGGGGCCGTGCACTGGGTGGAAGAGATGGATTTCTCCAAGCTCCCGCGGGACGGTGAGCCAAGGCCGGTGTTTCTTCCCGAAAATCCGCTGCGCGCGCCCGAGGCCCAGGCCGACGACGGCTCGCTGATCGATGTTCTGGTGGTCTACACGTCCGCCGCCAGGCAAGCGGTGGGCGGCACAACGCAGATGAACAACCTGATTGCGCTCGGAGTTGCTGAGACGAATCAAGGCTACGCCAATAGCGGCGTTATTCAGCGGGTCCGCCTGGTCAATGCCGCCGAGGTGAGCTACACCGAATCAGGCATTATCAACGCGGATCTGGATCGGTTGACCAACCCTTCCGACGGGTTCATGGACGAAGTGCACGCGCTCCGTGACGCCTACGCCGCGGACGTGGTGAGTTTGTGGGTGAACTCGGGCGACGCGTGCGGATTAGCCTGGTTGATGGCGACACTATCGAGTGCTTTCGCCAGCCAGGCCTTTAGCGTGGTACGACAGGACTGCGCTACCGGCTACTACAGTTTTGGTCACGAGATGGGGCACAACATGGGGTCGGTGCATAACCAGGCCGACTCGCCCAGCCAGGGGGTGTTTCCGTATTCATACGGCTACCAGCAGAAGGCGCTGGTTCCGTACTTTCGGACCATCATGGCCTACGAATGCACGGGAGGCGTCAATTGCCCGCGTCTGAATTTCTGGTCGAGTCCGAACAACGCGTATTCCGGGATTCCGACCGGTGTGTCCAACACGGACAATGTGCTTTCGCTGAATAATACGAGGGATGCGACCGCGAACTTTCGCCAGAGCAGAACAGCCCCAACGAATCCTTCGCCAAGTGAAGGCGCTGTGGGCGTTTCTGCGAGCCCAACATTGCGTTGGACCGGGGGTGGTGGGGCGACGTCACATGATGTATTCTTTGGCACCTCCTCCTCTCCTCCTTTTGTGACAAACACAACAGCGACTAGCTAGTTTCTGTCGCGAAGCCGTTGAAAAAGAAACAGCTATATCCGCCGGAGGGCAAGCTCCCGCCTTTCAGTGGTTTCAGCTATAAGAATGAAGCATAATCGCGCCAATGTCAAGCCGTTTCGCCGCATGTGGGTCGGCTTTTCGAGCGAGGTTTACCGGCAAACGACCGGAAAATGACGCGCTGACGCACGTCCTCTGTCGATCAACCGCGGGGGACGGCCAGATTCATGAAGTTACGCTGCCCGGGAAAGCCGCGCCGGTTTGCTGTTCAGTAACAGGTCGGCGATGCGCAGCAGGTTGTTGGCCAGCACTGCGGCGCCCACCAGAACCTCGAAACGCTCGCGGCCTTTGGCCCGGCATCGCTTCATCCCCCGGCCGCGAAATAGCACCGAGATACGACCCTCAATACCCGCGCGAAAGCGCTGGCCCTTCTTGAACGCCCGGCTGCGCTCCAGCGCTTCCCGCTCCGCCGTCTTCTGCCCGCCACGCTGGGGAATGCACACTTGGCTGACGCCGGCCTGCTGGCAGTGCTGCTCATTGTCGGCACTGTAAAAGCCCCGATCGCCCGCGTACAGCTCGGGACCATGCTGGAAGACTTGTTGATGACGGTCGAGCGAAGCCTTCACCTGATTGGTGTCAGCGGGATTGCCGTCCAGAACCTGATAGTCGGCGATCAACCCCTGCGCACTCTCGGCCAAGAAGACCTTGTGACCGAACTCCACCGGCGTGCGCTGCTTGCCCCGCTTGATCAACTGCGTGTGGTCCTCGAAGATCGAGTACACTTTCTCGTCAACAGGAACCTGCTCTCCAGTGAGGACTCGCCGGCGAGTCTGGTCGATGACCTTCGCGCCCAGTTCGCCGTAAGTCGTGATCTGCCGGCAGAGCTGGTCGATCACCGCGCGGCGGATCACGTCTACACCTTTGACCTTGGCGGTTTTGTTGACAGTCTGGCGCGCGTTGTCCAGCACTTGCTCGGTGATGCGGAGTAAGTCGCGGTATGTGGGCACTTGCTGGGTCTGTCGTTGGGTCGCCGACATCCGTTCGAGTTCCTGCATGCGGCGGCGCGCGCTACGAGTTCGGTTGGTGAAGCCCTGCACTCCGCGGGGCAATTCTTCATCGAGCTTGTCGATCAGCCGTGTGACCGTGCGCACCGTGTCCCATAATAGGGTGGCATCGGTGGGGTAATGAATGTTGGTCTCCACCACCGTGGTGTCGACGCGCAACCTCTTGCCGTCTTCCAGGCCCAGTTGGACGGCACACTGGACCACGGCCTGGTTGATGGCTTGCATGGTGGCCGGGGTAAGCCGAGTAAAGGCGCGATTGAAGGCGTCGTGTTTGGGCACGCGATGGCTGCCGAAGTCGGTAAAGCCGCGCAGGGTATAGCCATCGTTGATCCGTTCGCGCAACTCGCGATAGTCCCAGTTCTTGACGCGCATGAGGATAAGAGAGCGCAGAGTCTGCGAAGCGGTGATGCCGCTGCGGCCGGTGTTGGGGTTCTTCAGTCCCCGCACCAGATCCTGGCGCACTTGCTCGACCAGGGGGGCACGGTCGTCGAGGAGCGCGGCAATGGCTTGGAGTTGAGGATCGAGGTGGACGCCCTGGTGGCGCAATTCGAGATCGGCAAAACCGAGTTGGGGTTCGGCAATACGGGTCATGCTTTCTTCTCCGGGCGCAGGAGTTGGTGATTCAACTCGCAGATGCGCTCCAAGGTGGCTTTGAGTTTTTGGTAATTGCGTAGCCACTGTTGCACCATGGGTTTCTGTTCGGCGGAGAGGCTGATCTGTTTGGTGCGTCCGCCGGGATAGCTGACGGTCAAGACCCAGACGAGGTGGCCGGGGCCCTGGGCGCAGACGGCGCAGCCGGTGCGATGGCGGATGCGGCGATGGAGCAAGGAGCCACGGAGGATTTCGGTGGTGGAGGGCAAGGCGGCGGCAAGTTTGGCGCGGGCCGCCGGGATCGCTGTCTGTTTCATTCTATACAGTGAAACAAACAGACACGCTCCTGTCAAGCCCGGGGCGGGCCATGCCCATCAAACTTCCTTCATAACGATGAAACTATCCGTCGGGGCGGGTCTCCGCCTCCGGTTCTGTCTTGCGACGCACGAACCTGGGGCGGACTGAGGTCGAGCCGACGGCGATGCGGCGAAGGTGACAGTCCATCAGTCCGACCAGTCCGACACCCGCCTTTCCCAAATAACTGCTGTCATATCAATGCATTATGGGTTTCGCGACAGAAACTAGCTACAACCCGGGGACACTCAGTTGGGGTACTACGTATTACTGGCGTGCGGTCGCTAAGAACGGCAGCGTCTCCATTTCTTCAGCGACATGGTCCTTCAAGACGCTAGGGGCTCCGCGTGCCCCGACGAACCCCTTTCCAGCCAACGCTGCTACGGGAGTGTCAACACTTCCTACTCTCAAATGGGAGGGCGGGAGCGAGGCGAAGATTTACTTGATCTACTTCGGTACATCACCCTCTCCTCCGTACGCAACCTTCAACTTTTGTTGCGAGGAGAGCCCCTCTTCGTGGTCGTATCAACAGCCCCTTGCCGCTGCGACGACGTACTATTGGCGCGTGGAGGCCGTTAACGACGCTGGCTCTACGAGCTCGCCTACGTGGTCGTTCACAACTCACGTGGTTGGCGAACCGTGGCTCCTTCTGCCACAACAAACAGCGTCAACAAGTCCAACGTTGTCCTGGCATGCTGGGAGCGCGGCAACGTCCTACGACGTCTACTTAGGAAGTTACCCGTGGGGCTGTAGTGGTCTGCCGTTGGTGGCGAACACGACAGGGACTAGTTACAACCCAGGCACTCTGGCCCCTGGGACCGGTTACCAATGGAATGTAGTCGCCAAGAACAGCGCTGGCTCTGCCACCTCCTATGCATTTTTCAAAACTCAAGGGGTTGCCTCGCCACTGGATGTACCCACCAACCCTTCGCCAGCCAACGGAGCGACACGAGTGTCAACACGTCCGACCCTGAGTTGGACACCAAACGTGGTGATCTCTCACGATGTCCACATAGCCACGAGCCCACCCGTCGGTAACGGAAGCCCGCCGTGTATGACGGTTACAGGAAACAGCTACAGTCCGGGCACGCTGAAAGCTGGGACGGAGTACTACTGGCGAGTATTCACCTACAGTAACCTTGAGATCGTGTTCAGCGATGTGTGGCGGTTCACGACTGAGGGGGAGTCCACTGCCTTGCCACCCGGCACCCCCACCAACCCCTTACCCACGAGCGGAGCAACCGGAGTGTCGACAACTCCGGCGTTAAGCTGGACCGGTGGCAGCGGGGCGGCATCGCACGACGTCTACTTCGGCACGTCCACAACTCCGCCTCTTGTCGGCAACACGACCGGCACCAGTTACTCGCCTGGAGCCTTGAATGCTGGCACGACCTATTACTGGCAGGTAGTGGCCAGGAACAGTGCCGGAAGCACCGCTTCTTTAACCTGGTCATTTAGCACTCAAGTGGTTGTTTTGCCACCCGGCACCCCCACCAACCCCTTACCGACGAGCGGAGCAACTGGAGTGTCGACAACTCCGGCGTTAAGCTGGACCGGTGGCAGCGGGGCGGCATCGTACGACGTCTACTTCGGCACGTCCACAACTCCGCCTCTTGTCGGCAACACGACCGGCACCAGTTACTCGCCTGGAGCCTTGAATGCTGGCACGACCTTTTACTGGCTGGTAGTGGCCAGGAACAGTGCCGGAAGCACCGCTTCTTTAACCTGGTCATTTAGCACTCAAGTGGTTGTTTTGCCACCCGGCACCCCCACCAACCCCTTACCCACGAGCGGAGCAACCGGAGTGTCGACAACTCCGGCGTTAAGCTGGACCGGTGCCAGCGGGGCGGCATCGTACGACGTCTACTTCGGCACGTCCACAACTCCGCCTCTTGCCGGCAACACGACCGGCACAAGTTACTCGCCTGGAGCCTTGAATGCTGGCACGACCTATTACTGGCAGGTAGTGGCCAGGAACAGTGCCGGAAGCACACCTTCGTCTATGTGGTCCTTCGTAGTGTCTATCTCCGGTGGCGATCGCAAGTTGTTATTTGTAGCGGTGACCCCATGCCGAATCGTGGATACCCGGGCCGGTCAAGGCAAGACCGGCGCCTTTGGTCCACCGACATTACAAGGCGGACAGATCCGCGAGATTCCCGTACCCTCCAGCGTTTGCGGTATCCCCAGTAGCGCCGAGGCCTATTCCTTGAACTTCACAGTTGTGCCTGCCGGTCAACTCTCTTACCTCACGACGTGGCCGACAGGCGTCAGCCAACCGCTCGTCTCAACACTGAATTCGTTCGACGGCCGCATCCTTGCCAATGCGGCAATTGTTCCGGCCGGGACGAACGGTTCCATCAATGTTTTCGTCAGCGACAAGACGGACGTCATTGTCGACATCAACGGCTACTTCATTCCATAGGGAACCGAGGCTTATAACGCGTACAGGTCTCATCGACTTTGCCGATTCTCTTCAGACCCCTGCACCTCCTGGGGCGAAGACTACACGGGGTGCCGTGTGTGAGTGCGGATACGGGTTGCTTGGTGGGGACGGGCCTTACCCTACCTGGGGAAACCGGGATATGGGCAAATTACCTCTTTTTATCCGGCAAGGCATGGCGGATCTGGAAGTGCTTGTGTATCCAGCGGGGTTTTGCGCCGAAGTCGGGAATCTGTAGCTGTCCCGTTTCCCGATAAACCTCTCTTTGCTTGCGTTGTTACTCCGCGTAGCGGCGGTACTCGCGCTACTTTATCGTGTTGTGAGAATCACAGATGTGCCAAGTAGTTGGGTCGGACCCAAAATAGTAGTAGCAAAACTCGGTCTCGTAGGTTCCCTCAAAGCCATCCGCATACCTGATGATGCCAGTGAGGTACAGACTGAGCGCGCCAGTTTGTATGTCAGGGAGTTCCTCACGGGTGATTGGAGTCTTATTCACCCCCGTGCTAAACGGCTTTGCTCCTGGGGCGATATCTTCCCGCGCAAGGTGTCCGTACTTCCCCGTGGGGGCATCCGCACTCTTCCTGAGGGCGTTAAAGGTCCCTTCAATGAACCTAACGAATACTTCCCTAGCCTTGCTGTCTTTTACCGGATCATTGGCAAGAGGGATTCCGCGATAGCGGGACAGGTCCAAAAACACACGACGGCCTATCGCTGGAGTTTTGCCGATATTTTCAATCGTGATATTCGCCGCGATTTGTTTCTCGTCAGCCGAAGGGTTCCTCACGAATCGAGGAATACTGGATATCAGATAGGGCCTATGTTCGAGCACGAACGCCCTTTTGGAGTCCTTCAGGGTGTCGTCGGCAGTCTTGGCTGCACTCAATGCAGCATCGGCACTTTTACGGCTGATCGCGTTGGAGGCAAGCATCGCCTGCCACGTTTGGTACGTGAAACACGTGTAGATGACCAAAGCGATAAAGGTCAACCCTGTGACAAAAAATGTCCACCACTGAAGTCTGTAGGATTTGTTCTGCTCAGCATAGTAGCGCTTTACTATTTCCGGTGGAAGGTTTAGTTCAGCGCTGACCCGTTTCGGTGGTCCGGGTGGGGGTGGTTCCTTGGGCAGCTGCTGGGCATGTGTGTATTCGTCTATGGCATCAACCTGACGCTGGAGTACATCAAGGATAGATTCGAGAGTGGAAGCAATGCGCTTTGCGAGCAACCTAATCTCGCGCCTATCATCACGCATCACCAGTTCCCGAGCGGTGCTTTCGTAGGGGGCGCGCTTTGAGCACTTGCTTCAACGTCTTTCAAACTTTCGATACTCGGGCGGCTTTTGGGGCTTTCTCTTTTCCTCGACCTTCTCACCTTGTGGCTCTGACATCCGGGTCACCCCTTCACCGTGGCGTAGGTCAGTCGCTTGCCGTCAGGGTTCTGCGCTCCACAACTGGGACATTGCTCGGCCACGTCTGCCAGCCTAGCACCCGGTCGGGATACCTGTCCAGAGGGAAACAGTACGCGGGGGGGCCGTTCATTTGAACGACCTTGAAGAGTTCTTCTGTGGTGGGGAACCGGAGGGAGAGTTCCTCCGGCCTTTTTCTTTTTCCGGGGCCATCAGCCTGCCTACACGGGAGCCCGTGCGGTAACAAATGCTACCGGCATTGTGACTGCGTGTGCCTTTGTGGTCCTCTATCCCAGGAGAGAATGAGCATCGAAGCCCGGTTGGCCGCTACGCCTGCTCCGCGCCCTGACCCGGCTTCCTTCCAAGCGAGACTTGTGACTAGAATCAGCCTGGAAGACCAGCATATTTCCAAACCGTGTAGCGTCCCGCGCCGTGCGCTCATCGGGAAGCTGGCGGCGGTCGCGTAAGCTGAGGTGCGATCCAGCGAGAGACCGGATTAGGAATCATGATGACGATCGCCCGTATGTCTGCGATGGCCCTTCTGCTCCCCTCCGTGGCCAACAGTGGGGATTCGCTTGCCTGGCGGCAGGGCGATTCCTCGCTTGCCCTGCTCAACGGGGAGCGCGTTGTCTGGCAGTTCAATTACGGCAAGCATTTGGCGAGGCCTTACTTCCACCCCGTCTGCCTGCCAGACGGTACCGCGTTGACGGCGCTCAGCCCGCCGGACCACCCCTGGCACTATGCGCTCTGGTTCGCGTGGAAGGAACTGAACCACATCAACTACTGGGAGCCTGCCGGCAAGAACAGTATTCCCGGCCGCACGGAAGTCGTGAGCGCGCGTGCGGCGCCTGGCCGCGGCCACTCGGCCCGGATTGAGTTGAGTTTGAGCTATCACCCCGAGAACGGCCCCGCCGTGCTCCGGGAGACCCGCACCATCGTGGTCGGACCGCCTGCCAAGGACGGGTCGTACCGGATCGACTGGCTAGGGGTTTTCGTTGCAGGGGAGGAGCCGGTTCTGCTGAAAGGGGGCACCTCCGGCGGAGGCTACGCAGGGATGTCGGTCCGGATGGTTCAGACCAGCCACGAATGGCAACTGATCGACAGTGAAGGCCGCCAGGACACTCCCGGGGGCCCGACGGCGAAAAACACTCACGGCCAACGAGCGCGCTGGATGGATTTCTCCGTTGCCGACCGGAGTTCGGCTCGCACAGGCGGCATTGCCATCCTCGAGC
>JBJXGR010000484.1:0-9594 GCA_046160045.1 Bryobacteraceae bacterium
GTTCTCGATCAACGGCGACACTTCTTCCCGCAAGCCGACCTCGCTCACCAGTTCGAGGAGGTTCCCGTCTGATGACCTTCATCGCCGGTCTCGACCTCGGCCGCCAGCGCGACCCCTCCGCCCTGGCTATCGTGTCCGGATGGAACCCGGTTCCGGCCACCTCACCCGCTCGGATCTCGGCTTGCGCTCCCTGCACCTGTTTCCCGGTCGGCACGCCCTATCAGGCCGTCGTCGCCTGCGGTGAAGATACGCTGCGGGCCAAAGCCAAAACTCGATTCGGACGACAAGCCACCGCTCGCTGACGGGTCTGTGAAAAAACGGGACATCCGCCCCGTTTCCCGGTCAACGTTTCGTGGAGAATCAACGATTTGTTGCCGTGAAACGGGGTGAACGTCCCTGTTTTTTCACGGCTTCTGACGCTCGCGGCTGAGCTTGCAAGTGTTGTGCTGTCAACGGCAGTGTCGGAGCCACGATCTTCAGGGAGTGGCGTACGAATCGCAGAATGGCGTTCTTGCACCGGCTAGGAGATCACCGTCTCATCCACGTTCTTCCCGCTGCCTTCGTAGCCTTCTCGCTTCGGTGCGTTCCTGATCACTCGCTCGGTCGCCGGGTCGAAGTTCATCTGCCTCGACTCCCGATACGCCTCGACACCCAGGCCGATGGCCACCATCACCTTGTAGCCGAAATCCGCATCCAGGTTCGGCTGCTTCCGCGACCGCATGGAATCGAAGAAATTGATCATGTGCGCCGTTTGCAGGTCGCTCACCTCGCTCGCGATCACCAACTGGTCCTGTCCGGTCTTGTCGCGGAACTTCTTGCGGTAGATGGGCTCCGGGGTGATCAAGAGTTCCTTCCCGTTGAACTGGATCGTACCCTCGTGCCCGTACAGGATCGGCTTGACGTGAGACCCGGGAAGGTCCGCCGCCATGGAAGAAGCCATCACCACCTGGGAATCCGCGTATTCGATGGTCGTCGAAACCGTGTCTGGCACCTCCCGGTCCTTGTGCACCCAGATGCCCCCGTTCGAGGACACCCGCACCGGGAACTGCGGCCCCAGCAGCCTCATGAACGGCACCAGGCGGTGATACAGCAGGTCCGTCGCAATGCCGCCGGAATAGTCCCAATATTTGCGCCAGCGGAAGAATCGGTCCTGGCTGAACGGCCGCTTGGGCGCCGAGCCCAGAAACCTCTTCCAGTCGATGGTCTCCGGCGTGCCCTCGTCGTCGATCGTGTAGTTCCACTCGCCGTGGTACGTGTTGCGGCAGTACGTGCCCTGAGCCCACAGCGGCTTGCCGATGAGACCCTTTTCCACCGCCTCCCGCCCGCGGAAATACTGGTCCTCCGAAGCGTACTGGCTGCCCACCTGGAGCACCCGGCCGCTCTTCCGGACATACGCGGCGAGCGTCTTCGCCTCCTCGATCGTGTACGTCATCGGCTTCTGCACGTACACGTCCTTGCCGGCTTCGAGGGCGTCCATTGCCATGCGGAAGTGCCAATGGTCCGGGGTCGCCACGAACACCGCGTCGATATCGTTCCGTCCGATCAGGTCGCGATACTCGTGGTGGACATCTTTCTCCGCCAGGCCGAGAAACCCTCGCGACCTCTCCTTCCGTTTGGTGTAGAGGTCACTGACGGCATTGACCTGGATGGAGGACTTGTCATCGGCGTACTTTTTGAGCAGCCTTACATGTCCGAATCCCATCGAACCAAGGCCGATGACGCCGACCCCGATGCGGTCGTTGGCGCCAATGACTCGAGAGGCGGCAGGTCGAGCCGCCAGCAAGGGCGCTGCTGTCGAGACCGCGGCCGTCGCCGTGCCCAGAAACTCTCTGCGGGATTTCATGCAGCCATCCTATCACCGGGCCCCGCGGGCGGGCGCATCAGGCCACAAGGTCAGGACGAATGCCCGTCAGCAGCCACGGCGACGAAGTTTTCAGACGCCGCACGGCAAGCGTCATTCCGGTGAGTTCTTCCGCGAGGCGGCGTAGTTCCGCCGGCAGGGCCGAGACGTCTCGCAGTGCCTGTCGCCGCCGCGTGTCAATCCGCTTCGCCGCGATCTCGACCGCCCTGGCTTTCGCCAACTGCTCGACAAATTCGGTCATCTGGCACAGACTGTCCTCGAAACCGGGAACCACGGAAAGCGCGGCTTCGTTCCGCAGCACCTTCTCCAGGTTCGAGAGCATCGCCTCGACTCCGATGGCGAACGAATCCAACCCCGGCAGTTGGGATTGGCCGCTGAACCACTGCTGGTAGGCGCTCAGCGTGGTCACGTCGTCGCAGAAGCGCTGGTTGTAGGAGACCAGCGCATAATAGGGCTCGACGCTGCCCTGCCGGTGCGCCGGATCGCTGAGCAGCCTCTGGAACGATACCGAGACGTTGGAGTTTTCGACTTGCGCTTCTTCATGCGCCTGACGGAGGGCTTGCGGGCCGGCGGTCCGGCCCAGATAGCCGTCAATCACCGCCCGGAAGTACCTCCGATTGGCCGCCACGCACCGCGCCATCTGCTCCGGCAGGGACTCCAGTGCCCACGAGGGCCACAGCGTATAGCCGGCGGCAAGGGCGATGAGCCCGCCCGCCAGCGTGTTCGCCATCCGTGTCAGACCGATGTGCCAGTCACCAGGATGGCCGAGGCTGATCAGGATGACGACAAAGGGCGTGAGGAAGAACACGAAGCGGTGGTACTCGAGCGACATTTGGGAGAAGGTCGCGAACGAGAAAAAGATCAGAATCGCCAGGATCAGGACAATGTTATGTACCGAGTGCGCGATGGCGATCCCTACCAGACCTCCCGCCACCGTTCCGGCGACACGCTGGATGGCGCGATCCCGGGTCCCACCGAAGTCCGGTTTCAGGATCACAGCCACCGTCAGCGAGATCCATGCGCCGTGATCGATGCGGAGGATGGTGGCCACCGCGACGCTGGCCGAGCAGGCGACCGCCAGCCGCAACGCATGGCGGAACGTCAGCGAATCGAAGGAGAGGTTGTCGCGGAGGCGCGCTCTCGCCACATTGGCCGGATCGTCATCGCTGTCCTCGCCATGATGTGCGCGGAGACGGCGCGGCTTGCCCAGGGTCGATGCTACGTCGGCCGCCGTGGCGACGTATTCGGCCACGGCGCGGAACGCCCGGTCGAGGTTGCGCAACGCCAGCAATGACGGGAACTCGGCCGCCAGATCTTCGGACGCGTCCCGCAAATGGCTGATTGCCTCATCGACGGCTTTGACTGCCGCTTCCATGTCCGCCAGATCGATCCGTCCCCCTCCCTTCTCGGCGGCATCGGCAATGCTTTCGGCCGCCGCGGCGATTCGTTCCAGCGCCAGGCGCACCCTGTCGCGGATGTGCGCGAAGTGAATCCGGTCCGCGGCGATGTCCAAGGTCTCCGCCAGCGCAATGGTGGAGGTCAGCAGGCGGTCGGAATACCGGGTGAGAATCAGCAGATCCTGGCCGATAAACGTGGCGCCCTGGCGGCGGGTTCGGAGGCTCGCCGTCAGGTCGCGCGTCGACTGGACGGCTGCCGCGACCGCCGCGCGCTCATCGCCAAGCGTGGTCGACCAGCGCGGTCCTCCGTCGCCCACGGCCGCCACATGGTGCTCGACGCCCTTCAGCAGTTTCGCGGCCTCCCGGTAGGCCTTGGCGATCGCTTCCTGAACGGGCAGATAGGGCCGGATGGGCCAGAGGTAAAGCGACAGCACCCCGGCCCACAGCGCGCCCAACAGGGTGTACCCCGCCTGGCTCCACGCGCTGGCCACCGTCGATGGTGAGCCCACGGCGAACATGTAGGAGACCATCAGGAGCGAACCCACCGCGCTCGGCGCATTCCCGTATACCGTCAGCATCGCCGCGGAGAAGGCGAACGCGCACATCAGCGGGATGGCCAGGATCGGGATGGACGCGACCGCGGCGCCGATGAGCGCGGTAACGGTAATGCCGATGGCGGTAATCGCGAGCGCCGTGGCCCGGGTGCGGTACGTGCCGCCCGAGTCCGCGAGCCCGACCCACAATCCTCCCACTCCTGTCAGGACTCCCGCCTGCGGATTTCCGAGGACGTAGCCGAGGACCAGCGGCCCCATGCACGCGGCGGTAAGACGCAATCCCGTCGCGCGATCGATCTGGTTGAGCAGCGTCACGGAAACCATCGTCGCATGGGTTGCCAGCGCGTCAGACGGCGGGGATCAGGCCACCACACCGACCGGCACACCGGAGCTACGGTCAATACGGAAGGAGCGCGACGCCCTCCAATACGAGCGGCTCTCAGTTGTTGCTCGGGACCTACCGGAACAGGTAGACAACATTGACAAGCGAAGTCCGGTAGATAGACTTGCCTGGCTTCTCCGTGGTGATGAATTCGTCGGCATCCAACAAGTGGGCGGCCGCGATGTGCAGGGAGTCCATCGCGTTTATTCCGGAGCGGGCCGCCTCGCGTCCGGCCCGTTCCAGGATCAGCCTGATGTCATTGAACATCGTCGCCCGCCGAAAGTACTCCCTGTAGAACTTGTATTCCAGTAGCCGCTTGTTGAATATTGCCTTCGGGCATACCTCATGTCGGACGAACGGGCTGCTCAAAAAGACCCGACTTCTGTCACCCAATACTTCGGCTGCTTCTCGTTCGATGTCTCTCTGGGCGTTGTACGCCGTGATCAGAGCACCGGCATCCACAAACGTCCGATGGAGACGAACCGCCACTAACGCTGCCCCCGCCGTTCTGCGATCTCACGTTCAAGTTCGCGACGGTTGAGGAACTTCCCACCGGACGCCTCATGCTTTTCCCGCAAGCGGCGAAGAATTCGCCCGAGTTCGGAGATCTCTTCGGCTGGCTTGGGCCCATTCTTTCGCGCTACGGATGTCCGATCTCGATTCGACATCACTTTATTTTACCGCTGCCACTGCGACCGGTGCTCCTCGAGAATCAATCCTTGCGCACAAGTATCTGGGTTGCGATTGCTACGAGTGCATCTACCTTCCATTTCGGCGTGCCCGCACCCGGAATAACTCCCTCGCTTCCCCCTCATGGACGAGTTGGTAGGTTCCCTGTCCCCAAAGCTGATCAAAGACCTGCCGCAGGCTGGGTTCGAGCTTCTGGAAGGTCTCTGACGTATTGGGCGCGAGCAGCCGGTCGTTTACCGACACCTCCAGATCGCCCGCATCGAATCGCAGCCGGCCCTCAAACTCCGGCGCCTGCTCGATGAGGGAGCACGCGCTGAGCGCGGCCTCGACTGCCTGTCGCAGCCGCTCCTCGACCGTCCCGTCGAGCACCGTCCGCCGGTTGTACAGCAGTCCCAACCGGCCCCGAGACTGGTCCAGGCCGAAGAAAGCCTCATTGGCGATCAGCATGATGCCCGGCCCTTGCGGGACCTGCTGATAGTCCGCGACGTCAATCAGCAAATGCCCCGGGACCGTGTTCTGCTGGATCCAGCGATGAAACACCGGGATCGCCTTGCCCAGGTCCGGCGCGGCCCCCTCGGACGCGAATACCTTGACCCTGAAATGCTGCACGCTCATCGTTTGGCCACTGCGGGCTGCGCCGCCATCCGCGCGCGGCAACTGTGCGCGGCCTCGATGAACAATTGCGTTTCCTCGATCAACTGCCGCGCCGACTCCTCGTCGTGCGCCGTTCCGCGCCGCTCGTGCGCCTTGAAGTAATACTGGGCGAACTTGCCGCCGGCGAACGGGTCGAAGAACAGTTCCGTGTCGTGGAAATGCGTTCGGAAGCTGACCATCACCTGTTCGGGATCGTCCGAAGCGGAGGGGAACTTCTGACGAACCAGCGCCAGCGCGGCCTGCCGCATTGATTCGTACGCGGTCGCCGCAGCCTTGGCGATCTCACCCGCCTCGAATTGAAGCTGCGCTTCAAACGCCAGACGTTCGCACGCCGTAAGCTGGAAGTCGATCGGCGAGACCACTTCGCCCGCGCACTCGCCGATGCCCAAATCGCCGGTCGAGTATTCCCGCGCGTCGGCCCAGTCGGTATAGAGGTCCGGGGCAACGTCGTGCGCCGGAACCTCCGTCAGGTCTTCCAGCATCTTCTTGCACTCGGCTTTGCCGATGCGCCGCGTGTAGGCCTGAAACGTCTCGCCCTTCTGCCGTTCGGCCAGGTAGCGGCCCGTCATCCGGTCCACCACCTGCGGGATCCGCTTCGACGGGACGGCCCCGATGGCCAATCCGTAGGAGCCGGCGTTCTCCGTCCACTGCCCGCCGACCAGGACCTGGAAGTGAGGAACCTGGTAGCCGGCCTTGGTGCGGCTGACTCCATAGAAGCCCAGGTCCGCCACGTGATGCTGGCCGCAGGAGTTGAAGCAGCCGCTGATCTTGATGTGCAGACCCTGAATCGACTCGTCGAGCGTGGCGGCCTTCTCGGCCAGCCGAACCCGCAGTTCGCCCGCCAATCCGCGCGACGAGGAGATGCCCAGCTTGCACGTGTCCGTTCCCGGGCAGGCCGCGACGTCGACGATCGTTCCCGCGCCCGGCTCGGCCAGGCTGGCCGCCTGCAGATCGCGATAGAGCGGGATCAGATCCTTCTCGCTCACCCAGCGCAGCACGATGTTCTGTTCCACCGTGGTCCGGAGGGTCTCGTTCGTGTACCGGCGGGCGGCGTCGGCCAGCGCCCGAAGCTGGTCGGAGGTGATGTCGCCCAGGGGAAGCGCGATCGTGACGGTGAAATAGCCAAGCTGCCGCTGACGATAGACGTTGGTCGCAAACCAGCGGTCGAACCCCTCCGGCTGTCCGCCGTTGATCTGCAGCAGCGAGGGCGGGTTCTTTGCCGTTTCCACGCGCGCAGGTACCTCGGGCAGAAAGCTCGTCCAGCGCGGATCGGGCGTCAACAACGCGCGCTCTTCCCGCACCAGCCGCTTGAAGTCCTCCAGCCCCAGTTTGGTCACCAGGAACTTCAGCCGTGCGGTATTGCGGTTCTTCTTCTCACCCAGGCGCGCGAACACGCGGGCGATCGACTGGGCCACCGGCAGCAGTTCTTCTTCCGGCACGAACTCTTCGAATAGCTTGGCCTGTTGCGGGACCGTCCCCAGGCCGCCGCCGACGTACATCTCGAAGCCGCGCTTCCCCTCGCGCTCGACGGCGATCACGCCGATGTCGTGCATCCTCACCAGCGCGCAGGCTTCGGTACGGCATCCGGAAAACGCAACCTTGAACTTACGGCCGAAGTCCTGGCAATCCGGGTGGCCGAGCAGGAAATACGTCATCGCGTTGGCGTAGGGCGTGACATCGAACGTCTCCGTACGGCAGACACCGGCCAGCGGGCAGCCTGTGACGTTGCGCACGGTATTTCCGCAAGCTTCGCGGGTGGTGATGCCGGCCGCGGCCAGCCGCCGCATGATCGCGGGGGTGTCCTCGATGTGGACGAAGTGAAGCTGGAAGTCCTGGCGGGTGGTGACGTGCGCGATGGCGTCGGAATACTCCTCGGCGACCTCCGCGAGCGTCTCCAGTTGCGTGGCGTTCAAACCGCCGTAGGGGATCTTGATGCGCTGCATGCCTGGGGCATCCCAGAGCGTCATCGGCCCCTTGGTTCCGGCGGAAGGATACTCGAGTTTCCGCCCGGTCAGGCCGTCGTGGCGCTGGCCGTTGTCGTAACGCTGCCCGTAGCAACCCCGGCGGAGGCGGGTCTCGGCGAAGACTTTGTCGTCGATCTTGCCCTGCTTCTTGAGAGTGATTTCGTTCTCGAAGCGATCGATTTCCTCGGCCAGAGGCGTTGCGATCTGACCCGTAAGCTGGCTCTTCCACAAAGGGTTACTGGCCTTCATAGGGATATACCCCAAAGTATATCGGGTTTAGTGCTTTTGAGCAACCGGCTTTGGGCTCGAGGCGCCGGTGCAGGATGGGCGCGGACTCCAACTGCGGACGGAAATCCGGAGACGCGTTGTGGACGGCCCCGGTTCGTCAAGTGACGACGCGCACACAGGGGTCCCTGGTTTCCATGTGGAGACTTATCCTCTACCTCTCTAATCCAAAAGGTGCGGGAACCCAGGCCAGAACGTGGGGGGGCAGACGGAACATTCCAACGTCCCCAGGTTTCGGGGCATTTGACACCATCAACCGATTTGGGTCTTCGGGCAGTGCGGGTATTCTCATAAGGAACGACGGGTCTTGCCTCATGGCTGTCACTGTGGCCACGGATGTGCATCTCCTTCGGCATGACCCACCGTGTTTCGCGCCGCGGTTTCCTGACGTTGCCCATTGCGATCCCCTTCGCCGGATTTTCCGGGCGAGCGCTGGATGCCAGCCCGGGATCTGGCCTCGTCGAACTGCGTCTTGAAGCGTCGGAAGCCAGGATTTCGGTTGGCGGAAGAACGGCCCTGCTGCATACCTTCAACCGCCAGGTGCCGGGCCCCCTGGTGGAAGCTTATCCTGGCGACACGATCAGGCTTCATCTTGACAACAGCCTGCGCGAGGACACGAACCTTCACTTTCACGGACTTCACATACCACCGAGCGGCGCCGCCGACAACAGCTTCCTGATGGTGCCTGGTGGAGAATCGTTCGATTACGAATTCACTCTGCCTGGCGCGCACCCGGGCGGGACGTTCTGGATCCACCCGCATGTTCACGAGAGCGCCGCCCGGCAAGTCTCTCGCGGCCTGGCCGCACCTCTCGTTGTTCGTGGAGAGTTGGATGCGATTCCCGAGATCCAGTCCGCGCCTGAGTACTTCCTTGTGCTCCAGGACTTCGACCTGGACTCCGCAGGCGTTCCGCTCGATCCAAATCCGCCTCAAAGGATTGCGGGCCGCGAGGGGAATCTCGTCACGGTCAGCGGACAGTTGAATCCGGCGATTCCGATTCTCGAGGATGGATGGGTGCGTCTCCGCCTGATCAACGCGTCGAGTTCGCGCTTTTATCGCCTGCGATTGGAGGAGCACGCGCTCCATCAGATCGCCGTGGACGGAGGAGCATTACCGGCGCCGCGCGCATTGGAGGAGTTACTACTCGTTCCCGGCGAGAGGTCCGAAGTGATGGTCCAGGGATCGCGCCCGGCGGGCTCGTACCGACTCCTGAACTTGCCTTATGATCGCGGCGGCATGGGAATGATGAATGACGCGGCTCTTTCGCCGTCCACGGCGAGCGCAACCCTGATGACTCTGGTCTACAACGGGAAAGCGGATCAGGCTGTGCCTCTGCCCGAACGGCTGGTGTCGATCGACCCGCTACCGGGTGCAGCGCGCATTCGGAGATTTGTGCTTGGGCAGGGGATGGGTCATGGAACGGGAATGATGGGGGGCGGAATGGCGTTCACGATCAACGGGAGGACTTTCGACCCCAAACGCATCGATACTCGTGTCGCCTTGAATGAAACAGAGGACTGGGAGTTCACCAACCCGATGATGATGGACCACCCCATGCACATCCATACAAACCCATTTCAGGTGATTGGTTCCGGCGGAGTGCCCATTCGAGCTTGGAAAGATGTGGTGCTCGTCCCCGCACGCTCCCGCGTGCGGGTTCGAACCGCGTTCCGCGACTTTACGGGCTTGTCGATGTACCACTGCCACATTCTCGACCACGAAGACCTTGGAATGATGGGCACAGTTGAGTTTACCGCGTAGGCCCCTGGCCAGTCTGGCGGCGCTCCACTTCGCCCATCCGATCGGG
>JBJXGR010000485.1:0-8029 GCA_046160045.1 Bryobacteraceae bacterium
GCCAGCGTCACCTGCGTCGGCGGCGCGTTCGGAAGGTACACTCCGTTGGCATCCTGGATCTCCACCACCACTGCCGGACTGATCGCCGCACCCACAGCGACGCTCGCCGGGTGCACCGTGAACGCCAGCCGTCCACAGTTAGCGGTGAGGTTGCGGTCGTTCAGGTTGCTGATGAGGGGAGTAGCGCTGAAACTGCCCGGCGTGAACGTGCAGCCAGTCTTTGACGGGGTGACCGTGTAGTTCGACCCGCCCGTCAGGTCGGTAAATGCATAGATTCCGTCGGAGGTGGTGGTGATAGTCCTACTGGCGCCGCCGGACAACGTGACCGTCACACCCGAGACCCACGCCCCCGTCGAGGTTGCTACCCGTCCGTTGATGAGATAGGTTTGAGCGCTTCCGGCTCCGGTGCCCAGTCCAAGCATCCCGACCAATCCGATCATCATCGTGAGACTAGGTCTGGGGACTCGCGGGGAGGTCCGCGCCTCATCTCCGCCTTTCTCAGCAGCCCGCAAAACCCGGTTTGTCACTTGTTTGTCCTCCCGAAGGCACGATGAACCGATCACTTCCCAGAGGGAAGCAGAAAACGAGCAGACCGAAAAGGCCGGGCCTGAGTGCCGAAATGCTCGACAGTCTAGAAAGCTCAAAGGAAGCCGCCGAACAGGTCAGTCTCACATCAGGGAGGGTGTCCGGCAAGCGAACAAGTGCGGCGACGCGTTGATTCGCGTACTACCAGAACCAAAAGGGTACGGATCCAAGTGAACTCCAGATGGGGGCTATATGGAAGGCTATATGGAGCCATGCATTCCCTCAGAGCCCTCGGATTGATAGACTAGACCAGACTAGGACGTCGCTGACACGCGCACGAATTCGAGCGGGCGTGCCAGACCTCCGGGCATTCTCGAAAGGGAGAAACTAGAGTGTCCACCGAAGGCGAACTCACCTCGTGGAAAGAAATTGCCGAACACCTGGGCGTGAACGTTCGGACCGCCCAGAAGTGGGAGAGCGAGTTGGCGCTTCCCGTCCGGCGGATGCCCGGGGCCCGGGGCCGCGTGAGTGCCGACCGCGCGGAACTCGATGCTTGGCGGCAGCGCACCCGACTGAAACCGTCGTGGTGGGACTCGCCGCGGTTCCTCCAGCGCTACGCGTTGGTCTCCACCCTCGTGGCGGCGGTGGCTGCGGGGTGGGGCGTCGCCGAGCGGATCGAGGTCTGGCGGCCCCAAGCGCCGGCGACGCTTCAGGTCGAGCGAACCGCACTGGTCGCGCACAATAGCAAGGGACGCGAACTCTGGCGGTACCATTTCGCTTTCCCGATGACCCTATACGAACCCATCGGTAACTCGGGCCTCCACTTTTCATGGATTGGCGATCTGGACGGCGATGGGAAGACCGAAGTTCTGTTCGTTTATCACTCTTCGGAACACCTCGAGGATGCACTGCTCTGTCTGGATGCGAAGGGACAGTTGCGGTGGCGCTATGTGCCAGGCAGTGAGGTCAAGACCCACAAAGACCGCTTCAAGCCGCCGTTTTCTATTCGCGATTTCACGGTTGTTTCCGGCCTTGCCGGGAAACGGTGGGTGGCGCTTTCGGCTTCGCACCCGATCTACTATCCGGGGGCAATCTTTCTTTTGGATGCCCGAGGGCGCTCAGTGGGAGAATACCGGCACTTTGGCATCTTCGGCCGGGTGAATACCGCCGACATGGATGGGGACGGCGTGGGAGAGATCTACGCCACCGGAACCAATGCCGCCGAAAAGTCAGCCACGATGGTGGTGCTCGACCCGCGTCGGATGCGGGGTGTCACGGCGGCGCGGGAAACGGACCAGGACTATCAGATCCAAGGCGATCCGCCGGCCGCTGAGCGGGCGCGCGTGCTGTTTCCCCGAAGCCGGCTCAATCGGACCTTGCAGAGCTACAGCACCGTTCGGCGGATCTACCTCAACCCCACATCGATCCTGGTGGACGTCCTCGAGCAATGGGACGCCACCGACCGCGCCGCCACCATTTATGAGTTCACTCCGGATCTTCGCCTGGAACATTTCGAACTCACCGACGGCTTCCGCTCCTATCACGCCGAGATGACCGCGGCCAAAGTGTTGCGCTATCCCCTATCAGAGGAGGAGCGACTGCCGGAACGCCTGCGCGTGACTCGCAACACTCCTGGCGCCATCCCAGCGCCCTCGCCGGCTCTCGACGGGCGGCAGCCTGCCGCGGCAGTGCCGCAAAAGGAACTACCCGGTGGAAGGAGAATTGCCTCCTCGGCACCAGTCGCGGCGCAGCCAGTTCAGTGACGCACGCCACTCCTCGAGAGGCGGGCCGTCCTCACCAGCAAGGCCCATTCCCCCCCTGTTTTGACCCTCGGCCAAGCCCTCCGCCGCCCAACCGCTCCTCCTCGCCTGCAAACCCGTTCACAACGCTTTCAACTTTTTTTCACGAACCATAACCTCTGTGATATCAACAGGGCGGACATCCTTCGTCCAGTCGCCAATGTCGGATTCCTTGCCCTCTCGCGCTATCGTGAAACCAGAGAATGCCCCGATGCGAGCGATCCCACTACTGTCGCGAGTTCCAACCCGTCAATTGGGGATCGGCGTCTCGCTCCGCATCACCAGCCGGAAGTTGAGGAAACATCGCCAGTTAGGCCCCGGCGGCTCGTTCCCTGTTCCACTTCCAAGTGGAACAACTGGAACAAGAACAGACGCCAATCCAGGTCTAAACCGAGTAACGACAGCCACTTCCGGGGAATCTTCCTTTTTTCTGTTCCACTTGTTCCACTTCGCTCCTAACCCAATGATTCTGCACACTCAGAACTGGAACAAACTGGAACGTTCCACTTGTTCCACATCCGGTTCCCCGCATACGATTACCGCGCCAGGCGCTCCCGGGGGGCTGCGGCAACTTGAGGGAAGCAGTCTCAGGGGCGGCTTGGCAGGAGAACCGGCTGCGAGTGGTGAATTCTTTCGCCTGATCGGCTTGCCGTTTGACTGACCCTTTGTTTGCGCATTGTCCACGCCGTAACGCCTCTCGACTCGTCTCGACAATGCAGATTTCCATCCGGCTCTATCCTGCCTTCATCCTATTGAGGTCTTGATGGTTAACCCTCTGGCCAAATCCGGTTTCCGCCCTTCTCCAAAAACCGCCGGATTCCGTTCACAATGGTTTCCGATTTATTTTTCGCCCATCATCTTTCTGAATTTCCACGAGTTACTCAAAAGCGACACCCTGTCGCAGGCTCTTGACACTTGGTTCTCCATGCCACACTAAGAATGGGAGAGAAAATTCATGCGTCCTTGCACCTGGTGCAATACCCGAAACGCGACGAAATCAATGCCGCTCGGCTCGATGAACGTCCCGAACGCACCATAGACTGCCACTTCGGCATTATCGAGGTGGTCGAAAAACCCAGCCACCTGCCCGATTTTCAGCGTCGTTTCCCACCCGAAAAAAGTTTGACTTCTGGGGGGGCGCCTCTTGGAACAGCAGGCCTTCTGGGGTCGGGCGCCCTCGCTCCCAAATGGCGCAAGCTTGCAGCATGCAGGGGAACTTGAGTCACCGGACGGCTGGGGACCGGCCCTCACGCTCTCACTTGAACTGGCCCTATGGATCAGTCAAGGTGAATCCGAGTTTGTTTCGTTATGTTTCGATTGACCCAAACGTGGAACTCTCATAACGACAATAACTTAACCTGGTTTTGGGCTGTTTTGTTTCGATAAAAAAAATTTCCGCGGCCCAGCGGCGCGATGAAAAGAAAGGGCGAGCCTGATCCGTGCACTTGGCCTTGCGCCCAGAGGCCAGTCACCATGGACATCCGGCAGTCCCTGAGCCCCGATTAACGAATTAGTTTTGTTGACAGCGTTCCGGGCACTACTGACTTCCGGTGTGAAGACCTTGGGGAAGATCGTCATTTTCGCTTTGGAGGGTAAAAGATGCATCCGACGGGTCGACCCACCAGGTGGGTTCTGTATTCTCTTCTCCCTTGGCTGTGCGCGGTTTGCCTGGGATCCCTGCTGATCCTGAGCACGCCTCTGGCCTGGGCCCAATCAACGTCAACCGGTCGCGTGTCGGGTCAAGTGACCGACCAGCAGAATGCGGTGGTGGTAGGCGCGGAAGTCGTCCTCACAGACACCTCAACCAACACCAGGCAATCCATGCTGACCAACCAGGTAGGGCGCTACCTCTTTCTCAACGTTCATCCCGGTATGTATGACCTTGCCGTCAGTAAGGTCGGTTTCACGCAAGCCAAGGTTTCGGGACAGAATGTGGCGGTCGGCCTGGAGTTGACCCTGGACGTGGCGATGACGGTCGGCTCGACGGCTACCGCGGTCGAAGTCAAAGCCTCCGCAGGCGCGGAGCTGCAGACGTCGAACTCAACCATCGGCTCGACGATCTCCGGCGTGTCCCTGCTGAACCTGCCCAACTTCGGACGCGACGCGAATGCCTTCTTTACCCTGCAACCGCTGACCACGCCGGGAGGCCAAGTCGCGGGGGTGATTCAAGACCAGCACCAGTTTCAGCTCGATGGGGGAAACAACAGCGACGACCAGGAAGGTGGTCACTCGTATAACATTGCGCCCGGCAACATCGGGAACGGCCAAGCCGCCGTGCCCACAGGGGTGATGCCGACACCCGTCGATACCATCGAGGAATACAAAGTAGCCGTCACCAACCAAAGCGCCGATTTCAATGCAGCCGCGGGCGCCCAGGTGCAGATGGTGACCAAGCGCGGGACCAATCAATTCCACGGTTCGGCCTATGAGTATTACTTTGGCGCGAACTTGGGCGCCAACACCTGGGCGAACAACCACACGCGTTCGGGGAACCTGGCGTACACTCCGTTGCCTTCGACTCACCAGAACCGGTTCGGCGGGTCTTTGGGTGGACCGCTGCCGATACCCACACTCCTGGGTGGCAAAACCTACTTCTTCTTCAGCTACGAAGGCCGGCGTTTCCCGCAAGTGGTCAATTACGAGAGGCCGGTGCCGACCGCCCTGATGCGGGCCGGGGTCATTCAGGTTCCGGACAGCACGGGCGCCTGGAGGCCGTACAACCTGAATCCCCAGCCGGTCTCCGTGGATGGCGTCACGTATCAACCGGCAAATTGCCCGGGAGGATCTTGCGATCCGCGTGGAATCGGTATCAACCCGGTGGTTTCCCAAATCTGGAACAAATACATGCCGCTCCCGAACAACTCGCTCGGGGGAGACAGATACAATACCCAGGGCTACTTGACCACCCTTTCGTTGCCGCAGACATCGAACTTCGCCGTAGCGCGTATCGACCACGACTTTGGCCAAAACTGGCGTTTGATGACCAGTTATCGCTACTACAAGTTCAGCCAGATGACCAGCCAGCAGGTGGATATCGGCGGATTTCTGGCGGGCAACACGCTGGGCGTCGCCTCGCCGCAGGCGCCGCGGCGGCAAACACCTTCGTACATCGTCGCCGGCCTTTCCGGGGTGATCACTCCGCACCTCATCAATGACTTTCACTTCAACTATCTGCGGAACGCATGGGAGTGGATCAGCGCCGGTGGACCTCCGCAGTTACCGGGTTTGGGCGGAGCGGCATTGATCGGGGGGAGCGGCGGCGGCCAACTGATTCCGATGCAGGTGGACCGGGGCAGCGGGCTCGCGCGGTATTGGGACGGCCAGGACACGATGATCCGCGACGACCTGAGCCTGATTCACGGCAACCACGTGATGCAGTTTGGAGCACTGTACCAGCGCAACGGCATCAAGCACCAGCGCAACGACAACGGGATCAGCATCTACGCCTATCCCGGATACGAGATCACCTCCGGAGCCGGCATCACTTTCCCGTCGGGCTACATCCCCACAACCGTTCCCGCCAACGTGTTGAGCAGTTGGAACGCGCTCTATTCGATGACGCTCGGGCTGGTGTCGCAGACCCAGGCGATGTACGCGCGAAAGGGCGGGGAACTGCTGCCCCTCGGGAGTTCGATCTTCTCGGAGAACATCCTATCGACCTACAACATGTACGTCAGCGACACGTGGAAGGTGAAACCGACGCTGACGCTGACCTACGGCCTTGGCTACGAAATCCAAATGCCGGCGTACGAGGTGAATGGGAACATCCCCATGGTCACGGACAGCAGCGGGAACGCTCTCACCGGCGAGGGCTACCTCTCGCAGCGCAAACAGGCGGCGCTGGCCGGCCAGGTGTATAACCCGACGCTCGGCTTTGCGACGATCCGCAACGTGGCAGGAAACCCGAAGTACCCCTTCGAACCGGTTTACAACGGCGTGGGCCCTCGCGTGGCCGTGGCCTGGAATCCGAAGTACACCGAAGGGCTGATGGGCAAGCTGTTCGGGTCGGGCAAGACCGTGATCCGGGCCGGCTACGGCAGGAAGTACGGCCGCATTAACGGGATTAACGTGATTCAGGTTCCGCTGCAGGGGGTCGGCATCGGCCAGACGGTGCAGTGCACGGGCGTGAGCCGCACCGGCCAGTGTCTGGGGACGGCGGGCGCCGACCCAACCACGGCGTTCCGCATCGGGACCGATGGTCTGACGCCGCCGATTCCCACAGTGTCACAGAAACTGCCGCAGCCCTTCCTTCCGGGCGTGGGCGGTAACGCTTCGGCGGCCACGGCGTGGTCCGACGACCCTAATCTGAAGCCCTCCCACATCGATCAGGTGAACTTCACGATCCAGCGTGAGCTGGCGTCGCGGGTGAACCTCGAGATCGGGTATGTCGGAGTGAGAACCAGGGACGAGCAACTGGCGCTCAACCTGGACTCCGTGCCGCATATGACCACGCTGAATGGGCAAAGCTTCGCTCAGGCGTTCGCAAATACCTACCAGGCCCTGAACTCGGGCCAGGCATCCCCTCAGCCGCAGCCCTTCTTCGAGGCGGCTATGGGCGGCGCTGGTTCGGCGTATTGTACCGGGTTTGCCAATTGCACGGCAGCTGTCGCCTCCAAACAGCGCACCAACATTTTGACTACTTCCGTTTACAATATGTGGGCCGGTCTGAATTCGGCGCCTGGGTGGACCCTGGGCCGCACCATGCCCAGCTCCAATCCGGTCCAGGCGTTGGCGCTGCCGATGGCCGCGAGCCTTGGCTATGCCAACTATCACGGGGCGTTCTTGTCGATGAAAATGAATGATTTCCGTGGCCTGACCGCGACCTCGAATCTGACCTTCAGCCGCGCCTTGGGCACAGGCGGATTTGGATCGGGAATCCTCACTCCTGTGGACATGTGGAACATCGATTCCATGTACGGCGTTCAAGCGTTTGACATTACTTGGGTCTATAACCTGAGCATGTTCTACCGCCCGCCGGTCTACAAGAACCAGCGCGGAGTGTTGGGCCAGATATTGGGCGGTTGGGGATTCGCCCCATTGTTCACCGCTCAGAGCGGCCCCCCCTTGGGTGTGTCAACGAGCACTAGTTGCGGCCAGTCGTTCGGCGAAGCCAACTGCAGTTTCTTGAGTCAATCGTACGAGCGGGCGGTGCCCTCGGCCCCTTACACCGGAGGCAATAGCGCTCACTACGACGTGGTTGCCACGGGTGTGGCGGGCCAAAATGGCAACGCTTCCCGGGGCGGCGGCGGGCTGAACATGTTCGCTGACCCGAGCGCGGCGTACTCCGGCTTCCGGCGACTGATTCTGGGTGTCGACACGAGGAGCGGCGGCGCCGGTCCTCTTCGTGGTTTCCCGGTGTGGAACCTGGATCTGGCTGTGAACAAAGACATCCGGATCCGGGAAGGAATGGCCGCCACGCTGAGCTTCCAATTCGTGAACGTGTTGAACCACTTCCAGCCGGCCAATCCGGGTCTGAGTGTCGACAATCCAGGGGGATGGGGTGTGATCACCGGCCAGTCCATCCCACCGCGGCAAATGGAGTTCGGTTTGAGGATCTTCTTCTAACCAGGCTGCGAAGCGATCACCGCGGCAGGGTCGAGACGGTCTCGGCCCTGTTGGGGGTGATCGCGGCTACTCGACGTACATCGCATGTGGCCCGGTCTCCGACCGGCGTCTGGAGTTTCTACATTCCACGATGCACATGC
>JBJXGR010000486.1:0-7073 GCA_046160045.1 Bryobacteraceae bacterium
GCCGCGCCCGCCGCCGAGACCACCCGGTCGCCGCTGCCCGATTCGTTGGCCGCTGAGTCCAACACAACGCCGAGAAATTCCAAGCCTGCGCAGCACTTGGCCCGGAGAGGCGCGGAGTTTTCGCCGATGCCGCCCGTAAACGCGATCGCGTCCAGGCCGCCCATCGCCGCCGCGTACGCCCCGATCGTCTTCTTCACCTGGTACGTAAAGACATCCAGCGCCAATTGCGCCTGCGGGGTTCCAGCGGCCTCCAGATCGCGCACGTCTCCGCCTCCGATTCCGGAAAGCCCGGCCAAACCGCCGGCCTTCGCCAGTTGGCTGATGACTTCTTCGGCGTCCCAGCCCTCGCGCTTCATCATGAACAGGACGGCGAACACATCCATGTCGCCGTGGCGGGTTGCGTTCTCCAGGCCCGACTGCGGAGAGAAGCCCATCGTCGTGTCGATGCTCCTGCCGCGGTCGATCGCGCACATCGAGGAACTGCCGCCCAGATGGCAACTGATCACCCGCAACTGATCCTTCGGCCTGCCGAGAATCTGCGGCACGCGTTCACTCACGTATTGGTGCGAGGCTCCATGGAACCCGTAGCGTGCGACGCCGCACTCCCGCCATGCGTTCGGCACCCCATACTGCCGCGCGTATTCGGGCATGGTCGAGTGGAACTCCGGCTCGAACGCCGCCACCAGCGGCACGCCTGGCATAGCTTGCTGAAAGGCGCGAATGCCCGTGAGATAGATCGCGTTGTGTTGCGGCGCCGCCGGCAGGAACTCCTCCTGGGCCGCGATCACCCCGTCGTCGACCACAAACGTGCCGCGATAGTTCGGCCCGCCGTGCACCGCCTTGAACGCCACGGCGTCCACCGCCACGTCCCCGGTGCGGATCTGCGCGATCGTCGCCGGGTAGTCCGTGACGCGTTCGTACCGGCCTTTCGCCAGCACCCGCTCGGAGGGCATTTCCAGGATCTGATACTTCAGTGAAGTCGAACCGAGATTCGGAACCAGAATGTTCATGTCGAAGTTATTTGCCCGCGCGGATCAGGCGCACGTTGTCGGCGGCTTTCGCCTGGAACGGACTCTTGATCTTCGCGCACTGCTCATTGAATGCGAGAGCTTCCTTCTTCTTTCCCAACTGGTAGTTCGAGAGCCCGAGGTAGAACAACACCGCGGCCCTCAGCTGTTCGTTCGCATCCACGTTCGGCAGCGCCGCGCGGAACGCCTCTTCGGCCGGCTTCAGCTTCTTCTGGTTGAAGTACGTCGACCCCGCCAGGAAGCTCGCCAGACCAGACAGCGTTTTCTTCTTATTCTCCCAGTCGCCGTCGGCCATCCCTTCCGGCTTCGGCTTCGACCCCATCAACTCCACCACCTTCTGCGAATAGGCGATCACCTTGTCGGGCTCTCTCTTCTGCTGCATGTAGTAGTCGGCCAGCAAGATCAGCATGTCTTCGCTGGTCTGGTCGGTGGCCACCACCCGCTCCGCCGTGGCTATGGCTTGGGCGTTGTTCTGCAACTGGCGGTACGCGTTGAACTCGATGTCGTTCAGCTTCGGCAGATACTGGCTGTTCGGAAAACCGGACCGTAATCCGTTGATCAGTTCCACCCGCTTGGCCGGATCGGTGGTCTGCAGGATCATTGCGAAGACCGAGTACTCCGCATAGGTGTCCACCTGCTTGGCGTAGGTCACCCGCGCTTTCCAGTCGTCGTCTTCCATGTCGGCCGGTTTGGTCCCACCGGCCACGGCGCGCGCCAGTTGCGACGTCGACGCAGACCACTTCAACACCAGGCCGGGATCCTTCTTGCCTTCGGCGGCTCTCAGCGTCGAATGTTGTGCGTGCAGATCCTTTGGGTCCTTCGCGGCGATTTTCTCCCCGGCCTCCAGCGCTTTGTCGAACTGGTTCGCTTTCAGATACAGATCCTGCATCTGGGAGTACACCCACAATGCCGCTTCATGATTGCCGTGCTTGGCGACGAAGTCTTCAAAAAGCGCGGCCTTCTTCGCCGGATCATTCTCCTGCCCTGCCTGCTGCAGAAGTTGGCCTTCGGGTGTTTCCGTGTTGACCTGGGCCAGACGCTGCTGCGCCGCCAGGGGCCCGAGGGCGAACGAGACGAGCAATAGAGTGGAATACGCCGCTGGTTTCATGGTTCTGACGCTCCTGCCTGGTTTGATCAGGGATAGTACCACAGCCCCGGCCAGGGACGGTAGGATCTTTACAATGAAAGGAATGCCCTGGCTGAACGCGCCGAACCTCATCACTCTCCTGCGGCTGGCGGCCGTTCCGTTTTTGTGCCGGGAAATCCTGGCTCACCGCTTCGGTCCGGCCCTGGCCCTCTGCCTGGCCGCGGGCGTCACCGATGGCCTGGATGGCTGGGTCGCCCGCCGGTTCCATGCCCGGACGCGCGCCGGAGCCTACCTGGACCCGATCGCGGACAAGATCTTCCTGGTCGCGACTTATGTCGCCAGCGGCCACTCCGGAATCATTCCTGTGTGGCTGGTGGCGATCGTCCTTGGCCGCGATGTTCTCACCCTGGCCGCCGCCTCGATTCTGCTCGCGATGAGCCGCCTCAGGGACTTTCCTCCCAGCCTCTGGGGCAAAATCAGCACTTTCTTTCAGATCGCTTTTGCGTTGGCCATTCTGATGGAAAGGGCCATCGGCGCGGCTCCCATCTTTTCGGGAATTCTGCTCTGGGCCGTTGTCCCGGCAACCTGTTGGAGCGGTTTCGACTACGCGCACCAGACCTTGATACGCCTCCGGTCTCTCCGGCGTACCCCTGATTGACGGCCTAGCCCGAGGGGAGTAACCTGAGAATAAGCGGGAACCGGATGATACGCTTCTTGCCAGCTCGGCATTATCTCTCGTTCGGCATCATCGGTCTCGGCCTCGCGGCTTTTTCCGGATGGCTGGCCTTGAGTTGGGCGCCTGCGTTTGCGCCTAGCGGCTTATTTCTGGTGACGGCGATCCTACTCATTGCTCTCGCCTATCGTCCGCCCATCGAGGTCCACCCCCACCACCTGGTGATCGGCTCCCGTTCCATCCACTGGATCGATATCCGCCGCGTGGATCGTACCCGTTGGCTCTCTCCCCTGGTCGTGAAGCTGACCCTCTTCGACGATTCACATGCCCTGCTCGTGTACCCGGGAGATCCGGAGGCCTGCCGGAGCCTGTTGCGCCAGGTGCGGCGCTCGTCTCGCGACGCCCTGATCGATGGGGTTCCTTACCGCCAGTACTGGGGTGACGTTTCGGGCGAATCCAAACGGCAGTCCCAGCGCCTTCGCATCCTCCGGCCGGAAGACGAAGCCGAAGTCGAACGCCTCTATCAGCGTCTGAAGACGGTCGGCCACCTCGACCCCAAATCGCACAACGACGAGAAGTAATCGGTGCCCCGCTGGAGTCTGCGCATTGGGGGCATCGCCGTTCTCGCCGTCTTCCTTCTCGCTTCCCACTCGCTGTGGCTCACAGCCCTGGGCGCCTTCCTGGTCCGGGTGGACCCTCCTGAAAAGGCCGATGCCGTCGCCGCTCTGGCCGGCGACAGCGACGGCTTGCGCATTCTCGAGGCAGGGGCCCTGGTACGCTCGGGCTATGCCCCGAAAGCCCTCGTCAGCAGCGGCTCGCCCTTCTATGGAGTGGTTGAAGACGGTTTCCACCGCGCTGGGGCTCTAAGTTGATGTGGCGCACTCTCCGTCCCCTGCTCCCCTACCTCGTGAGGTATCGCCGTAGCCTGATCATCGGCATGGTCGCTCTATTCCTCAAGGACATTGCCGGGGCCTGCCTCCCTTTAATCATCCGCCGCGCCGTTGATGACATCGCCGCCGGAGCCGCTCTCGATCGCGTCCTATGGCTTTGCGGCGCGCTGCTCGGAGCCTCACTGGTCAAGGGACTGCTCCAGTTCACGATGCGCTACGTGCTGATCGGCGTCTCGCGCGACATTGAATACGACCTGCGCAACGACCTGTTCGCGCGGCTGGTGTCGCTGTCCCCCGATTTCTACCAGCGCAATCGCACCGGTGACATCATGGCCCGTTCCACCAACGACCTCAACGCCGTTCGCATGATGGTCGGGCCCGCCCTGATGTACTGGACCGAGACCAGCCTCACGTTTGTGCTCGCCGTCGGGATCATGATGTCGTTCGACCCCGGTCTGGCGTTGTTGGCCATACTTCCCGCCCCTGCTGTGAGCCTTGCCGTCATCTTGTTCGGACAGCGCATTCACGACCGCTTCGAAAAGATACAGGCCATGTTCTCCGATATTTCGAGCCGCGTGCAGGAGAATTTTTCCGGCATGCGCATGATTCGAGCCTACGTGCAGGAGGAAGCCGAAATGCGCCGCTTCGAGACGCTAAACCGCGCGTACATCGGCGAGAACATCCGGCTGGCTCGCATTTCGGGCGCCTTCCAGCCCTTGCTCGAGAGCCTGATCGGGCTCACGTTCCTGATTGTGCTCTGGGCCGGCGGCACCCGGGTCCTCGACGGACGTCTCAGCCTCGGGGTCTTCGTGATGTTTCACACCTACATGGGCATGCTGATCTGGCCCATGATCGCCCTCGGCTGGGTCGTGAACCTCATGCAGCGCGGCACGGCCTCCATGGGTCGCATTAATCAACTCATGGACGAGCGGCCTTCCATCGCCGGGCCCGCTTCGCCCCGTACGGTCCCGTTTCCCGCCGCCGGTATCGAATTCGATAATGCCGGTGTCCACTACCCGGCCGGAACCGCTCTCGACGGGATCCGCCTCTCCATTGAGGCCGGCACCACGGTGGCCATCGTCGGACACACCGGCTGCGGCAAGAGCACGCTCGTCAGCCTCATTCCCCGCCTGCTCGACCCGACGAGCGGCGTCGTGCGCCTGGGCGGGCGCGATCTTCGAGAGTACTCGCCGTGTGAGTTGCGGCGTCGCATAGGCTTCGTCCCGCAAGAGACCTTCTTGTTCAGCGCCACGCTCGGTCAGAACATCGCCTTCGGCGTGGAGCACGCCACCCCGGGCCAGATCGAGGCAGCGGCGGAAATCGCCGGCCTCGCCGCGGACATCGCCGGTTTTCCGGAAGGCTACGAAACCATGGTGGGGGAGCGCGGCATCACGCTCTCCGGCGGCCAGAAACAGCGCACCGCCATCGCGCGAGCCCTCTTGCGCGACCCTGACATTCTGATTCTCGACGATGCCCTGTCCGCCGTCGACACGCTGACGGAAGAGCGAATCCTTACCGGGCTGGCCGGTGTGTTCCGCGGGCGCACTGTCATCCTGATCTCGCATCGCGTCTCGACCGTCCGCCAAGCGGACCGCATCGTGGTCCTGGAGAAAGGCCGCATCGTGGAGCAGGGAACTCATTCGCAGTTGCTGGCCCACGGCGGCTACTATGCGGAGCTGTATCAGAAGCAATTGCTGGAAGAAGAACTCGACGCGATCTGACGCCGTGGCCTTCGGCGGCGCGAACCCGTCTCTTGCGCTACTGCGCAAAGTAGGAAAAGTACCCGCTGATGTCCACGATCAGATCGGTGCGATCTGTAACGAATACATTGATCGATCCGTTCGTTCCCGCCGGGACAATCGCCGCGTTGGCCACGACTCGTCCCTCGAAGGAATTCAACGTCGAGACCAGTGGCTGTGGTTGGCCCGCCGGCCAGGTCGTCAGGTACGCTAACGGGCCGCTCGGGACCACGGTGAGGTTGACCGAATAGGCTTGCGCCGTTGCGGGAATGCCGCACCCGCCTTGGGGCACGGGGATCTCCCGCGTTTGTCCCGAAGCCAGGGACGGAGGCCCAAAGGGGCCCGATTTCCCCTGGCCGCTCCGCGTGTCGACCACCCGGCAGGGTGTCACCGGAACAAACAACGCACCGTTGATGGGCGAACTGAAAAGCTCGAAGGCCAGTTGCTCGTTATTGCGGAACCAATCATTGAACGGCAACAGGCCCTCCACCGAGAAGAACGTGGCCGTTTCCACGCCGGAGACCCAGAGAATCTCCGAACCGTCATTCGCATCGAAGGCCGGGCCTTCATGCAGTTCCAGCCAGAACCGTGTTGGCCGGAAGTACCACCGCTTTGTCCAGGTTGAATGAGACGGCGTATCGATTCCCGAGAAAGGCCGAAATCCCGGTGTCTCGCGAGACGGTTGAGGTCGTCACGCCCGACTGGAGGAGTTGGCCGGGCCAGCCATTCGCATCCAGATAAATAGCCCAGAAAACGGTCCCGCTGAACGAGGCGAGGAATCCGTCGCGGCCGGTCGCCCAGAAACGGATCGCCCTCACTTGCGCCGCGGCCGAAAGAACAAAGTCGTCGGCGTGGCGGAACGAAGTCATTTGCCAGATGTGCAACGGACCGGGGGTCGGTGGCTGGAGATCACCGCGTAGCTCGATCCCGGTCCCTGTGTCTCCAGGAATTCGAGTCGAAGGTTATCGAGAATAATCGCGCCCAGCGGGGTCGCGGAAGCGTCGATGGTCAGGGTTCGAAATCCGTCCGGATCTTCGATCCCCGCAAAGACCGGTATGTTCGTGAAGGCATATCCGATCCGGCCGCCGCTGGTGGCCAGATAGGTGATCCCGGAATTGGTGGAGATTTCGAAACCCACTCGCCGGACCGGCCTTGCAAAGAACAGCGTGATCGGCTCGCAGGCGACCGAGCACGGAGGATAATTTGCCGCCTGCATCGGACTCGGATAGTAGAGCCACGCGAGATGATTGCCGACGACGCTGCTGCTGAACGTCACACCAAGATTGGCGTATTGGCTGGCGATCCGGTCTCCCGCCGGAATCGTATCGAAATCGATCACGACCGTGTTTGCGGTGAATGCATTCCGGTCGATCGGGCGCGGGACGGCAAACATCAGCCCCGCCGAGGCCATGCCCAGCGCAACCCGGGTCCAGATACGGCGGCTCACGACGACAGACATCCCCATTCTCTTTCCGCGAAGGAACAGACGATTCCTCGCTTCTGCCGGGATCGAGAGGATCCGGTCTCTTTAGTACATGTGCGTCGCCGGCAGCAGACGCCTGGTATACCGCGACTGGAGAAATTCGACTAGATCGGTCAACTGCCGAACCGTCAACCGATCGGTATACAGCGGCATGCGCGACATGCCGCCGATCG
>JBJXGR010000487.1:0-27543 GCA_046160045.1 Bryobacteraceae bacterium
GCCGGCCGGGTTTTCTCCCTCGATGCTTTTCGCGGTTTCACCATGATCTGGATGATCTCCAGCGGATTCGGGCTGGCCGTGTTCCTGAACGACCCGGTGCTGGGTCCGATCGCGCGCCAGTTCACGCATGCCGAATGGCACGGCTTTTATCCCTGGGATCTGATCCAACCGTTCTTCATGTTTATCGTGGGCGCCGCCATGCCGTATTCGTTCGCACGGAGGTGGGCGGCGGGAGAACCCTGGAGCCGAAGCCTGCGCCACGTGCTCGCCCGCTCGGGACTCCTGATCTTTTGGGGTCTGGTCGCACGGTCCGTGCAAGCCGGACGCCCGGTGGTCGATCTGATCAATGTGCTGGCCCAGATCGCGTTCACATACCTGGTGGCGTTCCTGCTCCTGCGCAAAAGCTGGCAGGTACAATTCGCAGCCGCCGTTGGGCTGCTGGCGTTGCATACGGCGCTGTATCGGTTCGTCTCCGCGCCGGGGATCCAGGGTCCGTGGGTGCCCAACGCCAACTTTGGCTGGTATGTGGATGGACTCATTCTCGGCAAGCATTGGGGCGGGTATTACGCGACGATCAACTGTCTGTCATCGGCGTCCGCCACGATCTGGGGAGTGATGGCCGGGGACCTGCTGCGCTCCGGCCGCGAGCAGGGACACAAGATCAGGCTGCTGGCGGCCTGGGGTCTGGTCGCGATCGTGACCGGCCTGGCGCTTGATCCCGTCATTCCGATCATCAAGAAGATATGGACGGCGTCGTTCGCCTTCTACAGCGCCGGCTACACGCTGCTCGCCCTGGCCCTGTTTTATTGGATCTGCGACGTCCAACGATGGCGGCGCTGGGCGGAAATCCTGGTGATCGTCGGCGCCAACTCGATCTTCATCTACCTCTTTCACGAGATTCTGGGCCGCTGGATGATGCAGACCGCAAAAGGCCTGTTGGGATGGTCGGTCGCGTGGTGGGGCCCCTGGGGTGAAGTGTTCACGGCCTGTACGGTGATCGCATTCCAGGTTTATGTCTGCTGGTGGCTCAACCAAAGGAAGATCTTCTTCAAGCTCTGAACAGTGCCGCGGCCATGCGCAGGGCATCCGAGCCAAAGGTCATCAGGATCGGCAGCGAGGGGACAAAACAGGCGGCGGCCCGCATGGGCGCCGAGTCGCGAATGCCTGTCCAGGCGAGGATTACGAGCAGCGGCGTGACCGGCCGGGCAAAGCCAAATGACTCGCGAAGGTGCGCGGGGGAGGCGAGGCCGAGCGCAAGGAGGCAGAAACCCGCCAACGCCCACTCGGGGGCGCGCCATCGGTTGTTGACCAGGTACTGCGCCGCGAGTGCCACGGCAACCAGCAGACCGGCAAGAGCGATGCGCTGGGCTGCTTCGGCTGTCGTCAGGCGCCAACCGGCGCCATCGGGCCACGACTCCAGCAACCGGCTGGCGTGCCCGATCAACGGCCATCCCAGGATGCCGATTCCCTGCCCAGATTGGATCGGCCGGTAGTGCATGAGGATCCATGCGGCGGCGGGGAAAGCCATCACGGCCGACCCGGTGAGTTGACGCCATTGGCGGCGGAACAGGGCATCCACAGCCAGCGCGATCACCAGCAGCGCCCCGGTTTCCCGCATCCCCATCGCGAGGCCGGCCAGAGCGGCGCAACGCAGTCTCTGGCCTCGTTCCCAGGTGAGCAGAAAAGCGGCGACCAACGCCGCGAATGGCCCGTCCAGCACCATCCGGTGTATGGAGGTGAGCATCGCGGGCAGCAGCAGGGTCAGGAGCGACCACCAGGGAGATCGGCCCCACGTGACGAAAAGGTTCGCCGACCAGTAGACGCCGGCGGCCATCAGAACATCGGCCTGCGCGATATAGGCTGCGTCGATCCACTCGTCATAGCCAGCGGCCAGCAGATAGGCCGCCACGGGCAGCAACCCGCGAGATTACCGGATCGACGGGTTGTCGATGTGCGACTCAAAGCCCCGGCTCCGCCACGGGTCGTGCGCAACCAACCGGTAAAACTGCCCATCATAGCCATCCGAATCGGTATGAACGTACGTCGAGCCTCGCAACGGCGCCGGGACACCGAAGCGGCTCGCGCAGAAGAACAGACCGCTCCAATTGCCCCCATAAAGCGTCCTCACGGCGAGGCTCTGCCAGACAAAGATCGCAAGCAGCGCCAGCGTGCCCGCCATCGCTGCCGCCCGTTGGTTAGATTCTCGGCTTTCCATTCCCGCCCTCGACTTCTACCACGGTTGAACATCCGTTGTCGCGTCGATTCGCTGGCTTGCCGTCTGATGAGGAAAACTTCGAGGAACACTGCAACCGGGGAGATCTGATCCTGGGCCGCCGCCTGCGCGACATCCTGAATGGCGCGCGAAAGAAAGCCAAAGCCGCGTAACGGCTTGCTGTGAGCCGCAGTACGCTGGAAACCGAGGGCGATTTCAGGTAAGCTACTTCGGTTGTGAGGCTCGGAAATCGAATTACAGGAGGAAACCTCGGATGCATCTGTTGTGGACGTGCATTATCGGACTCGTGGTTGGCGCAATTGCAAAGCTCGTCATGCCGGGCCGGGACCCAGGTGGCCTGCTGATCACCATGCTGCTCGGCATCGCCGGCTCCTTTCTGGCCAGCTTTCTCGGCAGGACGATCGGCTGGTATCAGGAAGGCCAGGCGGCCGGCTTTATCATGTCGGTTCTGGGTGCGGTGCTGTTGCTGGGTATCTACCGGATGGTCAGGAAGCAGCAGTCATCCTGAGACGAACCGCCGCTCCGTGAGGCCGCGGGCGCACGGCGAACCCATCGCGTTCACACGACGATCTCACTCCGCCCAGGAGCGAGGGGCTCGATCTCAAACCCGGCCGATCGGGGTTCGCCCTGGCGGGCCGCGCTGATAGAATAAAGAAACGCACTATGGCCGCAGGCAGCATTCGAAGGTCGCTCAAAGAACAGGGTATTCGCCTCACCAGGCAGCGCCAGATCCTGCTCGACCTCATCGACAAATCCGGCCGTCATCTTGACGCCGAGAGCCTCTATCAGCTCGCTAAGGAAAAGGACTCCAAACTCAATCGCGTCACGGTCTACCGCACTCTGAAGTTGCTGAAGCACGGCGGACTCATCGATGAGCTCGACCTGATGCATTATGGCGGAGACCAGCATTACTACGAAACCCGCATGAAGCAGGAGCACGCCCACATCATCTGCCTGCGCTGCGGGAAAGTCGAGGAATTCTTCGGTGATCCGTTGCAGCGTCTGAGGCGGCAGGTCGAGACTGACTTCGGCTTCGAGATCCTGCTTGCGCGCACGGAAGTGGGCGGTTACTGTGCCACCTGCCAGGCGCACCGAGCCCGGGAAGTGGACGAGGCCAAGGAGCGCGCGGCCAGTTTGGCCCCCTCCGCGACGGCTGCTACCAAGGCACGCGCCAGGAAGTAGGATGGAGTCTCCGATTCCGTCCGACGAGGCGCATCCGGCATCCCTCATCGTGGTCGATCCCAGCGGCAACCGCACCACCATGCCCTTAAAGGTGCTGCCGTTCAAGATCGGACGGCAGACCGACAATCACCTCGTGTTGCGCGATTCCCGGACCTCCCGCTATCACGCACGCATTGTATGGGAAGGCGGCGAATACCAGATCGAGGATCTCGAAAGCCGCCATGGAGTGATCCTGAACGGCCAACGCGTCGAACGTCACCGGCTGAAACACCAGGACAAGATCGAATTCGGTGTCGACGAGTCCTACCAGTTGATCTTTGTGCTGGCGGGGACGGAGATCAGCCGGCTGCTCAATAATCTCCCAACGCTCGGGCAAACCAGTGCATTGCCCGCCGGCGCGGCCGGAAATCTCGCCAAGCTTCGCGCGGTCATGGAGGTGGCGCGCGCACTGCAGACATCCCTTTCGATCGACGACATCCTGGCCTCGGTCGTCGACGCGGCATTGCTCGTGACCGGAACGGAGCGCGGCTTTCTTCTGTTGCGCGACGGCGGCGACCTGCGGGTGCGGGTGGCGCGGGACCGGGGCGGCGTTCCGCTCGCCGAGAGCGACCTCGGCGTACCGCGACGCCTGATTCATCGCGCGCTCGAAACCCGCCGCGAACTGCTTTCCATGCAGTTCGACCCGGCCGGCGAATCGGGTGTCCGTCCCGAACACTCGGTCGCCGATCTGGATTTACGCGCCGTGGTGTGCGTGCCGCTGGTGCGCATTCGCGTCGGCAGCGGCCAGGAAACCAAGGTCTTCGACGCTACCAACGATACGGTCGGCGTTCTCTACATGGACTCGCGGGCGGGCGCCGCCGACCTCTCCGCCGGCAATCGCGAACTGCTACAGACACTGGCTCTCGAAGCGTCCACGATTCTCGAGAACGCCCGCCTGCTGGAGGAAGAGCAGGGCAAACAGAAGATCGACAAAGAGCTGTCGCTGGCTCGCGAGATCCAGCGGAGCCTGGCGCCGGCCTCCATGCCCTCCACCGGTTGGCTGCGCGCCTGCGGCTACAGCGTCCCGTCGTATCAGGTGAGCGGCGATTCCTACGATGTCATCCCGCTGGCCGATGGCAGTTGGGCGGCGGCGGTGGCGGACGTCTCGGGAAAAGGCGTGAGTTCGGCGCTGCTGGCTTGTTTCCTCCAGGGCGCTTTCGCCACCGCGGCCAACACGCGCTCCGATCCCGCGCAAATGATGGGCATGTTGAACCGCTTCCTCTTCGAGCGCACCGGCGGCGAGAAGTACGCCACCGTCTTCTGCTGCACTCTGGAAAAGATCGGCCTGCTGCGTTACGTGAACTGCGGCCACTGCGCGCCGATCCTGGTGGCGCCCTCTGGCGAGCTGGACCTGCTCGATACCACGGGTTTTCCCGTCGGCCTGCTGGCGGACGTAACCTTTGAATCGGCGGAACGCTGGTTGTCGCCCGGCCACAAGCTGGTGATTTACTCCGACGGGGTCACGGAAGCGCATGGCCAGGGCGCGGAGTTCTATGGGCTCGATCGCTTGCGAACAGCGGCCGCGGCGAACGCCTCAGCCTCGGCCGCGGATCTGCACAAGGCGATCCTCACCCATGTTGCGGAGTTCACTCAGGGCACCCCTCAGGCCGACGATGTCACGCTGGTCGTCCTGGAATACCGGCCATGAATCGTGGCCGCTGGCGGACTCTAGCTGAACGTGTAGAGCGGCACGCCGGGCAGCGTCTCGGGCTCGGCGGGACCGCCGGCGCCGACAGGCTGGGCTTCTCCCACCGTGCGGTAGAACATGCCGGTGTCGCCGAGGTACACCTCGAGCTCGGCCGGGTGCGGCAGAGTCCCTTGAATCAGGGCTTCCGAGAGCGGGTCCTCGATGTATTTCTGCAATGCCCGCCGCAGCGGCCGTGCGCCGTAGCTGCGATCGACGCACGTTTTCTCGAGAACGTACTTGGCCGCGTCCGCGGTGAGGCGGATCTTGATCTGCTTTGAAGCCAGATTCTTGTTGAGCTGGGTGACCAGCAGATCCATGATCTTGATCAGGTCGTCATCGGTGAGCGACTGGAACAGAATCACTTCGTCCAGGCGGTTGAGGAACTCGGGGTTGAAGGCGCGCTTGACCTCGCTCCGCACCATGTCCTCCACCTGGGACGGAATACCCTGGCCGGCCGGGGCCGAGAATCCCATGTGCCCGCGTTTCTCGAGAAATCGCGCGCCCAGGTTCGACGTCATGATGATGATCGTGTTCTTGAAGTCGACCGTGTTGCCGAGGCCGTCGGTCAACTGGCCGTCCTCGAACACCTGCAGCAGGATGTTGTAGACGTCGGGGTGCGCCTTCTCGATCTCGTCCAGAAGAATAATCGAGTAGGGCGCCCGTTTGACCCGCTCGGTCAGTTGGCCCCCTTCTTCGTAACCGACATAGCCTGGGGGCGAGCCGATGAGCTTCGAGACCGAGTGCTTCTCCATGTACTCGGACATATCGAAGCGGACGAGCGATTTCTCACTGCTGAAGAGGAACTCAGCCAGGGCCCGCGCGACCTCGGTCTTCCCAACGCCGGTCGGGCCGAGAAACAGGAACGAACCAGCGGGCCGATTGGTGGCCTTCAAGCCCGCGCGGGAACGGCGGATCGCGCGAGCCAGCGCCGAGATCGCTTTTTCCTGGCTGATCACGCGCTTGTGCAGTTCTTCCTCGATCCGGATGAGCTTGGAGACCTCTTCTTCCTTGATCGCGGTCATGGGCACGCCGGTCCAGCGCGCGACCACGTCTTCGATGTCCGACTTGGTGACGATTCCGGAGGACGAATCGTCCAGGTTGTATTTCTCGCGCAACTGGCGCAGGTTCTCCCGCTCCTTCCGCTCTTCATCGGAGTAGAAGCGGGCCTTCTCGAACTCGTGGTTCGCGATGGCGTTCTCCATGCGGTGAACGATGAACTTGATGCGCTTCTGGATGTCGGCGAGTTCGGCCGGAAGCGTGGTCTGGCGCAGTTTGACGCGGGCGCCCGCCTCGTCGATCAGGTCAATGGCCTTGTCCGGCAGGAAGCGATCGGGAATGTAGCGCTGCGAGGCATGCACCGCGGTCTCGATGCATTCGTCGGTGTAGCCGACCGCGTGGAACTTCTCGTAGCGGTCCTTGATCCCGAACAGGATCTTGATGGCGTCGTCCTCGTTCGGAGGAGGCACCTTCACGGCCTGAAACCGGCGTTCGAGCGAGCGGTCCTTCTCGATCGACTTGCGGAATTCGCCCGGAGTGGTGGCGCCAATGCACTGGATCTCACCCCGCGACAGAGCGGGCTTCAGGATGTTCGCGGCATCGAGCGACCCCTCGGCCGAACCCGCGCCGACCAGCGTGTGCAACTCGTCGATGAAGATGATCGCGTTCTGGTTCTCCATCAGTTCTTTCATGATGGTCTTCAGGCGCTCTTCAAACTGGCCGCGATACTTGGTTCCAGCGACGATCAGGGAGAGGTCCAGGGCGAGGATCCGTTTGTCGGCGAGGAAACTCGGCACGTCTCCTTCGGCGATGCGCTGGGCCAGTCCTTCGACGATCGCCGTCTTGCCCACGCCCGGCTCACCGATCAGGACGGGGTTGTTCTTGGTGCGGCGGCACAGGATCTGCACCACGCGCTCGAGTTCATAGTCGCGGCCGACCAGGGGGTCGAGGAGGTTGTCCATGGCCGCTTGCGTCAGGTCGCGGCTGAACTCGGAGAGCAGCGAGCTTTCCTTCGGCCGGTTGGCGGCCGCCTTCTCGGACTGATTGCGTGCCAACTCTTCGCGAATCGTGGACAGCCTCAAGCCGCGCTCGTGGAGAATCTCGGCAGCGAAACATTTTTCCTCGCGCAACAGGCCGAGCAGCAGGTGCTCGGTTCCGATGTGCTTGTGGCTCAGCCGTTCGGCTTCCTCGGCGCCGTAGGCAAGAACGCGCTTGCATTCGTGGCTGAGGGGCAAATCCACCGAAGTCGAGACCTTCTCGCGGATCGTGGTGTGTCCTTCGATCTGCTTGCGGATGGACTCGACTGCGGCGTGCGAGCGCAGGAAGCGGTTTGCCAGGGCTTTGTCCTCCCGCAGAAGGCCCAGCAGGAGGTGCTCCGTTTCGATATATGGACTGCCGAATTGGCTTGCCTCATACCGGGCGAAGAAGATCACCCGGCGAGCCTTCTCGGTGTAGCGCTCAAACATAAGATTCCCGCTGCCTCCCTGAACAGCTACGTGCCTCCTACTTTAGCCCAATCCCGTCGGCGCCGTTACCCGCCCGTTGGTGCAGGGATCAGTTTTCCCGCGTCTAGTCTCAGTATACGATCACAGCGTCGCGCGAACTCCAGATTATGCGTCACCAGGACAGTCGTCAACCGGCGCGCCGCCTGCAAGCGGGTGAGCAATTCAAACACCCGCTCTCCGGTCGCCGGATCGAGGTTGCCGGTGAGTTCGTCGGCCAGCAGAATGGGGGGATCCCCGCACAGGGCGCGCGCCAGGGCAACCCTCTGCTGTTCTCCTCCCGAGAGTTCGCCGGCGCGGTGATGGCCCCGCGCGGCCAATCCGACTTCGGCCAGCACTTGCGCGGCCTTTTGTTCGGCCTCGTCGTCTGGCAGGCCCCGAATCCGCAAGGGCATGCTGACATTTTCCGTGGCCGAGAATTCAGGCAGCAGGTTGTGACTTTGCCACACGAATCCCATCTTCTGGTTCCGGAACTCGGATACCTCATCGGGAGCCATAGCCGACAGATCCTTCGAGTCGATGAAGATCCGCCCGGAGGTTGGGCGGTCGAGGCCGCTCAGCAGGTAGAGCAGAGTGGACTTCCCCGCCCCGGATTCGCCCACAAGGGCCAGGCGTTCTCCGCGCTTCACCTCCAGGTCGAGTTCGCTGAACACCACCAGTTCGCTGTCACCGGAGAGATAGCTCTTTGTTAATTTTTCGGCGCGTAGTGCGGGGCCGCTCATCCGAGTCCAGCCTTACGCATGACGGCTTCCGATTTGCGGCGGATTTCCTGCGCTACCCCGAGCGGATCGCCCTTCTGCAGACGGGGATGAAACAACTCGACCGACAAGGGTCCCCGATAGCCGGTGGCCTTCACCTTCTTGAGCAGCGCGACGACCGGTCCGACTCCATCGCCGGGAACTTCGCGGGTCGTATTGTCGAGGAATTCGCGAGGCAGGTCGGGCAGGTCCTGGAGGTGGACGTGGTGGAATTCCCCCGGGTGAACGAGGTCGAGATCGTCCATACGGCTGAGGCCGGCCATGAAGTGATAAAAGTCGAACATCGGCTTGACCCACGGGTGGGCCGCGCCGCGCACGACCTTCAAGGCGGTGGGCAGCGTGCCGATCAAGGTGGATCCGCGCATGAACTCAAGCATCAGGGCTACCTTGAACTGGGCAGCGATCTCGCCCGCTTCCCTCAGGTTGTCCGAAGCCCGCTTGAGGTCGTCAGGCGTGGCTTTGCCATAGTAGGGACAGGGCGCCACGATTCGGTCCATTCCCAGCGCGGCGACCCATTCCAGGCGGCGCTTGAGTTCGTCGAGGGCTTGCGCGCGTTCCGGATTCGGTTCCACGAGTCCTCGCGCGCCGCCGCAGGCCGGAGCAGTTATGCCGAGGTCGCCCAGGAGCTTTTTGGCGGCCGCGACGCCTTCTTTTTTAATGAACGGCTCTGCCAGCGGGGGAATGATCTCGACATGCAGGATCCCGGCCTTGGCACAGCCTTCGAGGGACCGGCGGAAATCCGACCCGGCCTGTGTGGTCTGGTGCATCGCGAGGACGAAGGCTTTCGTTTTTGGAGCCGCGAGCGCAACTCCGATGGGGGCTCCGAGTGCCGCACGTCTGGTCATGGTTCTTCAAAAATAGCAGACGTCAGCGAGCAAGCCTCGTCACGGCGATCCGGAACGGCGATTGAGCCATACTGCTCACGAAGTAGTTCAAGCCGTCCTATAGTTGCCAGGTTGGAAATGGGAGAGGTGTTACTCACCACGCGCATAGGCAACGTCGGCATCCAGATCCTCCTGCGAGTACTGGCGTGGAATACCTCGCTCTCCGATTAGTTCCCCGAAAGCGATGCGACCCATACCCGCGAGTTCGGCTGCCTTGCCCAGGGGAAGTATGGCCTGAGCGTACAGGGCCACTGCCAGTTCACGACGAAGCCGGCGCTCAACTTCGGGCTCGGGGAGGCGGAGGCTCTGGGCAACAGAATCGGGGATCGTCACGACTATACTCATTCGGCGGCCTTCTTTCCTCAGTGTGACACTACCACTACGTCTCGGGAATACGGATCCGAAGCCAAAGCCGATACGGCGATGCTCTGATCGGATGCAGACAAACATCGGTCACGCTATAGATTGACCCTCGGCGTCCCCCAGGCTCGCCTGCCTTCCGAGGTTTTGACGCTGATGCTATTCTCATTCCGTGCCTAGCCGCCAAATCGAACTCGATGAGGAAAGCCTACGTCTGCTGGACGACCTCGTCACAGACTATGAAGGCGACCAGGCGGAAGCCCTGTCCGATCTGCTGCACGCTCGCGAAAGCCTCGAACAATGGCTGGACCAGGTTGAACATGAGCATGAGCCCATCCTGCGCAACCAGTTGGAACGTTCTCAGAGGGAGTTCCGGGAAGGCCGGACCGTGTCCTGGCTGGAAGTGAAGCGTCGCAACAAACTGTGACTGTCGTTTTTGCCGAGAGAGTCACAGAGTCCTTTGGAGAGTTATCCGAAGAGATCAGGAGAAAAGCCGCTCGTTGCCTTGATTGATTGTCAGCCCACCCGCGAATGTTCCCCATCCGCCGCCGAGGTTTGATGAGGGGATACCGGTACTTTTTCGTTGCCTGGCACCTTTTCTACTACAGCGTTACCAGCTCCGAGATCGGAATCATTGCGATCTTACCTGGAGTGAGGCGACTTGCGTAACGCGGCGGCAGCCCGCCCAAGGGCTGCCAGGCACAAAGAAAGGACCAACCACTCCGCCGTGCCAACCCCTGCATTGACCCCTGTTGTCCAGGGTGGGTGCCCTCCGGGCGCTTTCAGGCTTCTCCATCGCGGCCCATACCGGCCGCGGGAGCTTGCTCAACAGCGCAACAGATAACCGAGACGAGCTCCCGATGCTTGACTGTTGGATCAAAAATGGGGCCAGTCACCTGCCTCGTAGTAAGTCCTCGCCGTTCAGGATAACGCGAATCCTCAGGCAACGGATGAATTTTCTCCGACCAGACGGCGCTTCCCTCGAAACGCGAGGACACAAAGGCCGACCGCCGCAGCCAGCAGAAGGCCGTCCCGGATGAGGGTTTTGGGGCCCAGCGCATCGCCGAGGCCGAAGCAGCCGCAGTCGATGGTCAGGCCCTTCGCATACGAGCGCACCATGATGGCAAAGAAGAAGGCCAGCAGCGCACTCCCGGCGGCCGAAGCGTACCGCAACCCGATGCCGCTCACGAGCCACAACCCGAGCAGCAATTCCGCCCACGGGAGGGTGCGCGCAACGAAGAACACGGCCCACGACGGCAGTAGCTGGTAGGCGTCAATCGACAAGGCGAAGACCAGCCATGGGTCCTTCAGCTTGGTGTAGGCGGCGTACAGGAAGACCCCGCCGATCAGAAGACGGAGCGCGACGATGACCCAGCGAGTCATTGGGCCAGCAGGCTGTCCAGGAAGCGCTTCAGGACGTCGTAGCTGACGTTGCCGCCAATCGGGAAGCGGCGCATGTTCTTCATAATGATCAAGGTGGGGGTCTGGGCCAGCGAGTTCTGCTTGCCGAGCGCAATGTCCTGCTCGATCGAGGCCTGCACCTGCGGATCCTTGGCTAGCGTCTTGATCTTCTGCAACTCCGCGGGGCTGATCGCCGGGGCGATCACCGATTCCAGGTTGCCCGAGTTGGACCAGGTCGCCTGCTGGCGGAACAGCGCGCCGGCCACCTGCTCGTATTTGTTCAACCTCGCCGCGGCCGTGGCCAGCGAGGCGGCCTCACGCGCGTATTTGTGCATCGGCAGCGGAAATTCGCGGTAGGTCAGGTATACCTTGCCAGTCCGAACGTAGTCGTTCTGCACTTGATTCAGCACGCCGTCGTGCAGGTTCTTGCAGGCCGGGCACTGAAAGTCGCTGTACACATCGATCTGCAGCGGCGCCGTCTGGATCCCGAACGACTTATAGGGTTTCTGCTGCCCCATCAAGAGGGAAGAGGCAAGAATCAGCCAGGTGAGTGAACGAACAAGCATCATAGATATTGTAACGGGCCTTGGCCCTATGGCAACAGACGCGCGACGACCTGAAGGGTTACCTGGGCGCCAGCAGCGGCGCAATCTTCTCGAGGGCCGGCAGGCCGTCGATGTCCCGCTCCAGTTCGGGAAGCGTTCCGATCAGCGGAATGCGTGAATGGAACTCGCTGCGCACTTGTTCGATCGCCTGCGTGTGCGAGTTCCGGACGGCGCTGTACCAGCCCAACAATTCGTCGCGCAGGCCGCTCGAAGATGCCGGTTCGGCCGCCTGCAGGTTCCAGACGCGGTTGATATAAAGGGCTCCCACGTGGAAACGGCGCTGCTCCAGGGCATTGACAAAGTAGCGCGCGTCGCGAAGCGCTTTCTGCGGCGTGGTCACGATGCGAAATTCGGTAACATCGGGATCCTTCAGCAACCCGACCGTCTTCTCCGCGCGGTCGGCGTAGCCTTCGGCGATGGAAACAAAGAGGGAATAGAAGTCGAGAATCTGCCGCACCATGTCAGCGCCCAGGATGCCTTCGACCCGTTTATAGAAGTCGACCGTCCGGCGCCCGAAGGAGGCGAGGCCGGACCGTGCCACGAACTTGTACGTACGGCCTACCATGCGCACGAGGTTCGACCCCGCAAGGTCGGCGAAGAACATCGGCTTGTCGAGAAACTCGAGAGCGTGCCGCGAAGGGGCGGTATCGATCACAATGTTGGAAAAGCCGCGCCGGGAGAGCTGGTCGATACGTTCCACGGCCATCAGTTCCTGCATTCCGACCAACGAATCGGCGATGGTCGAGTAAATCGGATGAGTCAGGATCGGCTTGACCAGGGCCTCCGGGGCATACAGCTTGACGGCCTCATCAAGCGTGGCGCGAACATCGAGCAGCGCGGCCCAGAGTTCGCCTGCCGGTTCTGGATCAAGATCGACGGGCTGCTCGAGAAGCCCCGGGCGCAGTCGCAGAGCGCTGCGTAATCGCAAAGCCGGATCGATCGTCAGGACCAGGGAGCGGAGACCGGACCGTGCCTGCGCGACCCCGGTGGCGGCGGCCACGGAGGTCTTCCCGACACCGCCCGTGCCGAGATACACAACCATCCTCATGCCCAAGCGGCAATGCCCTCCAGCGGCTGACCCACCTGCACCAGCAGATCGATATCGTCGCGGAAATGGCGAATCCGCTCAACCCCGATCACCGGCCCCCTCAAACGGCCGTGAACCTCGGCCACCCGTGCGCGCTCCAACGTTCCGCGCTCGATGGCAAAACGCAGCGCCGGATCGGACGTTTCGCCGCACTCTTCGATCAGTTGCCTGGCGGCTTCGTCCGTCGCCAGCGCCAGCGGGGAAATCATGTTCAGCACCACGGCCGCCGATTTCAGCCGGTAGCCCGATTCGAGCGTGGCGCACATCTCCAGCATTTCCTCGATCGCCATTTCTTCGAGCGTCGTGACCGGCAGCAGCCTGACGTTTTCGATATTCGAGAAGAAGCGATGCAGCTCCGCGCCCGCCACAGCCAGGGGGCCCGTGAGGAACGTTTCGAAATTCTTCGCCGAGCCCAACGTGCTCAGGAAATGCCCCGTCGCCGGCGCGTCCCACAGTAGTACATCATAGGCCACCCCGCCGTCGGTGCGTCTTTCCGAGAGCGCCTGGAGACGCGCCAGGAAATAAAATTCTTTCAGCCCCGGCGCGACTTCGATCAGGTTCTGATAGATAGTGCTGTTCAGTACCGCTTTCGCCACCCAATCGACTGGGAAGTTCTGCTCGACCACCTCCGCCAGCAGCTGTTTGGCGTCGATGTGGACAAGAAACAGGTTGGCGGCAGCTTTCGGAGAGTGGGCCGACAGCCCGTCCAGCGACACCGCAACCGCCAACTCGGCCAGCGGATGCGAGCTGACGACCAGCACCCGGCGGCCGGACTTGGCGACCCGCATTGCCAAGGCAAGGGACAGGGTGGTCTTACCTACACCTCCCTTCCCGCACAGGATCATGACTTTGGACTGGAAGGGCACTCTTTCTACCCTACCAGTCCACCGCAAGCGCTCCACTTCCAGCTCAAAGAAAAAGCTTGACGTTCCCTTTTTCTTCGCCAACAATAAAAGTACACCTATGGCCGTTACCAAGCGACAAAAAGAAGTCCTGGACTTTATTTCCCAATTTATCGAGGATCACGGCTACAGCCCCAGCTACGACGAGATCGCCAAGGGCTTGAACTTGGCCTCGTTGGCCACGGTACACAAGCACATCTCGACCCTGGAGGGAAAGCAGTATCTGAAGCGGGGGTTCAACCAAAGCCGCTCACTCGATCTGGGCTCGAAGTACTTTCAGGATCAGCGGCGCGGACGGGGAGACACGAGTTTTGTGCCGCTACTGGGGCGGATCGCGGCAGGCTCTCCGGTGGAAGCGGTGGAGCAGCGGGAAGCCCTGCGCTTCGGCGACTTCACGGACAACCCGAACGTGTTTGCCCTGGAAGTTCGCGGCGATTCGATGATCGAAGACCACATCTGCGACGGCGACCTGGCGCTGGTGGAAAAGACTACTCAGGTTCGCGAAGGCGACACGGTCGTGGCGCTGGTTCGGGGGACGGAAGCTACGCTCAAGCGTTTCTATCGCGAAGGCGAGGCGGTACGGCTCCAACCGGCCAACGCCGCGATGCAGCCGATCGTGGTGCCGGCTGCGGACCTGGAGATTCAAGGCAGGCTGCTGGCCGTGCTGCGACGCTACCGGTAGCTCCCGGCCGCGGCGAACCTAGGCGAACGTTGATTTGATCCGTTGTCTCCTCTCTGCAAGACTCCTCGTCATCGCCTAGCCCAATCACTACGGGCCGCTCGGCAACGAAGCCTGGTTGGAAAGATGTTCCATTGTGATCCTTGCGGCTGGTTCAATCCGGCACGGTGCAGCCAGCGGACGTTTCATTCCAACACGCGCCAACAGCTTGCCAAGCGCCATCCGGCTTCGCGACGCCTTGCTGAAGATCCTCTGCAAGTTGACCTGATCGGGTCCGGGTCGCTCGGGCGGCACGAACACGCTCACCGGTGTCCAGGGACCCGGTTCCAGAAGCTTCCAACTCTCTGGATGCATTGTACATAAGCCCGTGCCGGACCAACGGTAATGCGCCGGATTCAGGCACACTCCCGCTCGAACCAGTCCGTTGTAGAGGTAGGCGCGAATCGCGAGGTACTCGGCTGGTTCCAGTTCGGTGGCGAAGAACCTTTGGCTCATCTTCTACAGTCAACGCGATGATTTGTTCGCAAGTGATGGATTTCAGGTGAGGGCACAGGGCCGATCGCGAAATCCTAGTGATGGGACGGACCTTGCGCTTTGGTTTCATCGTCGTTGCAGGTATCTGCCCGATTATGGCGAACCGCCCACAATCCGAATATACCATTCCGTCAACAACGCTGTTGACAAAAAACGGCGCAGGCGGTATAAAGTGTCCAGCCGCATGCCCGCGCGCAGCGGGCGGGTAGCGGCCAGAGGAATCCAGACCGAGAGAGAGGGAAATGAGATTCGTTGGCAGGAAGGTGATCGTCACCGGTTCCGGTACGGGCATCGGTCGAGGCATTGCGCTCGAGTTCGCGCGCGAGGGCGCCGACGTGGTCCTCCACTACGCGCACAGCAGCGCCGGCGCTCTTTCGGCCGTCGAAGAGATCGGCGCCATGGGCCGCCGCTCCACCGCCCTGAAGGCGGACTTCGAACGGCTCGACGAGGTTCTGCGCTTCGGCAATGTGGCGATCGAATACCTCGGCGGAATCGACTGCCTAGTCAACAATTCCGGAATCACCTTCAATAAGCCGTTCGTCAAGATCACGCCCGAGCAGTATGAGACGGTCTTCAACGTGAACATGCGCGCCCAGTTCTTTCTCTCGCAGCACGTGGCCCGGTACCTGCTCGACCATGGCCGAGGCGGAGCGATCTGTAATCTGACCTCGATTCATGGGTTGCAGGGAGCGCCGGAGCACGCGGTCTACGCAGCCACAAAGGGCGCCATCATCGCCTATACCCGAGAACTCGGAATCGAGTTGGCACACAAGGGAATCCGCGTGAATGCAATCGCCCCCGGATGGGTGATGGTCGAGAACCACGCGAAGATCTTTCCGAACTACAGCGAGGAGGGCGCCCTTCAGGCGGCCAGGGACAGCGTTCCATTGGGCCGTCCCGGCAAACCGCATGATATCGCCCGGCTCGCGCTCTTCCTGTGTTCCGACGACGCCGAGTTCATTGTCGGCCAGACGATCGTCGCCGACGGCGGCACCACGTCTTTGATGTCCCTGATTTCGGACTTCCGCACGGAGTCCGCCGCCCGGTGCGGCCTGGGCTACGTGGCCGGCGTCTAAGGAGGCCTGTTTCCATGGCAGGTTCCCTCATCGAAGTGCTGCGTGAAGCGGGAAAGAACCCTGAGAGCGTCACCTTTGCCGACGGCACCCGCGTCCTCCTGCTTCCTCACGGCGGCCGGGTGCTCGGATTGTTCGCTGCTGGATCCGAGGAGAACTTCTATTGGACCAATCCCGCCCTGCGCTCCGCCGAGTCCGCCCGCGCGTTGTACGAAGGCGATGCCTGGCAGAATTCCGGCGGCGACCGCACCTGGCTTGCCCCGGAGTTAGACTTCTTCTTTCCCCAATACCCCAACATCGATCTGTCCACCTACCGGCAGCAGCGTGCTCTCGATCCCGGGAACTATCAGGTGGTCTCGACGGGCGGCCTCCTCAGCCTCGTCAACCGGCTTACCTTAACGATGTCCCGTGGCAAGCGGTGCGTCGACCTGGAGATCTCCAAAAGTGTATTCCCCGCCCCCAACCCGCTGCGCTACGAGCCTGGGTTTCAGGACATGTTTCGAAACATGGAAGTGGAATACGCCGGCTATACACAAAAGACCGCGCTCGCCCTGCCCGGAGGCGGCGAGAATTCGCCGCGCGTCGGCCTCTGGAACCTGATTCAGATGCCGCATAACGGAGACTTGCTCATCCCTACCTACTCGAAGGCTTCGGTCAAGATCTACATGGGCAGTGCCGGTGGGGAAGACCTCATTGTCACGGACCGTCTGGTGAAGTACAGGATGCGCGCCAAGGGGGAACACAAGATCGGCCTGCGCGCCGAGAACATGTGCGGCAGGGCCGGCTATCTTTGCGCGGCCTCGTCTCAATCCGCCCTCGTGATCCGCAACTTCTCGGTAAACCCCTCGGGAGAGTATGTCGATGTTCCCTGGACAGAGCCGGACAATTTCGGCTTTGCGGTCCAGGCGTGCAACGTCGACAGTCACTTGGGCAGCTTCAGCGAACTGGAGTATCACGTGCCCGCAATCGGAGGCCCGGGAGGGTCATCGAGGTGCGAGGAGATCAGCCAGGTCTGGGCATTCCGTGGACGCCCGGACGCAATCCACCATATCGCCCAAGTGTTGCTGTCACCCGAGGTTTGAACCTGAACCAAGGCCATAGGAGAAGAAGATGCCGGCTCTGGCACAGCGAATCGAAGAGACGAAAGTTGACCCCGGAACCCTCGCCGTCTACTGGCTGGCCCAGGCAGGGTTCGTATTCAAGACAAGCGGCGGAAAGGTGATCTATATCGACCCGTACCTTTCCGACTACGTCGAGAGGCTCCACGGTTCCGGTTTCAAACGCATGATGGGTGCGCCCATCTCCGCCGAGGAGGTGAGAGCGGACGTGGTGCTGTGCACTCACGAGCACGAGGACCACCTCGATATGGACTCCATCCCGGTCGTCGCCCGGAACACGAGCGCCATATTCGCCGGTCCCATCGAGTGCATCAAGGGGTTTGAGAAGGCGGGCATCGGCGCCGGGCGATCGGTTCTGCTCGAGCGCGATAAGACGGTGGAAATTGAGGGCGTTCGGGTGACCGGTGTCTACGCCGATCACGGGACGTACGCACCGGACGCCCTGGGTCTCGTCCTCGATTTTGAGGGAATCCGCGTCTATCACAGCGGGGACACCGCCTACCGGCCGGACGAGATGAAATCCCCCGCCATTCTCAGCCCGGACGTGTTCATTCCCTGCATCAACGGCCGGTACGGGAACATGGACAGCCGGGACGCCGCGATGCTGGCCCGCGACATCTCGGCGCGAGTTGTCATCGCTTCCCACTTCTGGATGTTCGTCGCGCACAACGGCGATCCTGCCTTGTTTCTGGAGGCCTGTAAAGAGATCGCGCCGTCGGTCGAGCCCCATGTCATGAAGCCAGGTGAACTGCTGGTGGTATCCGCCGCAAAAGCGGCGCAGAGACACACATGACCCCCCGGGAGCGAATTCTGGCGGCCATTCGAAGGGTGGAGCCAGATCGCGTCCCGATCGACTTTGGCGGCACCGGCGTCACCACCCTCGTTGCTCGTGCCCACGAGAATCTCCGGGCGCATCTCGGTCTACCCGACGCTCCGCCGCCCGCACCGATGGCCCGCCGTTTCTCCACCGTCATCCCCGACGAGAGCATCATGCGCCTCTTCGGCGCCGATGCCCGCTCCGTAACGACGGGCGCCAGCGACGCGCAGCCTGAGCAGGCGCTCTCCGAAAACATGATCATCGACGAATGGGGAGTCACCTGGGTTCGCCCCGAGGGCGGCCAGTTCATGATGTTGGACGGCCCCCTCCACAAGATCGAAGAGCCGGACGTCTCCCACCTGAGACGCATCGCATGGCCGGACCCCGCCGACCCCGGACGGTTCCGCGGGTTGCGGGAGCGCGCCCGGAAGTTGCATGAAGAAACCGACTACGCGGTGATTCTCTACGCGGGCACCGGTCCTATCCATCTCGGCCAGGCGGTGCGCGGCTTCGCGCAGTGGATGGAGGATACTGTCCTCCGGCCAACGTTTGTCGAGGCGTTGCTCGACATCACGACCGAAGTGTGGATCGAGCAGGCCAGGCGGGCTCTCACGGAGGCCGGGGAGTACGTCGACGTCGTGCTGTACGGCGACGACATCGGTTCGCAACGCGGCCCGCTGTTCAGCCCGAGCCTCTATCGCCGCATCTTCAAGTCCCGGCAGCGAGCCATGATCGACACCGTGAAGCGCTGGGGCAAACCGTTCCTGTATCACACTTGCGGGTCGGTCTACGATTTCATTCCCGACCTGATTGATATCGGCGTGGATGCGCTGAACCCCGTGCAGGTGGCTGCCGGCAAGATGGACACGCTCCGGCTGAAGCGCGAGTTCGGCCGCGATCTCTGCTTTTGGGGAGGCGTGGATACCCAGCAGGTCTTGCCGAGGGGAACCGAGAACGACGTCAGGGAAGAGGTGCGCCGGCGCATCGATCACATGGCGGCCGGCGGCGGGTATGTCCTGGCTTCCGTGCACAACATCCAGGAGGATGTGCCGCCGGCCAATATCGTCGCCATGTACGAAGAGGGGCTGCGCTACGGCTCCGGCCGGTTAAGTGCGACTGGGTAAGTGGGGAATCTTACTACCGGGAGAATCATAATGCTGATCAGACTTTTGTTGTTCCTGACTGTTGTCCCGGCGTTGAACGCAACCGAGAAGCACTCCTCGGCGGTCGTTCGCACAACCCCGGAAGCGGGAGTCCGATTCATGTCCGGTCTGACCGTTTGCGACGAGGTGTTGAGAAACGGGCGTTGGCTGAATCGTTACTGGCTCTCCACCGGCATGGTGAAGCCCGACTTCCATCTCAGCCGGGAGGTCCGTTCATTCGACGGCGCTCCGCAGGATGCGTTTGAGCTCTTCATGGAAGGGCAGGACCTTGCCGGGTCGTGGCGGTGGGTCGGATCTAGCGAGTCGAGGGTCCAGAACCCGGAAGGGCTCCTGCGGGTGGTCGAGCTCGAGAGCCAGTCCCGGCCGGTCCGCGTGAAGGTGAACACCCTTCTGCACGGGGGCCCGGTGATGATTCGCTGGCTCGAAATCACCAACACCGGCAAGAAGGCGACCGCCATCACCAGAGTCTCCCCGTGGTCGGGCATGCTGTGGGACACGGCCACTTCGACCGAGCGGGTCAAGGGAGGAAGCGATGCTGTCTTCGAGACGGCGTTCACGCAGTATCAGGACTGGGGCCATGAGGGCGCGTGGCAATTCCACTCCGTCGGCAACTCCACTAAGTCGGTCTCGGGTACGCGCGGGAAATCGGGCTGGGGACATCCCACCTTCTTCGCCCGCAACAACGCCACCGGCGAATGGTTCGTCGGTTCGCTCGGCTGGAGCGGAAACTGGACCATCACATTGACGGGGAAACACGATCCCGCGGACAATCGCTCGCGCCTCTTCATGAGCATGGGGCCAAGCGCCGCCGACCCGGCCCTGCGCGTTGTCGGCGCGGGAGAAACGGTCAGGAGCCCCGAGGCGCACATGCTGGTGATGCGCGCCGGCCTCGACCAGGTAATCCAGGCCTTGCACGCGCACGTCCGGCAGAATGTTCTGCCGCCGATGGTCTCCGGCCGCGAATACCAGGTCGAAGCGAATCACCGGGGTTATATCGTCGACCACGAAGACGAGGCGGGCCTGAAGCGGGAGGTGGATCTCGGCGCCGATGCCGGCGCGGAGATGTTTGTGATCGACGCGGGCTGGTACGGCCCGGAGCCGAATCGCTGGGGGGCGAACGTCGGCGACTGGTATCCCGGAGCATGGCTCCCCAACGACATCACCCCGGTGCGCGAGCACGCCCGGAAGAAAGGCCTGCTGTTCGGCCTGTGGGTGGAGATCGAGGGCATCGGTTCCGCCTCCAAGCTGCGCAAGGAACACCCTGACTGGGTCCTGACGAGGAACGGCAAACCCGTGGCCAATGGCCGGCAGCTTGATGTCGCGAATCCAAAGGTGGCCGCCTGGATGGAGTCGGAAATCGCAAGGATCATCAAGCGCTATGACCTCGATATGTTCCGCATCGACTACAACACCACCATCAACGAGGGCGGCAACCGTGTGTACGAGGGCTTCACGGAAAGCACCGGCTGGCGCTACGTCGACAACTTCTATGCGATGTTCGACCGCCTCCGCAAGCAGTTCCCCAACGTCATTTTCCAGAACTGCGCGGGCGGCGGGGGACGGCTGGACTGGGGCATCCTGCGCCGGTTCCACAACACCGAACTGTCCGATTGGATGCGCGCGCCCCGAGGACTCAAGATCCTGAACGGCATGACCTGGGTGCTGCCGCCCGAGATCCTGCTGCGCACGTTCGGCACCGAGGTGGGAGACCATGGATCCGACGGTGATCTGGATCTTCAGTTGCGCACCGTGATGCTCTCGCGCCCAATCTTCCGCGGCATCGCCCCCACCCTCGAGGAGTTCAACCCGATCTACCGCGCGAAGGTTCAGGAGGCTGTTGCCACCTACAAGAAGCTCGTGCGGCCGGTGATGATCGGCAGCCGGGTGTATCATCACACTCCGGTTGTGCCTATGCTCGAAGCCTCGCCGTGGGTGGTGCTCGAGTACGCGACACCCGATTCGCGCCGAGCGGTGGCGGGAGTGTTTCGCACGGCGGCGATGGGAAACCCCGTGTACCGGTTCTTCCCGCGAGGTCTCGACCTCACCAGGGACTACCGCGTCACCCTTTCGAACAGCGGCCAGACGGTCGAGATTTCCGGCCGCAGCCTGCTTCAGGAAGGCGTGCCCGTCAGGCTCGAAGCGAACCTGACGTCGGAACTGCTGTTATTTGAGGCCAAGTGACTCAGCCCGCCCGGGCGAGCACGGCGATCGCCAGGATGAGGCAGAGGATGCCGCCCGCCATCGTCGCCATCGATCCGCGGCTCGCTCCCTTCCACTCGCCGGTTACGACGCCCGCGACGGTGCTGACCAAGACAGCCGCCGACATGAACAACGGCCACGCGATCGAAGGGCCCAACTCACCCAGTTTCGATGCCGCCATGCTATAGACGACGACACTGCCGTACCAGAGGATACCCATCAGAATTGCCGCGCCCCAGTAGTACCAGCGCGCCTGGCCCAGCAGATCCGCCATCCGGCCGTTCTTCTTCATGAGGTACAGGCAGTAGACCACACCCGGGATGAAACCCGCGTAGAGGCAGGGCAGCCAGACGGCGTTCGACGTCATGGCTTCGACCGCCCCGTGGTCCCTCGCCGCCTGCTGAATGCCCTGTCCAAATGCCAGGCCAAAGTTGAGCATCGATCCGAGAACCCCGGAGACGACGGCATAAAAGACACCCCGCGTTGTCGACGCCCGGCTCGCGGTTCCGGCGGCGGCCTTCATCCTCTCCCTCCGGTGGCCGGCTACACCGCAAAGACCCACACCGAGTGCGATGAGGGCGACGCCCGCGAGAATCGCCAGCCCCTGGCGTTCGAGAAGGCGTTCCGGGTGTTTCGCCAGAAGGGGAATCAACGCGCCCGACGCCGAGGAGGTCCCGAGGCAGACCGCAAAGGTGATCGCGACTCCTACCAGCGCAAGCGCCAAGCCGAACAGCACCATCGCTACGCCCCAACCCACCCCGAAGGCCGCCATTGCGACCAGTGTCGGGGGAGGAACGGATTCGTAAATGGCCCAAAGGTCCGGCACCGTCGCTATTGCCAGTACAGTGGGGACTCCGGCAACCCCCAGAACGGTGAACGCCAGCCACGCATGCTCCCACGCCCACCGATTCGTCACTTTCATCGGCAATGAGTAGGCGCCGTTCATGACAGCCGCCACCGCGACTAAGCCCAATGCTTCAACCACAACTGGTTCCAAATGTTTCCTCACAATCCTGTCGACAAAATCGCTGACTTACAGGTCCTTCTCGGGTATAATCCTCTCAGTGCCTCCCTGTCAACCCGATCGGGGGTGTTGATCCATGAATCCTGCAAATAAGAAACGTTTTGACAAGCTGTTCGACCTGTCCGGGCGGGTGGCCCTCGTTACCGGGGCGGCCAAGGGCTTCGGAGAGGTGATCTCCCTCGCGTTCGCCGAGTATGGGTGCGCCGTGGCCGCCTCCGATGTCGACTACGAGCAGGTGCGGTCGACGGCCCAAAAAGTGCAAGCCGCGGGCGGGCGGTCGATTGCCATCAAGGCCGATGTGGGCGTGCCCGAGGAGATCCAGGCGATGGTGGAACAGACCGTGGCCGAGTTCGGTACGGTCGACATTCTTGTGAATAGCGCCGGAGTCCCGCAGCACGATGCCGCGGAGTCGATTCCGCTCGAAACCTGGGATCGTATCATCGACATCAACCTCCGCGGCACCTTCCTCTGCTGCCAGCACGCCGGCCGGGTGATGCTGGCCAAAGGCGGCGGCGTGATCATCAACTTCTCCTCCATTGCGGGTGTGGTGGGCGTCGGCCGCGGGGCGAACGCGTACTGCGCCAGCAAGGGCGGCGTGAACACACTCACCAAACAGCTCGCACTGGAGTGGGCCTCGCGCGGCATTCGTGTGAATGCCATCGCGCCGTGCCAGTTCCTGACGCCCGGCCTGGAAGACGTGCTGCGCGATCCGCAGTTTGACCCGAAGAAACTATGGGACGTTTGGACCACAAACATCCCCCTTGGCCGGGTGGGCAAACCAGAGGAAATCGTGGGCCCCGCCCTGTTCCTGGCTTCCGACGCATCGTCCATGGTGACGGGCGAGATCCTTGCGGTGGATGGAGGTTACCTGGCGCGATGACCATCGGGAATATTGTCCAGACAATCCCCATCGCGGAATTGAAACGGCCCGTCCAGGTTGGCATCGTGGTCCCGAACCTGGAAGCCGCGACAACCATGCTCGAGACACTTTTCGGCGTGGGTCCCTTCCGTTTTATCGAGTGGCCGAACCGTCCCGAATCCAAATATTGGTTTCGAGGCGAAGAGCAGCCGATCAAAATCCGCCAAGCTTTTGTTCAGATTGGACCCCTCGAACTGGAGTTCATCCAGCCGCTCGAAGGCGAGAAAAATGCGTACCGCCAGTTTCTTGACGAGAAAGGCGGCGGAATCCACCACATGCTCTTCGAGGTGGACGATATGGATTCGGTCGTCCGGGATCTGGGAATCCGCGGAATCGCCGTGCTGCAAGCCGGAACGGGCATCCGTCCTGGAACCCGTTGGACCTTGATGGACAGCCAGCAGCAACTGGGCTTCCTGCTCGAGTTCCGGCAGCGCGCTCCGGGGTGCGACGGCACCTCGATCCCGGTGGAAGGCGCCTCATGAGTACTCGAATTCGCATCCCGATCCCGACGATTCGGACAGCAAGAGGTTGATATGCAGAGCATTGTTGAGACGAAGTCTGATGCCGGGCTGCTCCTCGGCCTGTATCGGAGCATGCTGGAACTCCGCCAGTTCGAGCTAAAAGTCCAGGAATTGTATCGAAGCGGCAAACTCCCGGGCTTTGTTCACCTGTACATCGGGGAAGAGGCCGTGGCCAGCGGGGTGTGTGCTCATCTCGGCGCGGACGATCTGGTATTCAGCACCCATCGCGGCCACGGTCATGCCCTGGCCAAAGGCGTCCCCGCCCGCGACCTGATGGCGGAACTCTATGGCAAAGTCACCGGCTGCTCCGGGGGGCGCGGCGGCAGCATGCATCTGTACGCCCCCGAGTATGGCTTTATGGGGACCAACGGGATCGTCGGAGGAGGGCTGCCCCTGGCCACCGGCGCGGCGCTCAGCGCGCAACTCCGCAAGCGGGGCCAGGTGGCCGTCTGCTTCTTCGGCGACGGAGCGGTCAACGCGGGCTCGTTTCACGAGAGCGTCAACATGGGCGCGGTCTGGAATCTGCCGGTGGTCTACGTCTGCGAGAACAATCTCTACGCTACCGAAATGGCGTTCCACCGCGCGACCAGGAATACGAGCGTAGCCAGCCGTGCCGCGGCCTATTCGATGACCGGTGTGGAGGTGGATGGAAACGACGTGCTCGCCGTGGAGCAGGCCGCCCGCGAAGCCATCCTCCGCGCTCGCGAGGGCGGAGGGCCGACCCTGCTCGAGTGCAAGACCTATCGGCTGGTCGGGCATCACGAGGGCGACCCGGGCACGGACTACCGCACGAAAGAGGAAGTGGAGTCGTGGAAGCAGCGCTGTCCCATCAAAGGTCTGCGTGCGCGGGCAGTCTCGTCCGGAGTTGCCGGCGAGGAGGATTTCGACCGCATCGACCGCGAGACGGAAACTCTGATCGAAGACGCCGTAGAGCACGCCCGAAACAGTCCACTGCCGGATCCGTCGACGGTTCTGCGCCATGTGTTCGTCGAGTAGGAGGCCGAAATGAACAACGGAACCAGAGAGATCAGCTATGTGGATGCGGGCGTGGAAGCGCTCCGCGAGGAGATGACGCGCGATGAGTCGCTCATCTACATCGGCCAGGGCATCGGTCCGCGGGGCGGCAACTTCCGGCAAACCCGCGGCCTGTGGCAGGAGTTCGGCGATCACCGCCTCCGGGATACCGGGATTTGCGAACTCGGCGCCACGGGCGTGGCCATCGGGGCGGCGATGGCCGGCACCCGCTCGATCGTCGATGAAGTCTTCCTCGATTTCGCTTTGGAGGCCATGACCCAGATCGTGCAGCAGGCGGCCAAGGTTCACTACTCGTCGAACGGCAAGATCAAGGTGCCGGTCGTGGTCAGGGGCGCCATGGGCGCTGTCCGCAACGCGGGCTCCCACCACTCGCATTCCTTCTATGCGTGGTTCGCGCATACGCCCGGACTCAAGGTCGTCTGCCCGGCCACGCCCGATGACGTCAAGGGGCTCATGAAGACGGCCATCCGCGACGACGGGCCCGTCATGTTTCTCGAGCACAAGGCCCTCTACAACACCAAGGGCCCGGTCCCCGACGGCGAATACACCATTCCCCTCGGCAAAGCGCGGATCCGCCGCGAGGGAACCGACCTGACGATCGTCGCCGTCAGCCGGATGGTTGCCATCGCGACCGAGGTGGCCGACGAACTTTCCCGTGAGGGCATCTCCGTCGAAGTGATCGACCCGCGCTCGATCGTGCCTCTCGATCGGGAAGCCATCAGCGCCTCGATCCAAAAGACGGGAAGGCTCGCGATCATCGATGAGGCGCCGCCCAGTTGCGGCTTCGCTTCTGAACTGTTTGCCATCGCCTGCGAGGACTGCTTCGACTTCCTCGATGCGCCGCCGTTGCGTATCTGCTCGCTGCCTGCCCCCAACCCTTTCAGTCCGGTTCTGGAGAACGAGATGCTCCCAAGCTCTGAGCGGGTGCTGCGTGAACTCAGGAAGTCGCTGCTCAACTAGATATGTCTTACGAAATCGTCATGCCCCAGTTGGGGCTCACCATGACGGAAGGCTCGGTCACCCAGTGGCTGAAAAACATCGGGGACCGTGTGGAAAAGGGCGATCTGTTGTTCCTCGTCCAGACAGACAAGGTGGAGATGGAGGTGGAGTCCCTGGGATCCGGTTTTCTGGCCCGGATTCTGGTGCCACCGGGTGAAGTTGTTCCAGTCGGAACGCCGATTGCGCTGCTGACGAAGTCGATGGAAGAGGCCGTGGCCACTGCCGAGCCGATCGCCGCGGTAACGCCGGGCCTCAAGGCGGCCCCCGCAAACCGGACGGCCGCGGCAAGTCCTCGCGCCCGCAAAGTCGCGGCCGAACTCGGCATTGATCTTGCCGCGGTAACACCCGGCACTGGCGGCAGGATCACCGAGGAAGACGTCAGGCGCGCTGCCGCGGCTGCCCCGAAGTCCGACGGCGACAAACGAACTCTCGCCGCCCGAAAGGCCGTCGCGGCCAGGATGGAACTCAGCTTCCGTTCCGCGCCCCACTTTTACGTCAGCGTCGATGCCGATGCCGGCGAGCTCGTCCGGCTCCGAGATGGGATTGTCGGGACCGGGAAGCGTGTCTCCTATACGGATCTCTTCCTGAAGGCAATGGCGATTGCGATCGTCGAACAGCCGGAGGTCAATGCCTGGTGGAACCAAGGTGAAGTGGTCCCTCACACCTCGGTAGACCTCGCCTTCGCGGCGCAGACCGATCACGGGCTGGTCGCGCCGGTTCTGCGGCAATGCGATTCGCTCACGCTCTTCGATCTCGCCGCCCGGCGCGAAGTTCTCACGGAGCGGGCCAGGAGCGGAAAGCTCACTCTGGAGGACATTGAAGGCGGGAGCGCCACTCTCTCCAATCTCGGCGCCTTTGGCATCGATTCGTTCAACGCCATCTTGAACCCACCCCAGAGCGTCATCCTCGCCACCGGCAGAATCGCGGATCGCCCACGCGCGGTGGGCAAACTGGTCGAAGTGCGCCCTTCGGTGCAACTCACGCTCTCGGCAGACCATCGGGTCCTTGACGGAGCCGCTGCCGCGAGATTCCTGGTTCGCATTCGCGAGTTGATCGAACAGCCAGGTCTTCTTGTCCGTTAATTACTTTCCGGCACAAAATTCGGTTTTCAGGCCGCGAACCGCTCCGTCACCGTCGCGGCACGGTATGAAGTTCCTGCTATCAACAACGCCAACCGTGCCGCGAGTGTAATGCGAGCGGTCCAGCGTTCGAATCCGGCATTTTTGCGCCGGAGAGCAATTAGAACTCCGGAGGTGAGTAAGCCGAGGACGAGATGGGAGCACTGCATCGGGCAATGCCTATTCGCTGTCTGCGCGGCCAGAGGAAGAGTGGGCTCTCGACCACTCTGGCCACGTGACTGTCTTCTATGGTCAAGGCCTACTAAAACGGCTGACTACTGTAGTCGACAATCGTGAAGCGTGAACTCAGAACGCACCTGCCGAGCCCAAGCAGCGGTGAGAACCCGATCGCGGTAAACTGAGGTGGTGCCCGCCCTGCTGAGGGTCCGCGGTTATCGGTTCTTTTTCTTCAGCTTGGAGGGTCGCGAGCCACCGCATATACACGTGGCTCAGGCGGGGAGATACGCGAAGTATTGGCTTGAGCCTGTGGAACTGGCGAACAATCGCGGTTTTCGCGGCCACGAGCTCACTGAGATTCGAGAGATCGTCATTGAGAATAGAGAGTTGTTCCTGGAGAAGTGGCATGAGTACTTTAGTGGAAAGCGGTGAAGTCACGGCGGTCGAGGTCTCGTGCAAAGCCGATGCCCTGAAAGTCGTTCTCACGGATGGGCGGGCGGTCTCCGTTCCGCTCGCCTGGTTTCCGAGACT
>JBJXGR010000488.1:0-5229 GCA_046160045.1 Bryobacteraceae bacterium
CACCTGGCACCTCGCGGCACCCGGCGCAAGACTCAAGGCCGGGGCGGGTCGCTACTCCTTACCCCGTAGGACTCTTTCATTCCCAACCACATGCCGGTTTATCCCGGCGCTTTCGGACATCCACCCCTTTTTCCGGTCAACGTTTCGTGGAGAATCAACGATTTGTGGCCGTGAAACGGGGTGAACGTCCCTGTTGTTTCACGGCTTCTTCCGCTTGGGCTCGAAGCGCGTTTTTCATCACCTTTGGTGGGCCGCAGGCCCATGGGGACTCCCTGACGGTCGCGGCTTTACGGGAACTCATTGTGGCCACTCCGGCCCAAATCGACGCCACCGCCGAAATGCCCTCGAGCAGGTCTCTGGAGCGGATCCGCAAAATCCGAACTCGAAAGGCACGCTAACTTAACTAGCCCATACCGGCACCTGGGAGGAGAGGCCAGCTGGACGCTGCCCTCCTCACGCCGCAGCCGGATCACGCCCTGAATGCTATTGCTTTTTCTGTGGAAAGGAATCAACCAGCCAGCGAATGGCCGTGACACCTTGCGCGTTCCTTACCAATTCCTGCACGGACCTCATTGGACCCTTAAGATCATCGTCCCAATTAGTCAAGCTTTGGCCGAACCGAAATCCGGACAAGGCGCCGAAGTCCTGTGCGATTCGCCGACCAGGTCAGCTAGCCTTGAGCTAGCCTGGCTTGGCGACGGCCTGCCTCCGCCCGCTCATTGAGGCCAGGACAGTCAAACCCGCGGCACACACCGTGAAGATGATGGCGTTGGGCGTGCGCCCTGTCCATGACTCCCACGGCCACGGGTAGCGGAAGAACGCGAAATTGAGCAGGAAGTACGTCCAGGTCGACAACAACAGCGCCCAACGGAGCACGTCGCGACCCGCCCGGACCGCCTGCCACAGGGCCACCGCCGAGGCTAGCACCGGGATCGCAAAGTAGACCGTCCAGCCCGGTGCCGCGCCGATCGCCGATGCATGGTAAACCAGTTCGCGTACCGTCTTGCCGGCGATCGGCAGCAGCGTCAGAGGGAAGATCACGAAGTACGGCCACCAGCGGCCTCCGGCGACCGCCAGCATCGGGAGGATTCCCATGATCAACCCGAGGCCGTACCAGCGCGAGACGATCGGAACGTGCCCGAACTCGGCCAGCATCAGCAGCGTCGTGTGGACCCCGAGCAGCAGCCACTCCGCCGCCCCCGGCAACTCGGGCGAGTCTTCCCTCGGCCGGATGCGCCCGCGGTGGATCCAGGCGCCCAGGCCGAGAACCGCGCCCATCGTCGCCCCGAAGGTGGTCTCCATCATGTTCCACCAGTTCATGTGCGGATCGAGTTGGAGCCAGATGCCTTCACGGAACAGGTCCCGGTTCCAGGCGTGATACGCCTGCAGGCTCTGGCCCAGAGGAAAACCGATCGCGCCGCCCACGACGCCCCACAACGCCAGACGCCACGCCAGGCCGTCCTTGCGTCTCCACCCGGCGTACAGGGTGGCCAGCGCCAGCGCGAACCACAGCCCGCCCCAGCCTTCGCGGCGGGGTTTGATATCCACACCACCGGGGGTCCAGCGCCAGTCGGCTGAGAAATAGATCCGGGGTAGGATCTTGTTAGCCGGATCGTAGGGCGAGTTGAGAAGGTAGGCTCCCAGGAAATAAGCCCCGACCAGGGCCAACATCACGAGCAGGACCTCGCGAGTACGGTAGCGGACGCCGCCCATTCCCATTCCGAGAAACAGTCCGGCGAATCCAATCCAGACGCCGCCCTTGATGGCCAGGCCGAACAATCCCCAACTCAACCCCGCCCAGTTGCCGATCATGTCCGCGTTGTGTGTGAGCCCGACGGTCTGGCCGTAGGTCTCCGAACCGCCAAAGCCCATCGCCACCGTGGCCAGCGCGACCGCTCGCGCGGCCCTGAGCGAACCGGCATCGGGATAGAGCAGAAGCACCAACACCAGGCTGACCAGCAGGCCGGCGATCATGGCGCCGGTCTCGTGCCCGTATTGGCCGCGGATTCCCCAGCCCATGCCTCCCGCGAATGCGGCGAACAATACGGGTCGCCACCAGGGGTTTGTTCCAGCTTGTTTCGACATCAGGCGCCTCCTTGCGCTGGCGACAGAGGTACGAGTGTATCGTGCCCGCCGTTGAGGCGATAGGGCACCCGGCCGTCACGTACTGATCTAAGGCGATTTTGGGCTTCAGTTGCCACGAAAGAATAGTACTATAGGTAAGCCTAGTACCCATCGTCCCTCCCGTGAACACGGCCGCGGGGCTCCTTATATGCCATTGAGCGCAATACTCCGAAGCCGGGCCTTGGGTTGGGCGCTGGCGCTGGCCTTCGCCGCCACCTTGAAAGCCGCCACGTTACCTAGCGGATTCAATGAGTTGCAGGTCGCCACGGGATTGTCCTCCGCCACGGCGTTCGCCGTTGCCCCGGATGGCCGTCTGTTCGTTTGTCAGCAGGGCGGTCAGTTGCGAGTCATCAAAAACGGCGCCCTGCTGGCGGCGCCGTTTTTGACCGTGGCAGTCGATTCGAGCGGCGAACGGGGACTGCTGGGAGTCGCCTTCGATCCGGATTTTGCCAACAACGCCTTCGTTTATGTTTTTTACACGGTGAATACGACGCCGCGATTCAATCGTGTCAGCCGGTTTACCGCGAATGGAGATGTGGCCGCCGCCGGGAGCGAGACCCTGATCCTCCAACTCGACAACCTGTCTTCCGCCACCAACCACAATGGTGGCGCCATTCATTTCGGACCCGACGGCAAGCTGTATGTCGCCGTCGGCGACAACGCCACCTCCGCCAATGCTCAAACTCTGGCGAACCGGTTGGGGAAGATCCTGCGCCTGAACCCGGACGGCTCGGTTCCCGAGGACAACCCGTTCTTCGGCACGGCCACCGGGCAGAACCGCTCGATTTGGGCCCTGGGGTTGCGCAATCCGTTTACCTTCACCTTCCAGCCCGGGACCGGGCGGATGTTCATCAATGACGTCGGTCAGGGCAGTTGGGAGGAAATCAATGATGGCCTCGCGGGCTCGAACTACGGGTGGCCCGCCACGGAGGGGACGACGGCCAACCCGGCCTACCGCAGCCCGCTGCTGGCCTATGGACACGGCTCGGGTGCGACGACCGGATGCGCGATCTCCGGCGGCGCGTTCTACAATCCGGCGATCCCGCGGATGCCGCCCCAGTACACCGGCCAATATTTCTATGCCGACTACTGTTCGGGCTGGATTCGGGTCTTCAACCCTGGCACTGCACAGTCGAATGCCTTCGCCACAGGAGTTTCGAATCCGGTGGATCTGACGGTCGGTCCGGACGGCTATCTGTACTACCTGGCACGAGGCTCAGGGTCCGTGTTTCGGGTCGGGTTTACGGCGGCCAGCCGTTGCGATCTCACGCTCGATGGCGCAACCAATGTACTGGATGTCCAGCGGATGGTGAACGTCGTCCTGGGCGCACCCGGCGCGGGCGGCGAGGATCTGAATCGCGACGCCGTTGTCAACGTACTCGATCTCCAGGTTCTGGTGGGCGCCGTGCTGGGTAGTTCAGCCTGTCCGATCTGACGGTCGTCGGGAAGTGGGGCCGCCGAATGCCGAGGACGTGCCCTGCCAGCCACCGCTAACAGCTCCACCCGATACAAAAAAGCGCCGCTCCCGCTGATCCGAATTTCCCGTGGATCGCGCGAGATGCGCAAGGCCATGGCGTCCGTCGAGAGTACCCGGGTTGCGGGAATGCAGCCGTTGATCGGAGGTCGCTCGTGGCTCCGAGGTAGTGATGGAAGGGGTTCAATGCCGGCGTCTCAGGTCTTCTAACTCGATAGCCGATGGTATCGTAGAGAGAATAGTTGCAGTATGAGTAATCGCCTGTCGCGTGAAGAAGCCCTCGGTCTGTTCGAGAGCGATGACCTGATCGGAATCGGGATGGCCGCCGATGCGGTCCGCAGGAAGTGGCACCCGGAGAACGTCGTCAGCTACATCATCGACCGGAACATCAACTACACCAACCTTTGCACGGAGTATTGCAGCTTCTGCGCGTTCTATCGGCCGATGGGACACAAGGAAGGGTATGTGCATCCCAAAGAGGTGATCTTCCAGAAGATTCAGGAGACGCTCGACCTGGGCGGCACGGGCGTCCTGATGCAGGGCGGGCTGCATCCCGACCTGAAGATCGAGTGGTATGAGGATCTGCTGAGTTCCATCAAGAAGAACTTCCGGATTCATCTGCACTGTTTCTCTTCGCCGGAGATTACGAACATCGCCGAAGTGAGTGGGATTTCCGTACGGGAGACGATCGCGCGATTGATGGCGGCCGGGCTCGATTCGATTCCCGGCGGCGGCGCGGAGATCCTCGACGACGACGTCCGTTACCGCATCAGCCGCCTGAAGTGCAATACGCAGGAATGGGTGGATGTGCACCGCACGGCGCACTCGCTGGGCATGCGGACGACGGCGACGATGATGTTCGGCTGCGGCGAGACGCTGGCCCAGCGCATCAACCACCTGGAACTGGTGCGGCAGATCCAGGACGATACCGGAGGATTCACGGCGTTCATCCCGTGGTCGTTCCAGAGGGAGAACACGTCGCTCGGCCGGTTCGTCAAGGAGGAAGCGACGGCGGTGGAGTACCTGCAAACGCTGGCCATTTCCCGGTTGTATCTGGATAACTTCGAAAACGTTCAGTCGTCCTGGGTCACTCAGGGATTGAAGACCTGCCAGGTAGGGCTCCGGTTTGGCGGCAACGACGTGGGGAGCATCATGATCGAGGAAAACGTAGTGTCGGCGGCGGGCGCACACCACCGGTCGACGGAAGAAGAATTGCGCCGCATCATCCGCGACGCGGGCTTCGTCCCCAAGCAGCGCGACACACTCTACCGCACATACTTCCTGAACTGAGAGAAATAATGACTGGCACGGAAACGGAGCGGTACCGCAGCCTCCTGAAGGACAAGCTCAAAGAGATCGACCAATTCCTGGTGCACCTGGAGCCGGTATCGCCGGAAGAGGAACCGGGAGACGAGATCGACCACTCGCAAGCCGTGACCGAGCATGAAATGGTGCTCCAAAGCGTCGACCTGGAATCCGGGATCTACCGGCAGGCACAGGCCGCATTGGACCGCATCGAGGAAGGCACGTTCGGCTTATGCGTCCGGTGCGACAGCGCGATCGACGCCAGGCGATTGGAGGCAGTGCCGTGGGCGGCGCGGTGTCTCCGCTGCCAGGAGGCGGTGGAGAAT
>JBJXGR010000489.1:0-16210 GCA_046160045.1 Bryobacteraceae bacterium
AAGGTGTAAGAAAATCAAACGCGGCCTTTTCAAGAGCTTTTCCGCACCTGGAGACCTCGCCAGACGCCCTAGAACGCGCTCTGCGCTGGTGCCGAGGGATTTCATATCCCCCCACGCGCTCCCAAAATTGGCAAACGCGATTCTCTTACACCTTCTCACGCCGTGGGCTCGGGGCAGCGGCAACCCCGTCCCTGACGGTCAGAGCTGCGACGCTTTCTTGATACGGCTCTTAGGCCTCCAGTTTGATGGCCGCGGCGCGGATCTTGTCTTCCTTCACCTGAATGCCCAGGCCAGGCGTGTCCGGCACGGTCACGGTTGCCCCCTTGATCTCCAGGCCCTCCACCATCAGGTCCGCGAGAAATTCCGGACCGTTCAACTCGGGCGGCAGCAGCAGGTCCATCGTCGAATACAAGTGGATCGCCGCGGTCAGTCCGACGCCGCTCTCGGTCAGGCCCGAGCCGAGCAACCCCAGGCCGTTGGCTTCCGCCACGATAGCGCTGCGCTGGCAACCCCACAAGCCGGCGCTTTTGGCTACCTTCAGCACCACGAGGTCGCCCGCTTCCATCCGCGCCAGCCTGGCCACGTCGTACGACGAGAAGCAGCCCTCGTCGAGCGCGATCGGCAATGCGCTGCGGTCGCGCGCGCGCTTCATGCCCAACCAGTCGACGCTCTTCACGGGTTGCTCCAGGCAGCGCACCTGCCCGATTCCTTCGATCTTCTTCAGAAAGCTCTCGAGATGGATCGGCCGGTAGCTCTGGTTGGCGTCGAGCCAGATGTCCGCATCGGGCCGCGCTTCCACGACGCTGCGCACGCGTTTATTGTCCAATTCCGCGTCGCCCGCCACCTTCAGCTTGAAGCACTTGACGAAGGGATAGGAAGCGGCCACCTTCGCCATCGCCTCGGGAGTGTCGATGGAGAGGGCATAGCAGAGTTCGACCTTGTCGTGAATCTTGCCGCCGAAGAACCGGTGGAGCGGCAGTCCCGCCACCTTGCCGGCCAGGTCCAGCGTCGCGGTGAGGATGGCGCTCTTGGCAAAAGGAAAGCCATGGCTGACCGCCGGCGTCAGCCGCTCATCAAACTGCTTCTGAAAATGCGCCTGGTCGAAGGGCGAACGCCCGATCACGATGGGCGCAAGGTAGTAACGGATGGTGCTGGTAACGCTTTCGAGCGTTTCGTAGCTCCAGGAAGGCAGGGTGTTGGTCTCGCCCCATCCAACTTTTCCATCCTCGGATTCAACCCGCACATAGGCGTACCGGCCGGTGCCGCCGGAGGCGCCCACCTGGCCGCGGCCGATGATGAAGGTGTGAGCAAACGGGACCGCCGTAGGCAACACCTCGACCTTGCGGATCAGGGGCCCTTTGCCGTCCACGCGAGCCGCGGGGGCGAGGGAGGGCACAGCCGAGGCCAGTCCCGCCTTCAGGAAACTACGGCGCTTCGTCATGATAGGGGCATTCTACCCCGTTCCGGGAGCCTGAACCCAGATCCGCGGCTCGGGTATCCGCCCTAGTGAACCTCATTACCTAAAGGTTAGCTCGACAGTACTTGTAGGGATTTCAAATTGAGAGAAAATCGCACACAATAGTCCCAAGGAAATACAACGGGAACGCGGCCGGGCCTGCCAGATGCACCGGCAGCGATCCCCCCGGAAGGACTCGCAATCCAATTGTGTGGATCAGACACACTGGGGGAAATCGTGTGCGTTCCTGGAAGGAGAGGGGAGACATGTTCGCACCGACTGGAAGGAGATTCCAGGTTCCGGAGGTCATCGGTTTGCGCCAGGCGGCGACTCCGAGACAGACTTCAGCCGGGAGACCGGAATCCGCGGTTTGGGGAAACGCGGGGATGGAGTCGAGGCCGGCGCCGATCCGGCAGAACGTTCTTGTGCTTGTCCCGCACTCGAGTGCGGTCTGGGGCACCGCCGCACCGCCGACGACCATCAGCGCCTGACGGCAGTAACGCGTTGGAACGCATCACCGGTCGATCGCGTGACTATCAAGGGCCAGCATTCGCAGGCGCGCCAAGCCGGCCTTCGGCCGGAGGGCCGGCCAGGGGGCCGGCCGCGGTCCAGGGGGACCGCCCCACCCATCAGAAATCCGAGTTTCCGTCAAGAATGTCCAAGGTCCAGGGCGCGCTGAAGCGACGCCGCCGGCTGAAGGCCGGTCCCACAACCGTCGCCGCTACTGGATGAACTGGAGGGAATAGAGGTCCGCATCCTTGAGTTGAAAACGCAAACGGACCGGGCGCGAACCTAACCCGCGCTCGGGCCTGCGGGCACGCTGTAATTCGATGGTCTCGGCGATCTGGTCGCCAGATAGCAACTTCGTCTCTTCGGCGCTGAAACCCGACAACGGGTTGCCGTTCATGTCGAGGATCTCCCAACGAATGCTTCCGGCCGCGGAGGTTGCGTAGTTGAGGACCATCTTGTTTCCTTCGATGTAGAGGGGCCGGGTGGTCATCGTTCCGCCGGAATAATCGGCGTGGACCGAGACAAACCCGTCCGTCCGGACGGTGAGCCGTTCGAGATAGGCGCTGGGGAAGTTGTAGTGGCGCGAAACGTAAAGCGAGATCTCGTCCTCGGCCGTTTGGATGAGTCCCGCGGCCGTCATGCGGTTGCGGTGGACCCAGTCCCGCGGGTCCCGCCCGGGGCGAACAAAGGCTTCGAGAAACCGGTTCCAGTGGACGCCGTCACGGCTCGTCATGAACACGGCTTCCGAGACGCCGCCATCGGTCACACCCTGATTGACGAACCGCGAGGGCACGTAGCGTTTGGGGAATGCCAGGTAGATCTGCGGCGCCCGGAAGTAGGGTTGCGTGGCATTGGTGTATAACTGCTCGGCGGGCGCCTTGCCGTAATCCGCCCATTCGCCCGCACTCCAGGTAAGGAAATCTTTCGAGCGCGCGCACTTGATGGTCCGGACGCCCTGCAGAAAATCGCGATAGATGGCCACGTACTCGCCGCGCCTTGAATCCCAGAAGGCCAGATTCTGAGAATCGAAAGCGCCGTCGGTGAGGACCGGTTCCTCCCGCACCTTGGTCCAGTGGATGCCATCAGGCGACTGATAGGCCCAGAGTTTACTGCCTCCGCCCAATCCCTTGTAACGAGCCTCGGCCGGTGCGGCCGGGTTCGGATCCTTGAACGGGGCGAAATTGTGCCGGGCGTCTCCAGCCATCAGAATGTTATTCGCCTTGGAGCCGCGGAAATCGAAGATGCCCAATTTCGGCTTGGTCCACCCGATGCCGTCGGAACTCTCGGCGTAGCAGACCACTTCATCATTCTTGGGATGCTTCATCTCGCCGGGCTTGAGCGCCGAGGCCTTCACATAGGCGGGATCATTGACACCCCGGTAGTACATGCGCACCTTGGGGCCATCGCGAAAGACGGTGACGTAGGCGCTGACGTTGCCTTCCCAGGGCTCGTCGAAGGCAATCGCCTTTCCAGCGGGGATCGGCTGGTGAAGGGCGAGCCGGGTCCCTTTGAGCGAGTCGATCAGATAATCGTCGACGAACAGTTGCAGGTCGCTTCCGAACCGGAGGGGCGACGGCTGTGCTGCCAGACACAAGGGGAGTACCAGAAGAAGGGATGATCGCCACATAGCCTTTATAGTGTAGTGTCCCTGAATCTGAGAGGACAACCGGGGGCTTGGGCTGTGGCCCGCACCGGCGGCGGGCTCAAGCGCGGGAAACCGCAAGTTTACACATGCGATTTGGTGAGGAGGGCGGTCGCAAGGTGCACGGTCATCATTCGGGCCTCGCCTGCCTGTATAATCGGGCCTTGTGGGCGAGGTTGACGGCCTCGCGAAAGAAAACGATCGCGCGGAAAGGACAATAGCGCGAATGGACGAGCAGACCCTGACAACTTTTGAAGAAAGTCTGGCCCGCTGCAGCGGGAACCCTGGATTCTTCGACCGCTTCTACGGACTGTTCATGGCGTCGTCGCCCAAAGTGGCCGAGAAGTTCGCGAATACGGATTTTGGCCGTCAAAAGCGCGCACTCGAGGAGTCGCTGCACACGATGCTACTGGCCGCGCGTGATGAACCTTCACAGGCCGGCCCGTACCTGCGGGATCTTGCCGAGCGCCACAGTTCGCGCGACCTCAACATTGGCGCCGAGCTTTATGATTACTGGCTGGACAGCCTGCTCGAGACGGTGCAGGAGTTCGATCCGCAGTTTGACCCTAGCGTGTACCAAGCGTGGGAGAAGGTCATGATGCAGGGAATTGCGTACCTTCTTTCGCGTTACTAAGGGCTACGGCTTGCTCCGTCTTCCACCGGTTCGATACGATAGAAGATTCCTCGATGCTACGTTTTGAAACGGCCGGCGAATCGCATGGGGAGTGCCTGGTCGCAACTCTGACTGGTTTGCCGGCGGGTATCCCGATCTCTCTGGAACAGATCAACCACGAACTGTGGCGCCGTCAACAGGGCTTCGGCCGCGGCGGGCGGATGAAGATCGAGACCGACACCGCGCACATCGTCGCCGGAGTCCGTCATTCGATCACCATCGGGGCGCCCATCGCGGTCGTGATCCAAAACCGCGACTGGCAGAACTGGACCGATGTCCTTCCGGTGGAGGCGGTCGAGGACAGCGAAGCCAAAAAGAAGAAGGTCACCCGGCCGCGGCCCGGACACGCGGATCTGGCTGGAGCCATCAAGTACAACTTCCACGATGCCCGTTATGTCCTGGAGCGCGCGAGCGCGAGAGAAACGACCGCACGTGTGGCGATCGGAGCGATTGCCAAACAGTTCCTGGCCCAATTCGGCATCGAGATCCTGAGCCACGTCATCCAGGTCGGCAGCGCCCAACTCGGGCGCCAGGCCTCGTGGGAGGAGATTGTCGCGTTGAGCCAAAAGACGGAGGTTCTGCTCGGCTGCGTGGACGCCGGCGCCGAACAACGCATGAAGACCGTCGTGGACGAAGCCTATCGAACCGGCGATACGGTGGGCGGGGTCTTTGAAGTGGTCGCGCACAATCTGCCGGTCGGCTTGGGGTCGCATATTACATGGGACACGCGCCTGGACGGGCGCCTGGCGCAGGCGATCGTCTCGATGCAGGCGGTGAAAGGGGTCGAGATCGGGTTCGCGGCGGAAGGCTCGGCCAACTTCGGATCAAAGGTCCAGGACGAGATCGGATACGACCCGCAGGAGCGGCGGTTCACGCGCGCGGCCAACCGCGCCGGCGGCCTGGAAGGCGGCATGACCAACGGTCAGGACATTCTCGTGCGGGGCTTGCTGAAACCGATTTCCACTCTACGCCGGCCGCTCGACAGCGTCGATATGGAGACCCGGGAAGCTTCCGCCGCGGCTTATGAGCGGAGCGATGTCGCCGTGGTTCCCGCCGCGGGCGTCATCGGCGAAGCGATGGTGGCGATTGTGCTCGCCCAGGCCCTCCTTGAAAAGTTCGGCGGCGATTCCCTCGTCGAGACGCGACGCAACTTCGAGGGCTATCAGCGCCAGGTCAAAGAGTTCTGAGATGATTTACCCCATCGTGAAATACGGCGACCCCGTCCTCGAAACGCAGGCGGAGGTCGTCGTCGAGTTTGACACGCCCGAATTGGACAGATTCCTCGAGGACATGTTCGAGTCGATGTACGCGGCCAAAGGAGTGGGCCTGGCCGCTCCGCAGATCGGCTTCTCGAGGCGGATTGCAGTGATCGACACGTCTTTGGGAGAGGACCCAAAGGACAAGCTCGTTCTGATCAATCCGGAGATTATCGGCGTCGAAGGTAAGCAGAAGGGTGAAGAGGGCTGCCTGAGCATTCCCGGCTTCCGTGAAGAAGTAGTGCGGGGCAGGCGCGTGACCGTGCGCGCACGGAACTCCAAGGGCGAAGCCTTCGAGATGACCGGCGAAGACCTGCTGGCGCGGGCGTTCCTGCATGAGACCGATCATCTCAACGGGCGGCTGTATATCAGCCACATCAGCGCTCTCAAGCGCGATCTGGTCCGCCGCAAAATCCGCAAGATGGCCAAAGCCGGCGAGTGGACGTGACATGCGGATCGTCTATTTCGGCACGCCGCAGTTCGCCGTGCCGGCGCTCGAACGATTGCTGGAAGCCCGCCACACGGTCACGCTGGTGGTGACGCAACCTGACCGGCCGAAAGGCCGAGGGCAGCAGCTTGCGGCTTCGCCGGTAAAGCAGTGCGCCCTGCGGCACGGTCTGGAGCTGTTTCAACCCGAACGGATCCGGCGTCCGGAATGCGTCGAACGGCTTCGCCGTGAAGAGGCCGATGCGATGGTCGTTGTGGGCTACGGCCAGATCATTCCTCAGAGCATCATCGACCTTCCCCGGCACGGCATTATCAACGTTCACGGGTCGCTGCTGCCGAAATACCGCGGAGCCGCGCCGATTCAGTGGGCGGTGGCCAAGGGCGAACGCGTCACCGGCGTCACAACCATGCGGATCGATGCCGGCCTCGACACCGGCGACATGCTCCTGAAGGCGGAGACGGAAATCGGGCCGGAGGAAAACGCGATCGAACTCGGGGACAGGTTGGCGCGAATGGGCGCGGGGCTGCTGGTGCGAACGCTGGAAGGCCTGGAGGCTGGCACCGTAACGCCCGAACCCCAGGACCACGCCGCTCACACGCTGGCCCCGATTCTGAAGAAGGAAGACGGGCTGATCGATTGGGCCTGGCCCGCACAGCGGATTCACGATCTCGCTCGCGGCTTTCAACCGTGGCCTGGAGCCTATACTCGGTTTCGGGGGCAGACGCTGCATCTATGGAAGTCGCGGCCGGCGGGAGATGCCGTGCCTCAGGCCCGGTTATCGAAGATCGGGCGGCGGCTGGTTGCCGGCTGCGGGCTCGACACGGCCCTGGAACTCCTGGAAGTGCAAATGGAAGGCAAGAAGCGCATGCCCGCCGAAGTGTTCGCCAACGGGCAGCGGATCGCTGAGGATGAAGTGTTGGGAGGTTCCTGTTGACGGTACCGCGAGGATATCGATTTGCCACCCGGTATGCGGGCATTCGCAAGGCACAAAAAGACGACCTGATCCTGATCGTCTCCGATCCGGCCGCTTCGGCGGCGGCCGTGTTTACCCAGAACCGGGTGCAGGCGGCCCCCGTGCGGCTGGCGAGGAGTCACCTGACCCTCTCCCGCGGGAAGGTTTCGGCGCTCCTGATCAACGCCGGGAATGCCAATTGCGCCACGCGCACGGGCGATCGCGTCGCGGCGGAAACCTGCAAGGTAGCGGCGCACCTGCTTTCCATCCCGATGGCTCAGGTGCTGCCTGCTTCCACCGGCGTCATCGGCATGGAACTGGACGCCTCCCTGATCGTCAACGCGCTGCCGCAGACGGTGGCGGACCTTTCCGCGGACAAGTTCCAGCAGGCGGCCGAAGCGATCATGACGACGGACACCCGGCCGAAGACCGCCTGGACGCAGATGCGCGTGAAGGGCGGAACCATCCGCATCGCGGGCATGACCAAGGGGGCGGGCATGATCCAGCCGATGATGGCGACCACGCTGGGATTCGTGCTGACGGATGCGAAGCTTTCGCCGGGTCCGCTGCGGGCGATTCTCAAGCGGGGCGCCGAGTCGAGCTACAACCGCATGTCGGTGGATGGCGACACCTCGACCAACGACACGCTGGCTCTGCTGGCGAACGGCGCCTCGGGCTTTGCGCCGGCAGGAACGGATCTGGTCCGCTATGAGGCCGCCGTCTCCGAGGTGATGCAGGATCTGGCCCGCCAGATCGCGCGCGACGGCGAAGGCGCCAAAAAGCTGATCACCATCGAGGTGGAGGGCGCCGCCGACGAGCGGGCGGCCACCCGCGTCGCGCGCGGCATTGCCAACTCACCGCTCGTCAAGACGGCAGTCGCCGGTTCCGATCCGAACTGGGGCCGCATCATCTGCGCAGCCGGAAACGCCGGCGTGGCGTTCGATCCCTCCAAGGTCGACATCACGATCCAGGGCGTTCGCGTCTGCACGAGCGGCCTCGCGGCGGAGTTCTCCGAAGACGACCTGAAACGGAGGCTTGACGATCCCGATTGCCTGATTCGCTTTCGCATTCGCGGCCAGGGCAAAGGGCGCGCCCGGTTCTGGACCTGCGATTTCACCGAAGGCTACATCCACATCAACGCCAGCTACCGAACATGACGCGGCGCTGGATGCTCGCTTTGCCGGTAGCTGGGTGGGTAAGGGGCTCGGACCGCCCGTTGATGGATCTGTTCGCCGACCTGGCTGTCGCCCTCAGCGAGGGTGAAATCGGCGTGTTTCTCTCCTGCTTCGACCGCTCGATGAAAGGCTACAGCGATCTGGAACGCGACGTCACGGCGCTGGTCGGACAGAACAACGTGAGTTGCTCGATCGAGATCCTACGCGAGGGAGACGACGGCCCTCGAAGGCAGGTGGAACTCGACTGCCTGCTGTCGATCCAGTCGCGCTCCATTAGCAGGACGTCCGAGCGGAGGCGCGTTGCGGCCAAGTGCGAAGTTCGACGCCAGGGCAAGAAGTGGCGCATCACCTCCTTCGATCCGTTGAGCCTGTTCGCGCCGCCGGATGGGAAGTGAGGCGGTTCGCCGTCCTCACCGCGCTGGTGCTACTCGGCGTGACGCAGTAGGCTGAGGGTAAGAACGAAATGCACCAGAATCGCCGAGGGTTCTTTTCCCATGCGGCGGCGCTCGCCGCTCCTCCGTCAGGCCCATCCGTCACGCTCGAACGGCGGCTCCTCACCGCGATCGATGCGATTGAATGCATCGACACCCACGAGCACTTCTACGCGGAGAAGGTCCGGGCCAAGCAGGCGGTCGACATCTTCACCTTCGCGAGCCATTACCTGTTTGATGACCTGGTGGCGGCGGGAATGCCGGAGGAGACGAAGGCGTTCCTGACGCGGCGCGATGTAGACGAACAGGAGCGCTGGCGCGCTTTTGAGCCGTACTGGAAATCGGTGCGGATGACCGGGTACGGACAGGCCCTGCGCATCGCGGTGCGGGATCTTTACGGCTACGAGGAGATCAGCGCTTCCACCTTGCGCGGGATTCATGAGGCCATGCGCAAGGCGGCGCGGCCGGGCATGTACGAGGAGGTGCTGTGCAAGCGGGGCCGGATCCGCGTCGTGCTGCTTGATCACGGCTGGAAGGCGGCGCCGATCAAACCCGAGTTCCCGTTCTTCAAACTCGCGCGCGCCTTCGACCGCTATATTATGGTTCGCAATCGCAAGGAGGTGCGGGAGTTGGAGGAGGCGAACAACGTCGCCATCACGGATCTCAACGGGCTGAAGCAGGCGGTGGAGCGAAGCTTCGCGCAGAGCCTGGAATACGGCATGGTCGCGGTGAAGACGACCCTTGCCTATCATCGCGATCTTCAATTCCATCCCGTGGACGCAAGCGCCGCCGAGCGCGACGTTCAGCTTCTTCTCAAGGGCGAACGCGAGACGCCGCAGGGACGCATGCGCTTCCTCGGCCGGCCGTTCCGCAATCTGGAAGACCATATGTTCCGCCACGTGGTGAGCCTCGCCGGCAGCCACGGCATCCCCGTCCAGATCCATACGGGGACGTTCGCCGGACACTGGAACTACGTCGCCAATTCCAACCCCACGCACCTGACGGGCCTGCTGCTCGACTTCCCCAAGGTGCGCTTCGACCTGTTCCATATGAGCTACCCCTACCAGGGGGAACTGGCGGCGATGACCAAGCTCTTTCCTCATGTATGGGCGGATTTCTGTTGGGCGCATGTGCTCTCGCCGACAGCGGCGCGCCGTGCGCTGCGGGAGTTCCTGGACACCGTCCCGGCCAACAAGATCTGTGGTTTCGGCGGCGACTACTGGTTTCCCGAGATGAGCTACGCACATCTCGTCATGGCGAAGAGGAACATCGCGTCCGTGCTGGCGGAGATGGTGAGCGAACGCGTGTGCACGGAAGACGAGGGGCTGGAGACGGCGAAGATGCTGTTGCATGACAACCCGGCGCGGTTGTTCGGCCTGGGGTTCACAGCTGCACCCTAAAAACAGAAGCGGCTGAACCCCGGTGAGGTTCAGCCGCCGCTGACTTGTATCTGGAAGAGGATCTACTCGACCATCGATTCCTCGCCCGGCTCGTCGCCGAACCCCGGGGCGTACTGGCCGCGAGTCTCGTCCTCGTATCCGGGAATCGTCTCGAGCACGGAAGGCTCCGGCACGGCCTCTTCCACCACGTCATCGCCGGCGATCTTGACCTGGCGATAATACTCCATGCCTGTTCCCGCCGGAACCAGACGGCCCATGATGACGTTCTCCTTGAGGCCCCGCAGATAGTCGACCTTGCCGTTGATGGCGGCTTCGGTGAGAACGCGCGTGGTCTCCTGGAAAGACGCCGCCGAGATAAATGAATCCGTAGACAGGGAGGCTTTGGTGATGCCAAGCAGAACCGGCTTGCCCTCGGCCGGACGTCCGTCGGCCTGGATCACGCGCATGTTCTCCTCCTGGAACTTGAATTTGTCGACCACTTCCTCAGGCAGGAACTCGGTGTCGCCGATGTCTTCGACCCTCACCCAGCGCATCATCTGGCGGACGATGGTTTCCAGGTGCTTGTCGTTGATATTGACGCCCTGCAGACGGTAGACTTCCTGGATTTCGTTCACCAGGTACTTCTGCAGTTCCTGCTCGCCGAGCACGGCCAGGATGTCGTGCGGGTTGCGCGGGCCGTCCATCAGCGGATCGCCGGCCTTGACGCGTTCCGCCTCCTGGACGTTGATATGCACGCCGCGCGGCAGCGAGTACTCGCGCTGCGCGCTGTCGTCGCCCACGACGTACACCTTGCGTTGGCCTTTGGTGATTTCGCCGTACTTCACCGTTCCGTTGATTTCGGAGATGACCGCCGTTTCGCGCGGCTTGCGCGCTTCGAACAGTTCGACCACGCGCGGCAGACCGCCGGTGATGTCCTTGGTCTTGGTAGTTTCGCGCGGGATCTTCGCCAGCACGTCGCCGGCGTGAACTGTGTCGCCATCGCGCACCATCAGGTGAGCATGCGTCGGCATCAGGTACCGCTTGCCGGCGCGGGAATGGGCATCGAGGCGAACTTCCACCGTCGGGGTCTTCTTCTCATCCTGCGAGTCGATGACCACCAACTGCGACATGCCGGTGACTTCGTCCACCTGCTCCCGCATGGTAGCGCCCTCCAGGAGGTCCTTGAAGTGGATGACGCCGCTCATTTCGGTGAGGATCGAGAACGTGTACGGATCCCATTCGAGCAGGACATGGTTGGCCGCAACGGGGGCGCCGTCCTCCACCAGAATCCGGGCGCCGTACACCACCTGATAGCGCTCCTTCTCGCGTCCCTTGTCGTCGACGATGCCGAGGATGCCGTTGCGGTTCATCGCGATTAGTTCGCCCTTGGCGTTACGAACCGTGTTGATGGCAATGAAACGCGCGAAACCGTCGGACTTGGCATCCTGCGTCGACTGTTCGGAAACGCGGGTCGCCGCGCCTCCGATGTGGAACGTACGCATGGTCAACTGCGTACCGGGTTCGCCGATGGACTGCGCGGCGATGACGCCGACAGCCTCACCGCGTTCCACCAGACGTCCCGTGGCCAGATTGCGGCCATAGCACGCCTGGCAGACGCCGCGCTTCGATTCGCAGGTCAGCACGGAGCGGATGCGGACCCGCTCAATACCGGCCAGGTGGATCTGGGCGGCGATTTCCTCGTCGATCTCCTGGTTGACGCCGACGATGAGTTTGCCTTCGTAATCGTGCACGTCTTCCAGCGCCACGCGGCCGACGATGCGGTCGCGCAGCGGCTCGATGATTTCTCCCGATTCGACGATCGGCTCGACGAAGATACCTTCCGCCGTGCCGCAATCGTCCTCGGTAACAATCACGTCCTGAGCGACGTCGACCAGGCGCCGGGTGAGGTAGCCCGAGTCGGCCGTCTTGAGCGCCGTGTCGGCCAGACCCTTGCGGGCGCCGTGCGTGGAGATGAAGTACTGCAGCACGTTCAGGCCTTCGCGGAAATTGGCGGTGATGGGGGTCTCGATGATCTCGCCCGAGGGCTTGGCCATCAGGCCGCGCATACCCGAAAGCTGGCGGATCTGCTGTTTGGATCCGCGGGCGCCCGAGTCCGCCATGATGTAAATCGGATTCAGGTACCGGCCCGTCCGGTCGTCTTCTTCCATCGCTTCGAACATTTCGTCGGAAACGCGCTCGGTGACCTTGGACCAGATTTCGATGATCTTGTTGTAGCGCTCGCCGTTGGTGATGGCGCCTTCCTGGTACTGCTGCTCGACCGCCACGACATCGCGCTCCGCCTGATTGACCAGTTCGGCCTTGGTGGAGGGCACGACCATGTCGTCGATGCCGATCGAGATGCCGGCGCGCGTCGCGTACAGGAACCCGAGGTTCTTGATCTCGTCGAGCATATGCACGGTGGTCGAAAGCCCGAACCGCAGGTAGCAGTACTGCACCAACTGCGCGAGCCCCTTCTTCTTCAGGAGGCCATTGATGTACGGCATCTCCTCGGGCAGATTGTCGTTGAAGATCACTCGGCCCACCGTGGTCTCCATATATTGCTTCTCGAAGACGATCGGTTCGGTGTGCAGGATGTTCTGCGTATCGAAGGCATGCACCAGATCGATGACGCGTCCGGTGTAGCGCAGGCGGATGGGCGTCAATGTCTCCACCTCGCCCATTTCCAGGGCGATCAGGACATCCTCGGCGGAGGCAAAGGTGCGGCCTTCGCCCTTAGTCCCGGGACGGGCTTTGGTCAGGTAGTAGATGCCCAGCACCATGTCCTGGGTCGGAATGGCGATGGGACCGCCGTGCGCCGGCGACAGAATGTTGTTCGCCGACAGCATCAGGGTCGAGGCTTCGATCTGCGCTTCAGGCGACAGCGGAATGTGAACCGCCATCTGGTCGCCGTCGAAATCGGCGTTGAACGCGGTGCAGACCAGCGGGTGGATTTTGATCGCCTTGCCCTCCACCAGCACGGGCTCGAAAGCCTGAATGCCCAGACGGTGCAGCGTGGGTGCGCGGTTGAGCAGGATCGGATGATCCTTGATCACCTCTTCCAGAATGTCCCACACTACCGGATCCTGCTGCTCGACCAGCTCCTTGGCCTGCTTGATGGTAGTGCAATGGCCGCGCTGTTCGAGGCGGTGATAGATGAACGGCTTGAACAGCTCGAGTGCCATCTTTTTGGGCAAGCCGCACTGGTGCAGCTTCAGGTCGGGTCCGACGACGATGACCGAGCGTCCGGAGTAGTCGACGCGCTTGCCGAGAAGGTTCTGGCGGAAACGGCCCTGCTTGCCCTTGAGGGTGTCGGAAAGCGACTTGAGCGGCCGGTTGTTGGCGCCGCGCAGAACACGGCCGCGGCGTCCGTTGTCGAATAGGGCGTCCACGGCTTCCTGCAGCATGCGTTTTTCGTTGCGGACGATGACATCCGGCGCATGTAGCTCGATCAGCTTCTTCAGGCGGTTGTTGCGGTTGATGACGCGGCGGTACAGGTCGTTCAGATCGCTGGTGGCAAAACGGCCGCCATCGAGCGGGACGAGGGGACGCAACTCCGGCGGGATCACCGGGATCACGTCGAGGATCATCCACTCCGGCTTGTTGCCGGACTTGCGGAACGATTCGACCACACGCAGGCGCTTGGCGAACTTAAGCTTCTTCTGCTGCGAAGCCTCGGTCTTCATCCGCTCGCGGATTTCGAGCGAAAGGCCCTCAATATCGACCTTCTTGAGCAGCTCCTTAATGCCCTCGGCGCCCATCATGGCGATGTAACGGCCGGCAAATTCCTGGTCAAGCTGGCGCTTGCGCTCGTCGCCGATCACTTCGCCGCTGTGCAGCTCGGCGACCTCGCCCGGATCCACGATGACGTAGGCTTCGAAATACAACACGCGTTCCAGTTCGCGCAGGGTGATGTCGAGCAGGTGGCCGATGCGGCTCGGCAGACCCTTGAAGAACCACACATGCGAGCAGGGGCTGGCCAGTTCGATGTGGCCCAGCCGCTCGCGGCGCACGCGCGACAGCGTCACTTCGACGCCGCACTTGTCGCAGATTACGCCGCGATGCTTCATGCGCTTGTATTTGCCGCACAAGCACTCCCAGTCGGTTACCGGGCCGAAGATCCGGGCGCAGAACAAACCGTCCCGTTCGGGTTTGAACGTGCGATAGTTGATGGTCTCCGGCTTGGTGACTTCACCGTGAGACCAGCTGCGGATCTTTTCGGGGGAGGCCAGACTGATCCGGATGGAATCGAAATCCGCGATCAGGTTGGCCCGATCATATGGAGAAGATCGATGCATGATGTCTCCTTGAGTTCCCTTTCCTGTTACCCTGTTGCCGCTGTTAGTCGGCCGCCAGCGCCGTATCCGGCACTTCGCGCGGCTTCTTCATCAGTTCGACGTCGAGACACAGGCTCTGCAGCTCCCGGATCAGCACGTTGAACGACTCCGGTACGCCCGGCTCGATAGCCGCCTCGCCCTTGACGATGGCCTCGTAAATCTTGGCGCGGCCATAAACGTCGTCGGACTTGGCGGTGAGCAGTTCCTGCAGAATGTACGCGGCCCCGTATGCTTCGAGAGCCCACACTTCCATTTCGCCGAAGCGCTGCCCGCCGAACTGCGCCTTGCCGCCCAACGGCTGCTGGGTGATGAGCGAGTACGGTCCGATGGACCTGGCGTGGATCTTGTCGTCCACCAGGTGCGACAGCTTCAGCATGTAGATATAGCCGACGGTCACCGGCTGTTCAAACGCCTGGCCGGTCATGCCGTCGTACAAAGCGGTCTTGCCCGAGCTGGGCAGTTTGGCCTCGGCCAGCCGGCCTTTGATTTCGCGTTCGGTCGCCCCATCGAAGACCGGCGTAGCGAAGGTGAAGCCCATCTCGCGCGCGGCCCATCCCAGGTGCGTTTCCAAAATCTGGCCGACGTTCATACGTGAAGGAACGCCCAGCGGGTTGAGCACGATTTCCACCGGCGTGCCGTCTGGAAGGTACGGCATGTCCTCATCCGGCAGAATACGCGCGATGACGCCCTTGTTGCCGTGACGGCCGGCCATCTTGTCGCCGACCGACAGCTTGCGCTTCATGGCGATGTAGACCTTCACCAGCTTGATCACGCCTGGAGGCAGTTCGTCGCCCTTGCGCAGCTTGGCGATCTTCTCTTCGGTGATCTTCTCGAGGACCGCGATCTGGCGCGAAGTCATCTCCTCGATCTCGTCGATCTGCTCGTTCAGCCGGGGATCCTTGGTCGACAGGCGGACGCGTTTCAGATCCCGCGACCGCATCTTTTCGATCAGGTCGCGCGTCAGCAGCGCGCCCTTGGCCAGCAGTTTCTTGTTCGTCTTTTCGTCGTGCAGGTCAGCCAGGACTTCCTTGCCTTCCATCAGCGCCGAAAGACGCTTGGCCCGCTCGTCGGTCAGGATCCGGATCTCGTCCTGCAGGTTGCGCTGCAGACGGCCGATCTGCGATTCCTCGATCGATTTCGCTCGTTCGTCCTTCTCGGCGCCCTTGCGCGAGAAGATGCTGCAGCCGACAACCGTTCCTTCGATTCCCGGCGGGCAATACAACGAAGCGTCCTTCACATCGCCGGCCTTTTCGCCGAAGATGGCCCGCAGCAGTTTCTCTTCGGGGGTCAGCTGCGTTTCGCCTTTCGGCGTCACCTTCCCCACCAGAATGTCGCCGGGCTTGACGGTTGCGCCGATGCGGATCACGCCGCTCTCGTCGAGGTTGCGCAGGAACGACTCGGCGATGTTCGGAATGTCGCGAGTGATCTCCTCGGGTCCGAGCTTTGTGTCCCGCGCCTCAATCTCGAATTCCTCGATGTGGATCGAGGTGTAGTAGTCCTCTTTGACCAGCTTTTCGCTGACCAGGATGGCGTCCTCAAAGTTGTAGCCGCGCCAGGGCATGAACGCCACCAGCACGTTTCGTCCCAGGGCAAGCTCGCCCCGGTCTGTGCAGGGACCGTCGGCCAGAACGGCGCCCTTGGTCACGCGCAACCCGACTTTGACGACGGGCTTCTGGTTGATGCAGGTGTTCTGGTTCGACCGCTTGAACTTGGTGAGCTGGTAGATGTCCGCGCCAACCTCGCGCGACAACTGCCCTTCATGCGAGCCGCCCTCGACCCGCACGATGATGCGTTCGGAATCTACCGAATCCACCACGCCCGGGCGCTTGCAGATCACGACCGCGCCCGAATCGCGGGCGGTGACTTTCTCCATGCCTGTGCCGACAAACGGAGCTTCGGCGCGCAACAGCGGAACGGCCTGGCGCTGCATGTTGGAGCCCATCAGGGCGCGGTT
>JBJXGR010000490.1:0-10373 GCA_046160045.1 Bryobacteraceae bacterium
CATGACGGGGACCTGGACGGCAATCCCAGAACGGAAGCGGACCAGTCGTTCATGCCGTTCCTCGTCACGCCCCCCTATCCGGCCTATCCATCCGGTCACGGGGGACTGAGCAACTCAGGCCGCTCGATGCTGGAGCGTCTGCTAGGGCGGGGCCGGGTTTCGATTGCGCTGTCGAATCCGGCGTTACCCGCATTCACCCTCCACTACACCAGGCTTCGGCAAATCACGGATGACATAGCGGACGCACGGGTGTTCGCAGGCATCCACTTCCGATTCGATCAGGAATCGGCTGAGGACATGGGAGGCAAGGTCGCGCGCTTCATTCACACCCACTACCTCCGCTGCGCCCGGCCCGGCAGGTGCGGTGATGACGAGGAGGACGACGACGAGTGACACGCATATTCCCTTGCGGTCCTGCTGGCCTTCGAGGAGTGATAGCTTCGCATCGAGAACCGGCATAGCTGTCAATGGGATAGGCAGAGATGGTGTGGAGACTCGCGCCGGGAGGCAGGTTGGCGGTCTCCACATGCCGCCCAGACGATGAGATCTCTTTCTTTTCGAGACCTGCTCCGCATTGCCGGCTTCCACAACGTTCAGTCCTGGACGATCTCGCGGACCGTACGTTTCAAGGAGGGCCCCTCCTGCGACTGAACACATTGGCGCTTGGCGGAATGAGCGCTGCCGGTAGGCGAATGGGCCATCAGGAGCACAGGCGTGTCGTAGTTTGTCCCCTTGAGCGCCAGTCTGTTTGAACACTGCCGCCTTGAACGGCTCCTGATTCACGGGCACGGTGGCCCTATGAACGCGCCCGTCTTCTTCTTCGGCCTCGACCTCGGCAGACACGTTAATTTCCACACACATTCTCAGCCGCTATCGCCAAGCTTCAGGTAATTAGGGCACCACGCCGCCACCGCTCGCTGACAGCGCGCGGCTCTGAAGAAAGCGCAACCCCACGGCTGACGCCGTCTGATCGAGCACCAGAGGACACTACGGCTGACGGTCGGGTGCGCCGGTCGGGACCTGCGCCACGGGAAAAGTGTGGTTGGCGGGCGAAAAGAGCCCGCAATTTTGTTTGGAGAGGTGTAGGGTAATGCAGAAGAAGGCTAAACGAATCAAGCCGCGCGCGGTCTGCCGGCACGAGGCGAGGGAAGGGATCGAGCGGGCGGTAATCCGGGGCGAGCCGGTGCGGATGAGCGTGGGACGGTTCACGGTCTCGCCGTTGTCGGTCGAGCGGCACAAGAAGAACCACCTGGCCGGGGAGATGGCGTCGGTTCTGAAGGAACAGAGCGGCCAGCGGATGAGCTTGTCTGATGGAAGAGTGGCACCTGCTGCCGAGCGAGACGGTCGCGCTGGACGCCGAGGTGCGAGAGCAGAAGAAGCCGGAAGCGCGGCTGAAGGGGCTCTCCGTTCCGGAGCCACCTGATCGACCCAGGGGAGGAAGTTGGAAGAGACGCTGCCGCGCATATCGGAGTGGCAGCAGACGGCGGAGTATCAGGAAGCGCGGGCGAAGATGATTCGGCTGATGTCGGAAGATCCGGCGGCGTACCGGAAGTTCGTGAAAGTGCTGGAGCGGTTGGAGGACCAAGGGAAAGCGGCATACGCCCACGCGGCCAGAGAAACCGGAACCATGGTCTTTGACCCCGATCCGCACTGACCTACGCAGGCCTACCGAAAGCTCACATAGCAGCGCAGCCGCGCGAATTCCCCTCAAAACTGGTACCGGCAACCGATCTGGAGGCGGCGAGGAGGCTGTGAACCGACAGCCTGCCCGTAAAAGGGGGAGGTGAGTGCGCCCACGAAGTTCTGATAGTTCACGTGGTTCAGTACATTGAATGCGTCAACTGAAACCGTGAAGCTTGGGCTCTTGTCTTTTCTCGCGGGGCGAAGTCGAAAGGCGCGATACCAACGCAGGTCGATCACCGCGGCGCCGGGGCCGAGACCCATGTTTCGTGTTGCTCCCGCCGGTCGATCCAGAGCCATGCCATCCCGGTTGTCGTCTCGACCCGTGGTGATGTTGAAGGGGATACCCGAGAGCAGCGAGACCGACAAGCCGAAGTTGGCCCAGCGGTGCAAGGACGCTGTTCCGAGGAAGTTGAACTGGTGTCTCCGGTCGGTGTCGGCCCGTCCCCATTCGCCTGCTGGAGAGAAGCTATTCGCCGGGTACCAATTCACGCCTCCCGTGTCGGTTCTCGTCCGGCCAAACACATACTGTGCCATACCCGTGACGCGGGGCGCGATTTCACCGCGCAAGGTCACTTCGAGCGCATTCGCCTCGACACGTCCGGCCGATTCAATTTCGCGGAGAACGTTGACCGATGGATCCGGACGGGACGCGAAGCCAGGCGGCAAGGGGGCGTTGGCGTCCCGCGAGCGCAGTTGCTGAACTCCGCGAGTCCCAACGTAGTTCACAGCAAGCGTGGTCTTCTTCGCCAACTGGCGTTCGATCCCCAAACTGAACTGCATCGTATTAGGAAGTTGGACCAGGCGCTCCAGTTGATGGATGCCGGTCGGAAACGCCAGAAGGGAGCCCTCGCTCAGGTCCGGCGGAATCTGAGCCCCGCTAAGGACATACCTGCGCAACTGGGTTCCTTTGAACCGGAGAATGTCGAAGACTGGACCTGGGCCGGACCGGTCGAAGAAGAAGCCTGCGCCAGTCCGAATGACTGTCTTCCGCGACTTGCCCGGCGCATAGGCGATGGCCACTCGGGGCGCGAAGTTGTTTCCATCGCCGAAGTTGTTTTGCCAGTCGTAGCGCAGACCCGTCGCCAGCGAGAGGTTGGGGCGCAGTTGCCATTCGTCCTGAAGAAACCCGCCCACATTCTTCTCAATGAACACGACGCGGGGGTCTCCTCGCTGCAGCACGGCTGAGAATGGCCGGTTAGCGGACAGATCTCCCAGTGAGGCGAACGAAAGCGTTCCGATCTGGTTGGTGCGGTCGGAGAGGCCGCGCCGGCTCCAGTCGGGAATATTGAAGCCGTACTTGAGCGTGTGCTTGCGGGTTGTCTGCGTCAACAGCCAGGTGATCGACGTGTGAAACTCCGTTGACAACCGGTCGGCCTGTGCACCGCCGCCGGTGAATGCATCGGTCACAACGAGCTTCGCCGCAGCGAGATCGCTGTTCGTTGGGGACCAGTATCGGCCCACCAGTATGCGGAACTGCGACAGCACCTTCGTGGTGAGCACAGCCCGATGGTTGAAGATGAACTCGTCCTCGCGGAAGCGAGATTGTGCGCCGGCTTCGGCCAGTGTCGTACCGCCTACTCCTATGTTGTTCTGCCAGCGATCCTGAAAGTTGTATTGCACAAACAGAGCCTGGTTCTCGTTGAGCTGGTGGCTGACGCGCAAAGATGCGACGGTGTTCACCTGAGGCGTGAGCACGTTCTCATTGATGGGGCACTGAAGGCCCTGGGCAAACACAACGGCTACGAGATCCTCTTGCTCGCGAGCCGCGGAAAACAGAAACGACGTGCTCTTGCTCTTGCCCACCGGACCAAACAGACTCCCTTCAAAGATCCTGCGTTGCTCCTGCGGCCGTTCCGTCGCGAAAGCGTCGCGCGCATTGAGGTGATAGTCGCGAAACAGGAAGTTGAACGTGCCGTGATAGGCGTCGGCGGAGGATTTGGTGATCACCTCGATGCGACGGCGGCTCCATCGTGGATACTCGACGGTGTAAGGGTTGTTATTGATGCGGATCTCTTGGATGGCCGAAGCTGTGACGCCGACATTCCGCATCTCCATTCCGTCCACGACGATGGACGTCCCCGCGCCACCTGGCGAACCAGGGTCAAGGAAGCGCCCCAGTGCCGAAAGGTAGTTCATGTCGAGGAACGGCAGATTGTCGAGCATGGTTCGTTCGACCGAAATCGTGTCCACGTTGCCGCTCGCTTGCGGCGAGACTGTCTTCTCCTGCTCGGGCACATCCAGTTGCTCTTTGAGGCTCGCAAGCGTCAATCGGATCGTGAGCGGCTGCGGGCTGCGGGCGCCGGCCCTCACTTTCCGCACAACCGGATCGAACCCGGGGAAGGAGGCGTGGATCTCATAGTTACCGGGAACCACTTGCCCAAAGCGGAACTGCCCGGCGGCATCGGTTGTGGTCTCCACTTCGGCATCAGCCGCCTTTAGCCTCACTCGGACCGAGGGTACGAGGGCGTTCGAGGGATCGACGATCGTTCCGGTGATGGCCACAGTGGGAACACCCGTTTGGCCGATCAGCGCCATTCCCAGAATGAAGCTCAGGAGGAGGAGCTTCATACAAGCACCTTCGGCAGCGACACTCTGACGGTGCTGCCGCTATCGACAGCGCTCTCGACTTCCATGAAGCCTCCGTGGGCCTCCACGATCCATTTGGCGAGCGACAGGCCGAGTCCCGCCCCCCCGGAATCGCGGTTACGCGACTTGTCGGACCGGTAGAAGCGCTCGAAGATGTGGGGCAGGTCCTGCTGACTGATTCCAACGCCTGAGTCGCGGACCTCGACCGAGACTCTCTCAGGATGCTGGCTGATCCCAACTTGAATCTGCCCGCCTGGCGGCGTGTACTTCACGGCGTTATCCAACAGAATGAAAAAGAGCCGGCGCAACGTGCCGCGATCGCCGCTGATGGTGGCGATTCCCTCTGGTGCCTGGCAAGCAAGCGTGATCCCCTTCTGCTGGGCGAGTTTCTCCGCCTGCCCTGAGACTTCCAGGACCAGCGAGGCGAGATCGACAGGGGTTCGATCCAGAGTCTCTTTGCCGGCATCAGCGCGGGCGAGGGTGAGCAGATTCTCGATCAAGCCGGTCGTGCGGACCGATTCGGCGTGGACCTCGTCGAGCGCATTCCGGTATTCGGCATCGGAGCGGTGCTTGCGGAGTGCAATCTCCGAAGTCGTGCGGATCAACGCGACCGGCGTTCGCAACTCATGCGAGGCATCCGCTGTGAACTGCGTCACGCGGTGGAACGCTCCTTCGATGCGGTCCAGCATTTGGTTCAATGTTTCAGACAGGCGCTGGAGTTCGTCCTCGGTATTCGGCACGGGCAAACGTTTCCCTAGGTTTTGTTCGCCGATCGAGCGAGCCGTCGCCGTAAGCTGATCGACCGGTTGTAGAGCGCGCCGGCTCATCCACCAGCCGCCGGCCGTTGCGACCAGCAGCACAACTGGAACCAGCAGGATCAGCGCCCACTTGAATCCGGTCAGGCCTTCGACCAGTTCGTGCGTGGGGGCCGCGACTTGTGCCGTGTAGGGCTTGCCAAGAACCGTCACGCTGCGCGAGAGGAACCGCAGACTCGTCCCAGCGACTTGCCGGTCCTCCACCAGGCCTTTCGCGGGTACAGTTGCGGGCAAATGTATGGGCACTGCGCCGTTCTCGAGTGATGCCGAGCGGTAGAGCCAGACACCCGCGGCATCGCACACCTGAAAGAGATCGCCGCCCGGCCCAAGAACGGAATGCTCCTTGAACTCGTCGCGGATCTCCTCAATGGAGAGCGCGCCAATCTGATTCTCCATGAAGCGGCGCACTCCTTCGACTCGATCCGCAAGAGTCTCGTCGACCGCATGGAAGAGAATCTCGCGAACCGCGAACCATGTGAACACTCCGAAGATGGCCAACGCCAGCGCCAGCACGGTCGAGTACCACGCGGTGAGCCGGAATCGAATGGATCGCGGATTCATTCCGGCGCCTCCTCCCGGATCGCGTAGCCGATGCCGCGGACCGTCTGGATCAACCTCGGTCCGTCCTTGCCTTCCAGCTTCGTGCGCAGAAGCCGGATAAAGGCGTCGAGGGTGTTGCTCTCGATGTCGCGGTCGTAGCCCCAGACGGCTTCAATCAGGGTTGCTCGCGGGACGACCTGTCCGGCCCGCCGCATCAGGAATTCGAGGAGATGAAACTCGGTCCTGGTCAGCGTGATCCGCTCGTCGCCCTGGTAAACCTCGTGTGCGGCAGGGTCGAGCCGCAAATCTCCGATCTGAAGTTGCGCCGACAGAGCCGCCGGGCCGCGGCGCAGAAGCGCTCGGATGCGGGCTAGCAGAACTTCAAAGGAGAACGGCTTGGTCAGGTAGTCGTCTGCGCCCAGGTCGAGCCCGTGAACTACATCCGGTGTCGCATCGCGAGCGGTGAGCATCAGAATGGGGGTCGAGTTGCCGTCGCTTCGCAGCCGCCGGGCGACGTGAAAACCATCCATACCGGGGAGCATGATGTCGAGCAGGATCAGTTCGAAACTGCTCGCACGCGCCATCGCCAGGCCCGTGGGGCCATCCAGCGCAATGGCCACGACATAACCTTCCTCCTCCAATCCCTTCCGGAGGAGTTCAGCCATGCGCTTCTCATCTTCTACAACCAGCAGCCGCATCTATCCATTACCACGCTACCTGTTGATTCTGAAGATCGTCTGAATCTTCGCTGGCTCCACGAAGTCCTTCAGAGGATCTTCAGATTCAAGACTTAAAGTGTAAAGAATCCCACGATGCCAGATGCCCCTACTCTTAGAGAGTTCGCCTTGTACTTCCTCCGGCTCGGAGCATTGGGTTTCGGCGGCCCGATCGCCCTTGCGGGCTATATGCAGAAGGAGCTCGTCGAGGAGCGCAAGTGGATCAAGCCCGACGAGTACAAAGAAGGGCTGGCGCTTGCTCAGTTGGCCCCCGGTCCCCTGGCGGCACAGTTGGCTATCTACCTCGGCTGGGTTCGGGCGGGTGTGCTCGGAGCGACGCTGGTCGGCGTCGCATTTGTCCTGCCGTCGTTCCTGATGGTGCTTGCACTTGCCGCCCTTTACCTCGAACTTGGCGGTCTGCTCTGGATGCAGGGAGTGTTTTACGGCATTGGCGCCGCCGTCATCGCCATCATTGGCCGAAGCGCCTACAAACTTGTCAAATCGACGCTAGCGAAGGACTGGCTGCTTTGGTCGATCTTCGCCGTCTCCGCAATCGTCACCGCGTGGACGGAATCTGAAGTGATCTGGCTGTTCGTCCTGTCCGGTGTTGTGGCCTTGGCTGTGCGGCAGGGGGTTTTCCGGGCCCGGACGGTTGCAGTGCTCCCCGTCTGGCTGTTCTCGGGCCTGCACGGACCCGCCGCAGGCGCCACTTTGGCGACTCTCTTCTGGTACTTCGCGGAAGCGGGCGCCTTCGTTTTTGGAAGCGGTTTGGCCATCGTACCGTTCCTTTATGGAGGCGTCGTTGGCAAGTTCCATTGGCTGACGGAGCGCCAATTCCTCGACGCGGTAGCCGTGGCGATGATCACTCCGGGACCAGTGGTCATCACGGTCGCCTTCATCGGCCACCTCGTAGCCGGTCCGTTGGGCGCGACGGCGGCCGCATTGGGCGTGTTCCTGCCCTGTTACTTGTTGGTGGTGATTCCGGCCCCGTACTTCCGGCGCTTTGCGAATAACCCGCAATTGAAATCGTTTGTGGATGGAGTGACTGCGGCCGCGACGGGTGCGATTGCCGGAGCAGCATTTGTGCTTGGCAGGAGAGCCATCTTCGACATCCCGACTGCCTTGATTGCGGCCGCAACGCTCGCCATCCTCTTGAAGACAAAGCGTGTGCCAGAACCGCTCGTCATCGTTCTCGCGGGCATCGCCGGTCTGATCATCCGAGGCTGACGGCAATCTTTCAGAAGAACTTCAGATTCGTCCACGATAATCCTAATGATGATGCCTAAACGCCTTTCGGTCTTCCTTGCTCTGGTTTCTCTCGCGGTCGCGACCCCGCTTTCCGCAGCGATCTCAGAGGCGCAAAGGACCGCAATCGATAAGGCGACCGGTGCGAAGGGAAGCTACACGGCCGATGAAGATGTTTACCGGGTCACGTTCCCTCGGACTGACGTCAAAGTTGCCGTTGAGGGCCGGAGCATGCATCCATTCCTTGGCCTCACTTCCTGGGCAGCCTTCACGCCGGATGCGCATGGCGGGCTGATGGTCATGGGCGACCTTGTATTGTTCGAAGACGAGGTGAACCCTGTGATGTCGGCGGCACTGGACAATGGACTCGAAGTTACGGCTCTCCACAACCACTTCTTCTTCGATTCGCCGCGCGTGATGTTCATGCACATTGGCGGAAGCGGCACCGCGGAGAGTCTAGCCTCGGCGGTTCGTCGTGCCATGGATAAAGTCAAAGACATTCGGTCGGCAAATCCTCAGGTAGGCGCCAGGTTTCCGGGTCCGGCTATCCCTGAAGCAAACTCGATCACCGCCGCGGCCATAGACGGCATTCTTGGTGTGAAAGGTCAGGTCAATTCCGGCATGTACAAGGCGGTCATTGGTCGCAAGGCATCGATGCATGGGAAAGCCGTCGGCAACCAGATGGGCGTGAATACCTGGGCGGCGTTCGCCGGCAGTGACGATGCTGCGTTTGTGGATGGTGACTTTGCGATGCTCAAGTCCGAGGTGCAGCCGGTTTTGAAGGCTTTGCGAAAGGCCGGAATCAACATCGTGGCGATTCACAACCACATGACACACGAAGAGCCCCAGTACATCTTTCTCCATTACTGGGGGAAGGGCGCGGCGGCTGGTCTGGCGAAGGGCCTGCGTTCCGCGCTTGACACACAGAACCAGTAGGAGGCCTAAGATGATTCGAGTAGGGTGCCTGGCTTGTCTGGCATTCAGCGCTTGGGGGCAGGCAATCTCATTCGACTCCGCGAAGCCGGGATCGCTCCCACCGGAATGGGTCGTGGCGATGACGCACGAAGGTGGCTCGCCAAAGTGGGAAATTGTCGCCGACCCATCTGCTCCGAGCAAGCCGAACGTGATCGCCCAAACTTCGACCGACAATACCTCCGGCCGCTTCCCGCTGGCGATCTATGAGAAGGCCCTCGTCGTCAATGGATCGGTGAGTGTGAGGTTCAAGGCGGTTTCGGGGGAGCGCGACCAGGCCGCAGGGATCGTCTGGCGTTACAAGGATCCGGACAACTATTACATTGTTCGAGCGAACGCGTTGGAGGATAACGTGGTGCTCTACAAGGTCGAGGGCGGGAAACGGATATCCCTCGAACCGAAGGGAACGCCATCAAAAACCTACGGCGTGAAACACAAGGTGCCCAAGCAAGCATGGAGCACGATGAGAATTGACTTCGATGGACCCAGATTCGCCGTCTTCCTCGACGGCACCAAGGTCATGGAGGTCGAAGACAACACGTTCTCCTCGACCGGCAAGACTGGTTTGTGGACGAAGGCCGACAGCGTTACGTACTTTGACGACTTCAAAATTGAAAAGAGAAGGTAGAATGCCCCATGCGGTGGATCACGCGCGAGCGAGTCAAGGTCGATCGGGTAGCTTGCCCGTGGCTCATTCGAAAGTTTGTCGATCCGGAAGCTGAGTTCGTCTTCCTTCCCTATGACACGGACTGGAGTCGGGTCGATGGGATCGTATTCGACGTTCCGGGCGCCGAACTCGGGCATCATGGCGAAGGAGTGAGCTTTGACGCCATTCTCGACAAGTACGGACTGACCGACCCGGCGCTACGTCTCCTCGCGGAAATCGTTCGCGCAGCGGACTCCCGGCCGGCCAATCCACACCCAGCCGGGGAAGGCCTGCGCTGGATCGCCCACGGGTTTGCTTCGATGGGCCTCTCAGACCGCGAACTGCTGGCATGTGAATTCGTCGTCTACGACGCCCTGTTCTCGGAATGCCAAAAGCGAGTGGCAACCGCCGCGGCGGAATGACTAGTTGGCGGACGCCCGGGGACGTCCAACGCGTTTCCACCTTTTTCTCAGCCTGGAGCGGCCGGCACGGGCCGTCCGGATGCTCCAATTGCCGTTCCCTCGTTCCCTCTGTGAATGTACCAGCCCTCGGATCGCCCTTCCGCGGCCGACCGCCTTTCTCCGGGTGAAGTCGCCGCCCTAACACCGTTTCCGCCTTCAATGCGAAGCCGTCGTCGCCTACGGGCCGACCCGTCGCCGTCCCGCTGCGCAGTCTCTGTTCCGCCTCCGCCACGCCGTCTGCTTCGAGCCACATCTGCCACTCGACCGGTGTAAACCACTTGGCCCACTCTTCCACCGACATCCAAGAGGGCGCTCGCTGCCGCCCAACGTGGACTGCCGCGCTGGACCACGGCCAATGGTCTGCCGCCTCGACCAGCCGAGCCCGTACAGGGTTCCGCTCCACATAACGCAGGGCCACCCCACGGTGTCCCGCATCCAATCCGCAGGAGAAGAACCGGTCCTGCCAGAAGTGGCCGTGACGGCCGAGCCGGGCGTTGGCGTACTGCGCATATCGGCCGTGGGCTTCGCCGAAAGCCTTGGCCAGCGAATCGACCTCCTCCGGGACGGCGATCCAATGCACATGATTCGACATCAGGCAATGACCGAACAGGGTGACCTGAAAGCGTTTAGCTTGCTTGGCCACAAGATCGAGGTAGACGTGGCGATCAAAGTCCTCGATGAAGATGGGCTCGCGGTTGACGCCGCGGTG
>JBJXGR010000491.1:0-13835 GCA_046160045.1 Bryobacteraceae bacterium
TCGCTTTCGGCGGACGGCAGAACAGTCGCGTTTCAGTTGGGCCATGGCCAGGAGTTGGGGATTTTCGTGGTCCCCGCGCTCGGAGGTAGCCCCAGAATGCTCACTCCGGCGGGACAGAGTCCGCAGATCTCGCCCGATGGCGCTTCAGTCGCCTTTGCGACTGGCTGGTTATTCCAGGCCAGTGAGATTCGGGTTGTCTCGACGGCGGGAGGGCCGGCGCGAACTGTTTCGACGGGCTTGGAGTGGGCGACAGAGCCATTTTGGGCGACGGACGGCAGGCATCTGCTGGTGTGGTCGGGGCGTCTCGATGAACATTTGCTTGGCCTTCACGCGCCCCGATTAAATCCAAAGGGTCTTTACGACTACTGGATGGTTCCGGCCGCGGGCGGGGTCGCCAGCAAAACCGGCGCGGCGGAAAAGATTTGGGCTGCCGGGGGTATACCGGGTGTGCCCTTTACTCAACCTTCTCCGACGGCGTCGGCAAACGCCCGCGGGCTCGTGATCGTTGGCAGTTCCGGCGATAGCTTTGATCTTTGGCTCAGTCCTTTCTCCGGCAGCACGGCGCCAGCTCGAGCCACACGGATCACGCTGGGCGCCGGGGCGGCGCATCCATCGGTGGCCGCAGCCACCGGGCGGATCGCGTTCTCGCGCCTTTCGATTAATCCGGGTTTGTGGGTCTTGCCGTTGGAGCCGTCGTCGGGCCGTGTTACCGGTGAATTGGGGCCAGCTTGGCGGGACAATGTCACGGTGCGCTACCCGTACGTTTCGGGCGACGGCAAGAAGCTGGTGTACGTCTCCCCGCGGAGGCGATCACGACGTATGGATTCGCGATCTTGAGGCGGGCGCGGACCGGCAGTTGACCGCCAGCAAAGCAGACGAATTCCGGGCCGTGTTCTCTCCCGATGGAGGACGCGTTGCTTTCAGTGTGGAGAACCGCTTCTACACGATGCCGTCGGCGGGCGGTGTGGAGACGCTGGTCTGCACTGACTGCGGCCCGAGTGTGGTGGAGTGGAGTCTGGATGGCCGGAAGCTGCTGTTCTACCGCGGCAATCCGATTCGCCATGGGACGGTCAACCTTGCCACCGGTGAAAAGCGGGATGTGGCTTCGCACCCGACAGCGGACGTTCACAATGCCCGGATCTCGCCCGACGGGCGCTGGATCACCTTTACCCTGGTCGGCGTGGGAACCCGGGTAATCTATGTGGCCTCGCTTGGCGATGGCGCAGGCGGGAAACCGGAATCGTGGATCCGCATTTCGGCCGAGGGCAGGGCGCAGAGTTCATTCTGGTCACCGGATGGGAATCTGCTCTACATCCACCAGGGGGACGCGCTTTGGGGGCGCAAACTGCAACCGGTTACAAAAACGCCGATCGGCGAACCCTTCCTCGTTCAGCGATTCAATGGACCGCGCTTTTCGGCCGTATTTTCCTCCAACGGGTTCGCGAAAAACGCGCTCTATTTCATGATGCAGGAAACCACGTCGAACATCTGGATCGCCGACCCGGTCTCCGGTAGGGCTGGCGTTGGTTCCTCATGTTGCTCCCACCGTCCATTGAAGAGTTCACACAGCCACCGCAGATTTTGAGTCTTATGATCGAGCGAGGCGAAATACATCCCGGTCACTTCGGAATTGGCGGCCGGGCTATTTTCTATAACTGGCTCCATAGCAGGATTCGTGGGTAAGATGCCTACGGAACGAGGGCGCAACGTGGGGCTCGCTTCGCCCTCCTATGAGGATTCTTTGGGTGGGGCCGGGTTCCCGATGGAGTGGCACCACAAATCAAGCCGTCACTATCAGCTTTACCGTCGAAAGCTCGACGGACATGAGCACCCGTGATTTCCATCTGTCAAACCCCTTCGAAAAGTTATCATTCTCCCAGGCGCGGCTCAAGGCAGCCTCAGGCAAGCAGCCCCGGGTGTAGTCAATGGTGGCTGCTGCCGTGGGGCACCCTGGCCGCCATCCTCGCCGTCATCGCCTCGTCTGCGGCTTACCCTGCAACACCTCGGTCATCGTCGCCCCGACCCTGCGCCAGTCCGGGAGGTGGTTCAGGTATCCTTTCACACCCAACTCGGCTTCGAGACGCCTCTGGTCCTCGACGCCACCGGTGTGGGCGAAGTCATGTACGACCTGCTGCGGGGCTCCATCCAGCATCTGGTCCCTGTCACGATCACGTCTTCCGGCAGCGCGACCCTCCACAACGGACGTCATCACGTGCCAAAAGAACAACTGGCTCAAGTGCTCTCGGTGTGGCTCGAAGGCGAAAAGCAACACTCAAGTCCGCCGCCTGCCGTTGGCGCAGGCGCTCTACGATGAGTTCCGGAGTTTTGAGGTCAAGGTTCGCCCCAACGGCCGTGAAAGCTTCGGCGCGTTCAAGGACGGCACTCACGACGACCTGGTGATGCCGGTCGTGCTGGCCTAGTGGTACGCGCGCAAGGTTTGTCCGGACTCGTTCAACACCACGATCCCCTCCCCGGCCAACGCACATTCTTTGTGTCTGAGATTACAACGTTCGGGTGATATTCTGATCGAACCTTGACTGATATCGCCGCCGAGCGGCCGACACGGATTCGCTACCTGGTGCTGGCACTGCTGGCGTTCGCGGCATTCTCCGCATACCTCACGCGCACGGCGATCTCCGCCGCGGCCACCACCATCGAACGGGAACTCGCGCTCAGCCACGAACAGATGGGCGTCGTCTTCGCCGCGTTCTCCACCGGATACTTCTGGTTCCAGATCCCGGCGGGCTGGATCGGGACCCGGCGGGGCCGCCGGGCGACTCTGGCGGCCTTCGGGGCGCTGTGGTCGTTGTGCGCGGGATTGACCGCCGTCGCGCACTCGATGACGACGCTGTGGCTTACCCGTTTCGGCATGGGGGTCACGCAAGCAGGCCTGGTTCCGAACGCGGGCAAGGCACTGGATGACTGGTTCCCCGAACGGAACCGCGGCCTGGCGAGCGCGGTTCTGGGTAGCAGCATGTCGGCGGGCGCGGTGCTGGCCAGCGGCCTGACAGCCGTGCTGCTTCCCGTGATCGGCTGGCGCGCCGTCTATGCGCTTTATGCGGTTCAAGGCATCGCCTGGGCGATGACGTTCTGGTTTCTGTTTCGCGATGCCCCCAACCGGCACCCGTGGGTCAACCGCTTAGAGGGGGAACTGCTCCAACGGCCGGCACCGGCAGGCGAACAGAAACGCCGGCTTTCCCTTCGCTCAATGGCCTGCCGCGGCAGCCTCTGGGCCAATTGCGGCCAATCGTTCTTCCGCGCCTTCGGGTTCGCTTTTTTCATCACCTGGTTCCCCGCCTACCTGGAGAAGGCGCACGGCGTTCGGGTCACCAGCGCCGGCCTGTTGACCATGGTCCCGCTCGTGGGTGTGGTGGCCGGAAGCCTGGCGGGCGGCGTCCTGATCGACCGCCTCCTGCGAGCCACGGGCAGCAAGTGGGTGAGCCGCTCGCTGATGGCGGCCGCCGCCTTGCTGCTGACGGCTACGGCCACCCTCGCCGCCTCATGGGCGGACACGCCGGTCAGCGCAGTGCTGGTGATCGGTCTCGGCTCGGTGTTCCTGGGAGCGAGCGGACCGGCCTCCTGGGCCGCGACCATCGATATCGGAGGCCAACAAACCGCCTTGGTCTTCGGCATCATGAATACCGTTGGAGTGTTGGGCGACCTGGCCTGCCCGCTGGCGGTCGGACGTTTGTTCTCGGTGATTGAAAGAGGAGGCGCGAGCTGGAACTCCATCCTGTTCCTGTTCGCAGCCGTCCATGCGGCCGGCGCGGTGAGTTGGCTGCTGCTGAACCCGAACTCGACCCTGGAGGACTGAATGCGGATTGGCGATGTGAGCGACGAACACTACGTCGCGCTGGAAGGAGTGGCGCTGGAATTTTCGGGCGATGCCGGAACCTTCGAAGGGCGTTCCCGCGCTTCAGGGGCAGTCGAGGCGGACCTACCTCCCGGTGAATACGAAATTACGCTTGCCAAACCAGGCTACGGCGGAAAGCGCGTTCGTGTCGCGATTGGCGACGGGCGGACCCATCATTTCCGCCTGTTGTCGCTGCGCCTTCTGGGCTATGCGTGGCCAAAATGGGTACGCACCGGCGAGACCGCGGAATTCCGCGTGCACTCACCCGAGCCTTACAAGCTCTCGCTGTGGCGCTACGGCTGGCAAAAAGAATTCGTGCGCGGCCTGGGATGGTTTGACGATCACGGGCCGCAAGCGACCGTGCAGATCACGCCCGATGGCGATTGGGCGGGAGAGGGCGTGGGATGGAACCGGATCGGCTACGGCTCGCGGTGGCATCCGCAGCGCGTGGCCGCTCCGGAGCGATCGGGGCTCTATTACTTTCACGCCACGACCGCCAGCGGATCGTTCTTCTCGTTCCCGTGGCTGGTTCAACCGGCCCAACCTCGAAGTGAGGTTGCCGTGCTTGCCTCGACCATGACGTGGAATGCCTACAACGCGTTCGGCGGGCGCAGCAACTACGTCAATCAGGACGGGCTGCCCGGGCGGCCCACGGTTCACGCGCGCCAGGATCTGCGGCGCTTCACGGAGCCTGGCGTGTGGCCGTACGAGACGGTGTCGGCGCCGCTGTCGTTCGAGCGGCCGGAGTTGTTCAACTGCGTGCCCGAGGACGCTGCGATCACGGACCCGGTGGAAGGACGGCTGGAATCCGCGATGACGCCCGCCGAGTGGCGTCTGCTCGGCTGGATGGAGCGCGAAGGGTTTGAGTACGACCTGTACTCGGAGACCGAACTGCACTTCGGGCGGATCCCGCTCGATCAGTATCGCGTTCTAGTGTTGAACACGCATCCGGAATACTGGACGGGCGAAATGTTTCGCCAGGTGAAGGAGTGGGTGTTCGAGCGCGGCGGCAAGCTCCTGTATCTCGGCGGCTGCGGACTGTACGCCGAAGCCGAGTTTCGCGACGACTGGACGATGATGTGCTGCCGCGAGGGAGAGATCGCACAAAGAAGCGAGCCTGCCGCGTCGCTGCTCGGCGTCGAGTACACGCACTCGGGTTATCAATCGGCCGCGCCCTACCGCGTGCTCGAGGCTGGACATTGGGTATTTGACGGGTGGGAGGCCGGGAGCTTCGGCCACAGCAGCCTCCATGAGCGCTGCCCCGGGGGCGCGTCGGGACACGAGTTGGATAAGATCTCGGAGGCCTCACCCGCCAACCTGGTCCATCTTGCCAAAGGCGAGAACGACGGCGGCAACGGCGCGGACATGGTGATGTTTGAAACCGAATCGGGCGGCGCCGTCTTTTCCGCTGGTTCGTTATGCTGGCCGCTGTCGATCGCCGTGGATGACGGCGTGTCGAAGGTGACCGCAAACGTGCTGCGGCGTTTCCTCGCGCGCGGAAACAGGTAGATTGATAGAGAATGCTGATTGAAAACCCTCGTGGTGGATTCGCTTTTCTTCGGGGCATCGCGCCCTATTCGGCCGGCGCCGTCGCGATGGCCGGCTTCGACGTCGAACATGCAACCTTCGCCGGCACCCTGCCTCTCAAGGACGGCTTCCCGGCGATCGAGAACCATTTGAAAGCCATCGGACGTCCCAGGCAGGCGCTGTGCGGAATCGAACTGCGCTCGCCAAAGCCGTTCACGTTCCAGGGCTTCAGCGACTTCAACGCGGGCTATGTGGGCGTGCTGAAGGGCTGGGACATCCTGCTCGAGGGCGGCGTGAACCCGGTGGCGCGGACCAATGTCGCGCCCGAGGTCCACCCGCCTTCCGCACCCGGCATGTACGGATTCTCTTACACGGTTCCGTCCAAACACCCGGGCAAGACGTTTGTGGTGGCCGGAGCGGGAGAACTGCCCGAAGGGTCGCTCGACCCGCACGACGTCGTCCGCCGCGGCGAAACCTCGCCCGAGGCGCTGGCGGAGAAGATCCGCTTTGTCATGGGACTGATGGAGGGCCGTCTGAAAGGTCTCGGGGTTTCCTGGAACGATGTGACCGTGAGCGAAGTCTACACCGTACACAACATCCAGCCCTGGCTGGCGAGCCACGTTCTGAAACCGATGGGGGACGCGAGCCGTCGAGGGTTTGTCTGGCATTTTTCGCGCCCGCCGATCGTCAGCATCGAGTACGAGATGGACGTCCGCGGGTGCCGGCACGAACGGGTTCTCTCATGAAGATCAGCCTCCAGAACTTCCTTCTGGCGTTGATCGCGGCTCTCCTCGGAGTGATCGCGCTGCGCCCGTACACCACGCCTCCTCCGGTCTTTGCCGAAGGCGAACCCTACCACGTCTACATCGAGCCCGGGTCTCACCCGCTGTTCGCACCGAACGGGCGGGCGCTGCAACAGGGTAAAGTGGTGGTCGACCTGACCAGTGGCAACATCTGGGGCTTCCCCACGATTTCGGAACTGCCTTATCCGAAAGGAGTGGGGCCGGATCCTCCGGTGTCGAAGCCAATGTATCTCGGGAAGTTCGATTTTTCCGAGATGCGGAAACGGCAGTAGATCATTCCGGACCCGGCCTAACCGGCGGGAGGAAGCGGCGTGTCGAAGAAAGACGTAACGGAGCGAGTCAACGAGTGAAGGCCGTTACCTCCGCCATCGGGCACGCCGCCCTGTGGGTGGTGAGGCGGGAGAGAGGGAAGAGCCCCCTCCGGTCCGGTGGGAACCCTATTCGAAGTACCCGGTCGCCAGGTCGGGCTTGGTCTTGAGCGCCTTGCGCCAGTAAACCCGGGCTTCCTCCTCTTGTCCCAGCGCCTTGAGAGCGATCCCGAGGTTCAACTGAGCCTCGGGGAATTCGGGCGAGACGTCGAGTGCCTCGCGGTAGAGGCGCGCGGCTTCTTCGTGTTTCGAGACTTTTTGCAGCAGCAGTCCGGTGTTATAGAGCAGTTCCGGCGACCGCTGGCCCTTGTCGATCAACTCGTGGTGCAGCGTGAGCGCTTCCTCGTTGTCGCCCTGCTCGAGAGCGATGCCCGCCAGGCCGCGAAGGCCCTCGAGGGAGCTGGGATCGAGCGAAATGGTGCGCTGGAAAGCGGAACGGGCCGACACCAGGTCGCCCATCTTCCAGTAGGCCAACCCGGCGTTGAGCTGAGCCTCCGGCCATCGCTGACGCCTCTTGAGGCAATCCTCAAACGCCTCGGCGCTGCCACGATAGTCGCCAAGCTGCAGCCGGATGTATCCTACCCGGAAGCGTGCCTCTTCAAATCCCGGGTTCTGCTCCAGGAGGCTGAGATAGGCTGTTTCAGCTTCCGACAGTTCCTGCTGGCGCTCCAGCACCAGACCCAGGTTCCACTGTGCCGTTTCGGAATCGGGCTGGAGGCGCAGGGCCTGCTCGTAGCAGTCCCGGGCCATCTTCCATTCGCCCATTTCCTGGTACACGATGCCCAGGTTGATATGAATCTGGGGCTCTTCCGGCTGGATCCGGACCGCGCGCCCGTACACTTCAGCGGCCTTGTCGAACTGGCGCGCTTTCTGATAGGCGAGGCCGAGGTTGAACCAACCTTCAAATGAATCCGGCGCAAGAGTTACCAGTTGGCCGCAGAAGGTCGCCGCTCTGTCGTAGTCCGCCGAAGCAAACGCCGCCATGGCAAGACCCTGCAGCGCGGCCAGAGAATCCGCCTTCAAGGCGAGAAGCTGTTCGCCATACTCGCTCATCGCGGCGTAGTCTTTGCGCTCGCCACACATCCAGATGAGATTGACCAGCGTTTCCTGCGAGGTCGGGTTGACGCCGAGAATCTGACGATAGGCCTCTTCGGCACCCTTCAGGTCGCCTTCCAACTGCATCGCGACCGCGCGGCCAAAACGGGCGGGTTCGGACTCCGGCTCGCGCCGCAGCACGCTTTCATAGGCCTCTCGCGCCAGTTTGCCCTGGCCCAGGTGAAGCTGGCAAGCTCCCAGCCCGAGATACGCCTCCTTACGCTCGGGGTCGCTTTTCAGCGTGCGGCCAAAAAACTGCGACGCCTCGTCCCACTGTTCGGCACCCTGGAGGCATAGGGCCAGATTGAAACACCCAGGCAGGTGGCTCGGTTCGATTTCAAGCAGCTTCCGATAGGCGGCCGCGGCCTCGTCGTATTGACGACGTTCGTAGCGGATATACCCGATCGCGGAATAGACTTCAGGGCGCTTTTCCCCAGCCCGAAGGGCGCGCTCGAGTTCGACCAGCGCTTCGTCACCGCGACCCTCCAGGTGGAGGGAAACGGCACGGGCGAACAGTTGCGACGTCGCCGACTGGCTGGTGGTGTGGTTCGAGTCGGATCCGTTCACCCAGCGCTTCTGGTTGCTCATAGAATCTCTCCAAGGCCGGGTGGTTCGCGCCGGCCTGCCTGGAAATCCTTCGCGTCCAGGCGAATCTTACCTTGATGCCTTACTATCGGCAGTATTGGGAGAAAATTGAGAGCAGATCCAGCCCAGAAAGTCATCTTTGTCGACCACTCTTACCCATCGCAGTCGAAATGAGGCCCCCTTTTCAGCAAAAAACCCTACTCCGCCTGTCGGCAGAATGGGGTCTGACCACGTGTCCACCACTTGTCCGTTGATACTGACCGTATACTGGTCTCCGCGAACCGTCGCCAGTACCTGGTAAAGCGTGTCTGGCCGCAAAGATAGGGGAATGGGAAGCTCGCTCTTGCTGCCGATTCGTCCTTTGACGACGGGATACCGCAACACTCGGACCTCGGGTAGGGGTCCTGGCTTGGTCACGACGAACTGAACGGCGTAGTAGTTCTGGGTGTCGGAGGCGCGCAGAGCAAAGCCCATGCTACGCTTTTCGATCTGGGCCGCAAACTCCGCACGGTAGTCGGTGAGACCGCGCGACCTGTCTAGGATCCCGAGGCTGGCGGGCAGAACCGAACCGCTCTGATCGAATTTCCAGGTCTTGCCCCAATCGTCCTCACCGGTCCAGCCGCCGAGTCCTCCGCGGAACTCGTCCTCGATCATCACCGTCGCCCGGGACCGCACCATCTCCTTCATCGAAGCCAGGCTGCCGCCGGCAACCGGTACCGACGTGTTGAGCCGCGCATAGAACAGCGTCGGCACCGTCAACGGAAGCGCCAGCAGCAAACCTCTGGCAAGGGCTGGTGTGCTTTGCCACCTGCCGGCAAGGCCAGTGGGAGCCGGATCCGATTCCATTTGCTCGAGCTGCATCGCAGCAGCCCGGTCATCGTGTATTTCCGCTTGCGGCATACGCCTCCGCAGCCGAGCCCATCGGTCCTTAGCTGACCTGATTAGATCGGCGGGTTTCACGCGAACCAATAGGCCGAAGCGCCCCGGGGTACTCCCCGAGGCACGGGACTCCGGGCACGCGGCGCCTTCCGGGGCGTCGAGAACCCCTACGGCAGATTCGTCGATGTCATGCCGGGCGAAGGCCGTGACCGGAACCGCCGGAATGTCGATAGCCCGCACCCCGTCGGATGCGGACGGGGCCAGGAAGCCTCGAGACATCATGAACGCGTCGCCGGCAAAGGCCGGTGCGAAGTCGTGCAGGCCGGGCAGAGCATCCAACGTCAACCGCCCGAGAACCGGGATCTGACGCCGCCAGCGAGGAACTGCGGACTGCCGGGTAGTCGTGGTGCCCTCGGCCGCGCGGATCGGTTCCACATCCATGGGCTCAGAGTGTTGCAGTACGGCGGGAGGGATCGGGATGGGAATCGTCATCGCCAGGGGCAGGTGGAATGCCACGGGGAACAGGCGCGGCGCCACGTCGGCAGCGCAGGCCGGTTCCGGGATGGCGGTCATGACAGAGCCGCACAATTCCTCGAACGCGGTTCCGGTAAGAGGGAATTCCAGCGCCCGCGCGGGCAAAACCCACGCGAGCGCCGGAAAGCGTGGCTCCGGGAGGGGAGGCACAAACGGATCCGTCTGCCGCGGCGTAACCAGATCGGTCGCCAGACCCGATGCCCAAAGGGCGGGTGCCACAGCCGGGACAGGGGTACTGAGAGCTTGGACGGGAGGGGGAATCGAGAATCGCGGCGCCACTTCCGGCCGGTCCGGAATCAGAGTCGCCTGCTGAGCGGCCACTTCGAACCTGCGGAAACCCGCCTGCCGCTCCGGGTCCTTGGCTTCTAACGGTTCCGCAATCAGATGACTCGTGGTCCCGGCGGCTCCCAGCTGAATATGAAGCGGCAACCACCGACAGCTTGCAGGCTGAGTTGGAAGGGCAGGACTGCTCTCAGCCGACGCAAAGGATCTGGCTGGCGTCGCCATGCGAAGGCCAACCATCGCCCGGCAGGGGCGATCCTGCCCCCCAACGGCCAAGCCCAGATTAAGCCACATCGGCGCCAGCGGCCGATCTTCCAGCCATGTGGCGGCATCATCCACCGCCGGGAATACGCTCGCCCGCACGGCCGACCTTCGCAGCGAGCCAGCGGCCGGGGGGCGGGCGTCCGGCAGGATGGATCGCAACTGCGGAAACGGCATCGGCTCCGGCTCGAATGTCATCGGTGGCGTCGAGACGGGCTCCGACGGGCTGTAGTATCGTAACGGCGCAATGCGCGGCGTCTGGTTTCCAACCGCGTTGGCTGGCGCAGCTTGAGGCCCAAGCCTGGGTTTCGCGCGATGGGTGAAGCGAGGTTCCGAGCGGGCCAGAATCCGTTCCAGAGACGAATCCTGCGGCGGGGCCGGCGATGTCTCGCCGCACAACTCAGCGAACTTGGCTGGAGAAGGATTGTCCAGCAGCCGAGCCAATCCCGAGGACGCCATTTCCTGGGAATGATCTGCCCGATGAGCGTCGCTGCAGTATTTGGCGTCGCTGAGACGCCGCATGATCGGGATTTTTCTGCCGCAATGGAGACAAGTCATCGGGTGGACCGGTTCCGGCTGGACAAAACTCCGCCTGGGTACTATGGTACCGGTACCGGCTCAAGATGACTAGCTAGGAAAAATACCTATTGGACCAAAAGAACCGTCTCACCATCGATTAAGAGAGACGCGGAGGCAAGGGTCTCATCGGTCGGTACAAACCGCTCGGCAGTCAGATAAGAGCAGATGCGTCCGATGAAGTCGTCACGGTTGGAGACGCGCAGCCAGCTGACGCGGGACTGCTCGCCCTGCTCGGAGAAGAAGCCGACTCCGCCGGACGGATGGCGGGAGTCTATCCAGGAATCGACCACGCGCCCATTGATGCGGGTGCTGAAGTTATTCCCGGCGATGTCCATTTGGACCTGGTACATCATGTCATTACGAATCGAGAAAGGCAGTGACCGGGTGGTGCGGGGGCCCGCAACTCCGTCGACCACGCTGTAGTGAATCAGATCCGCCAGCGGGAGAGGACCCGGCTTGCTGATCATGATCTTGGCCGCGTGATAGTTGCCCGCGTCCGACGCGCGGAATACCCAGGAGAGTCCCTTCTTCTCCACCTGCCCGAGGAACTCGAACTTGTAATTGGTCAAGTTCATCGATTTCCGCCACAGTCCCAGCTTGCCTGGCCGCAACGACCCTGACGGATCGTATGCCCAATCCTTGGCCCATCCTTCGACGCCGTCCCAGCTGCTGAGGCCGGAGCGGAAGTCTTCGTTGAGGCGCACGGCCGCGCGAGTCCGCATCAGGGACCGGATGCCGCTGACTCCGTTGCCCTGGAAGGCAGCCGAGAAAACCGGCTTGGGAATCGCCAGGAAAGTGACCGCTCCCAGGGTGAAGATGGCGCAGGCCGCCATGGCGAGCCACACCTGTCCCGACGGAACGAATTTCGACAGATTGTGAACCCAGTCATCCTCGGCCGGGCGCGGAGGAATACGAGGTACGCGGAACTCTTCGATCTCGTACAGCTTGCGGGCTTCCGCCGCGCGAACAGCCGCCGCCTTCGAAATCGCCTGGATGGACTCACGTAAATCGAGTTGCGCGTGACGCGCCTCTGGAAGTACCACGGTTTGCGGTACGACGGGGCGCAACCCTCCGCCCAGATTCTCATCCGTCAAGCCCTGCGGCCGCGGCCACGCCTGACGCAATGCAATCGGGTCACTGGCCGTTCGACGCCCAAAAAACTCCGGTTTCGAGGCGGGCAGATCGAATGCACTTGCAGCCACCACGGCAGCCAGCGGACGCGGCTCGGAGGTTGCGGAACCAGGCATCGTCCGGCTGCCCTGCGGCTGAACCGTGGATCGATACCCAATTTCGTCCTGAAGCTTGTTGATCGGCAGATTAATGTCGATCTGTCCGGGCTCCGGAAACGCCACTGCCAACTGGATCCGCAGCGGCTCATCCCCGGCCGTCAGCACCGGGTTTCCGCTTCGCGCCCATGCCGCCGCCACCAAAGAGGCCAGCGAGAAACCCAGCGTCGCCGCACCTGACCACGGCAGCACCAGGCCCGACGCCACCAAACCCGTTGTTCGCTGCGGCAGCACGTCAGGAATGGCCCTCGGCATTGTCCATGTCAAGCCGTTGCTGTCCTTCGGTCCGAAGTGGCCCACAGCCATCGCGGGAATCGCCGATACGTAAGTTGAGCTCGGCTTCACTGGCGAGGAAACCTGCGTCTCCGCCAGAGTCGCTGTCTGGGTCGCGTCGAAGTAGCCGCGTCCGTTGTGGCGGCCGTCACCGGCGGCCTCAACGGTCGCCTCGCTCCGCTTTACCGAGCGCCTCTCCTTGGGAAGACTACCGTGCTCCGCCAAGTAAAGGGCGCGATGCTCCAGCGTGCAGAAGTCCCCGATTGAGGATTTTCTGAAGATTGCCAATTTTGCGCCGCACAGCAAACAAGTCATGGCCGCGTTCCTTGCGCCTTCTTCTGTCTCTCAAATCGTAAAAGATTTCCAAGCGGAAAACTACGTCACAAATCCCTTAGACGAGGACATCAAGTACCGTATTGCCTAAAAGCGGCCTTCCGGTTGCTACTTACTACCAACCCGACTTCTGCGCGACTACTCCCGGCCTGGATTCAAGCCCCGAGTCCAAGTCAATGCCTAGACCCGGGCCCGGTGGAAGCGGGAACATTCCATTCGCAGCCCGCAGCATTCCTGTCGTCAGTCCTTCATACTCCGACGCATAGTGCCGGCGTACCGATTCCATCACGTAGAGGTTGGTCACGTTGGCCGCCAGATGGGCCGAAGCGAAATGCAGAATCGGTCCGCCACAGTTGTGGGGAGCGACCGGCAGGTAATAGGTTTCGACAAATGTTGCGATCCGTTTGGCCTCCGTGATTCCGCCACACCAGCAGATATCCGGCATCGCGATGCGCGCAACCCCCTTTTCTATGAGTTCCCTGTATCCCCAGCGGGTCATGAACCGTTCACTCAGGCAGAGAGGGAGGCTCGTGGCTTGCGCCAGTTGATGGTAGGAGGCCAGGTTGTCCTGCGGCAGCATCTCTTCAAGCCACATCGGAGCATAGGGCTCGAGCGCTTGGGCAATCCGAACCGCGCAGGGCAGGTTCCAGTAGCCGTGGAACTCCACGGCAATGTCCATCGAATCGCCAAGCTCCTCGCGGATCAAGCGGATCGGTTCGAGCCCGCGGCGCAACTGGTCGGCCGTCAGGAACTGCCCGCCCGTCTCCTTCGCGATCGGATCGAACGGCCAGATCTTCATCGCGCGTATGCCCTGCGACGCCAGGTCGCGGGCAAGTTCTACCGGTTGCGAGAGAAAATCGAGCTGATCGTAACAGGTGTTGTAGGTCGGGATGGACGCTCTGGAGGCGCCGCCCAGCAACTGATACAGCGGTTGGTTGGCCACCTTGCCGGCCAGATCCCACAGCGCAATGTCGATCGCGCTGATGGCCCGCATCTCCGCGCCTGCCCATCCGCTGTACGAAACCGCGAGGAACATGTCCTGCCATAGCCGGTCGATCGATGACGGGTCTTTGCCTAGAAGAACCGGCGCCAGGACCGAATGAATCACTGCGGATTCGGCGGCCGGGTTCGGATACGTTTCACCCAGACCGATCAACCCCTCGTCGGTATGGACCCG
>JBJXGR010000492.1:0-10857 GCA_046160045.1 Bryobacteraceae bacterium
GATTCACGCGAAGCGCTGCTGCGCGGCGGCAAATCCGGAGCCGCCGTCGTACCCGGAAATGGCGCCGCCAGTCTGCTCATCCAGGTGTTGGAGCAAACCGCGAAGATCAAGATGCCGCCCAGCGGAAAGCTTCCCGAGGAGTTGATCGCGGCCTTCCGCAGGTGGGTCGACCTCGGCGCGCCCTTTGGAGCGACGTTGGCCGCCAAACCTGCGAATTGGTGGTCTCTTCGTCCGTTAACCCGCCCGCCGGTTCCCGAAGTTTCTTCCAGCGATGTCCACTGGGTCCGCACTCCCGTCGATCGTTTCATCGCGGCCAAACTCCGCGAGAAGAATCTGTCGCCCTCTTCCGAAGCCGGCAGGAGAACCATGCTGCGCCGCGTCTCCTTCGACCTGACCGGGCTTCCGCCCACACCCGAAGAGATGTCCGCTTTCCTGTCCGACCCTGCGGCGGATGCTTACGAAAAGGTGGTCGACCGCCTGCTCGACAGTCCGCGCTATGGCGAGCGCTGGGCCCGCCACTGGATGGACGTGGTGCACTTCGCCGAGACCGACGGCTACGAGTCGGACATGATCCGCGAGAACTCCTGGCCCTATCGCGATTATTTGATCCGCTCCTTCAACGCCGACAAGCCGTACCCGCAATTTATTCAGGAGCAGGTCGCGGGCGACGTCCTGTTTCCTCGCAATCCGGACGGTGTCATCGCCACCGGCCTCCTCGCTGCCGGTCCTTTTGACTCCAACACCATTCCCCCCTTTTCCCCCGATCGTCCCGACGTGCTTCGCGCCTATGCCCTCGACCGCGACGACATGATCCAGACGGTGATGGCCAGTTTCAACAGCATGACCGTGCACTGCGCCCGCTGTCATGACCACAAGTTCGATCCGATTCCGCAAAAGGATTACTACCGTCTGCAGGCGGTCTTCGCCGGTATCGATCGCGCCGACCGGCCTTATGATGAGGACGCGCAAGTACACGCGAGACGTCAGGAACTGCTGCGAACCCGGCAGGCGCTCGAGCGGCGCGATCCCGAGATTGTTGCCGCCCTCCTGGAGCCGAATCGCCAGGCCGATGCCGCGGCGTGGGCTTCATCCGCTCGCGCGCGCCTGATCGACTGGACCCCGCTCCGGCCGGCAGCCGCTTCTTCGAAGAACGGCGTGACCCTGCAGACTCTGGACGACGGCTCGCTGCTGGCCTCCGGACCCATACCCGAGTCCGACACCGTGTCGATCACCGTGAAACCCGGCACGCGGGACGTCACCGCTATGCGCCTGGAGTTCCCGCCGCACTTGAGCCTGCCGATGGGCGGGCCCGGCCGGTCGAGCCAGGCCAGTTTTCTGATCGGCGAGATCACGGTGACGGCGATGACCGGTTCCGATGCCGTTCCTGTTTGCCTGGGCAAACCCCTGGCCGACTACGAATACGAAGGCTCTCCCATCTCCGCCGTGGCCGACGGAAAGCCTGGTACCAGTTGGCGCAATTATCCGCGGCACGGCGAATACCGCCAGATCGTGCTGCCGTTCTCGACCAAGCTGCGGCTGTCGGCCGGCGACACGCTCTTCGTGGAGATTCAGCAGGGCGGCGTACAGATGGTCGGCCGTGTCCGCGTCTCCGTCACCGGCCAGCCTCTGCCCCAATCACTGGAATTGGCTTCTCCCGTTGTTGCGTCGGCCGTCGCGATTCCCCCAGCAGATTGGTCGCTCGAGCAGAAGCGCGAAATCGCGGCCCACGCCTGGCGGCAATCCATCGAGCAGCAGCTTGCTGCCCTGCCCAAGCCGAAGTGGGTCTATGCCGCCGCGAACGACTTCGCACCGAAGGGCTGGTTCTCCTCCGTGCGCTTTCCCCGGCCGATCCCGGTGCTCGAACGGGGAGAGGTCGAAAAGCCCGGCGAGCTGATGGGCCCCGGCGCTCTCTCGTGTGTCGCCGAATTGTCTGCGCGGTTCCACCTTGCCAATCCCAATGAGGAAGGACAGCGCCGGGCGGCCCTGGCGCGCTGGCTGAGCGATCCGGCGAATCCTCTCACCTGGCGGTCCATCGTCAACCGCGTCTGGCATTATCACTTTGGCCGGGGCATCGCCGAGACGTTGAATGATTTTGGACGGATGGGCTCCGCCCCCACGCATCCGGAGCTGCTCGATTGGCTCGCCGTGGAATTCCGCGAAAGCGGCGGCTCGCTGAAGCGTCTCCATCGCATCCTGGTCACGAGCGCGGTCTACCGGCAATCGTCCAAACCCAACGCGGACCATCAGAAGCTGGATGCCGACAACCGCTACCTGTGGCGCATGAATCGAGGACGGCTGGATGCGGAGTCGGTCCGCGACGCCGTCCTCGCCGTCAGCGGCCGCCTGAGCTTGGCCGGGGTTGGGCCTTCCGTGCGGCAGGCGGTCGTGGGTAAGGGCGTCGCCAGCGCGCCCGCTCCCGACTACGCCGTATTCGACTGGGACAGCGCCGGGGCCGGCCGCCGCAGCGTCTACCGCTATTCCTTCCGCACCTTGAGCGATCCGTTCATGGACGCGCTCAATTGTCCCAACGCCTCGCAGATGACGCCGGCGCGCACGCAGTCGGTCGACCCGTTGCAGGCTCTGGTGTTGTTGAACAATCCCTTTATGACGCGGCACAGCGAGCATCTCGCGGCCCGCGTTCAGGCGATGGCCGATACTCCGGAAGGGCGGATCGCCGCGCTCTATCGCCTGGCGTTTCTGCGCGAGCCAATAGCCGGCGAACTTGCCGAGGCCCGCCAATACGCGAGCCAGCACGGCCTCGCCAATCTGTGCCGTGTGATACTGAACAGCAACGAGTTCATGTTTGTGAATTAGCCCGATGCCGGATCGACCACAACCCGAACGAATCCAGGGCGCGGCCGCCCGCTGCTCCCGGCGCGAACTGCTCTTTCGTACCGCCAACGGCTTTGCCGGCATCGCCATGGCCTACCTCGCCGGCCGCGAATCGCTCGCCGCGGACCCTCGGAATGAACTCAACGGCGGCCTTCACCATCGCGCCAAGGTGCGCCGCGTGATCCAGTTGTTCATGAACGGCGGCGCGAGCCAACTCGACACCTTCGACTACAAACCCGTTCTCGTCAAGCGGCACGGCGAGCGTCCCGACCCGAAGAGCGTCGACACGCCGGGCGACAACTGGGGCGCTTACATGAAGAGCCCCTTCGAGTTCAAGCAATACGGGCAGAGTGGACGCTGGGTCAGCAGCATGTACCCGCAACTGGCCCAACGGGTGGACGACATCGCCTTCCTGATGGCGATGACCGCCAAGACGAACACGCACGGGCCGGCCAGCTTCCTGATGAACACCGGGTTCCTTCTTCCGGGCTTCCCCTCAATGGGCGCTTGGATCTCCTACGGACTCGGCACCCTCAACGACAATCTGCCGACGTTCGTCGTGCTGCCCGACGCCAGGGGACTGCCTTACAACCAGACGGCCAATTTCCAGGCGGGCTTCCTCCCGATGGCGCATCAGGGAACCGTGATCTACGCGAGTTCGCCCAATCCGATCCCCGACCTCTTCCCCGCCCCCGCAGCCCGATACATCACCGGCGAAAGCACCAAGGACGGTCTGCGCTTGCTCGAAGCGATGAACCGCCGCCACCTGGCCGAGTTGGAAGGCGAATCGGCGCTAGAGGCGCGCATCGCTTCCTACGAACTCGCCGCCCGCATGCAGGTCAGCGCACCCGAAGTGTTCGACCTGGCCAAAGAGACCGAAGCCACCCGGAAGCTGTACGGCCTGGACCGGAAAGAGACCGAGGATTTCGGACGCCGTTGTCTGATGGCCCGCCGCATGGTGGAGCGGGGTGTGCGGTTCGTTCAGGTCTGGAGCGGTCCGGGCGGCGCATCGTCCAATTGGGACAACCACTCCAGCATCGAAAAGGAATTGCCCCCCATGGCGGTTTCCACCGACCAGCCGATGGCGGGTCTGCTCACTGACCTGAAAGCGCGCGGATTGCTCGAAGACACGCTCGTAGTCTGGAGCACCGAGTTCGGCCGCACCCCGTATTCCCAAGGAGGGAAGGGCGGCCGGGATCACAACGGCGGCACGTTCGTGGCCTGGATGGCCGGAGCGGGCATCAGCGGTGGCGTCTCACACGGGGAAAGCGACGAACTCGGCGCGAAGGCGGCGACGGGCATCACGCGCTGCTACGACCTTCACGCCACCATCCTTCATCTGATGGGAGTGGACCACACGCGCCTGACCTATCGCCACAACGGCATCGGGCGCCGCTTGACTGACGTGCACGGGCAACTGATCCGCGAAGTGCTTGCCTAAGTCGTTAGGAGAGGATCTCCGTAATCACCCGCCCGCCGATATCGGTCAGTTTCTTATAGCGGCCGGCGTGCAGAAACGTGAGCCGATCCTGATCGAGGCCGAGCAAGCGCAGCAGCGTCGCATGGACATCCCGCAGCGGGATCGGTTCTCCCGCGGCGCGCACGGCGAAGTCGTCCGTCTCGCCGAACGTCGCGCCGCCCTTGATGTTGCCGCCGGCCATCCACACCACCAGGCCGTATTGATTGTGGTCGCGGCCAGGCTTGTCGGTGATCAGGTTGTTGTCGAACGGCGTGCGGCCCATCTCGGATGCCCACACCACCAGCGTGTCGTCCAGAAGCCCACGCGACTTCAGATCCTTCAGCAGGCCGGCGATCGGCTGATCGACCTCGCGGCAGTGCTTCGGAATGCGGCCCTGGATATCGCCATGGTCGTCCCACCGGTCGCCGCCGGCGCCGTGCAGCACCATCACGCAGCGAACGCCCCGCTCCACCATCCGCCGGGCCATCAGGCATTGGCGTCCGAACGGCTCGGCCGCCGGATCTTCCAGGCCGTACAGCCTGCGCGTGGCTTCCGACTCCTGGCCGAGATCCACCAGTTCCGGCGCCTTCGACTGCATCCGGAACGCCAGTTCATACGCGGCGATGCGCGCTTCGAGTTCGCCCGTGTTCGTGCGGGCCCCGCTGTGCGCCTCGTTGAACCACTTCAGCAGGTCGAGTTCCGAGCGCTGCGCCTGCTCGCTGACGCCTTGCGGGCGATTGAGATCGACGATGGGCGTCGCCCCGCTGCGGAACAGCGTGCCTTGATAGGCCGCCGGCAGGAAGCCGTTGCCCCACACTCCCGCGCCGCCGATCGTCGCGCCCCGCCGGTCCCCGAGCACGATGAATCCCGGCAGATCCTGATTCTCGCTGCCGAGGCCATAGGTGACCCACGCACCGATCGAGGCGCCCCCGGGGAACTGGGTGCCGGTGAGCGTATGATAGACCGCCGGCCCGTGATTGTTGTTGTCCACCTTGACGCCGTGAATGAACGCCAGGTCGTCCACCACCCTACTCAGATGCGGCATCAGCGGCGTCATCCATCGCCCCGACTGCCCGCATTGCTTCAGCGGCGCGACCGGCGGAATCACCCGATTGGGCGCGGCGGAGAACGTAGCGATCTCGCCGATGGTCCGTTCCGCTTTGGGCATCTGTTTGCCCGCCATCTGGAGCAGTGCGGGCTTGTGCTCGAACAGATCCATCTGGCTGACGCCGCCTTCCATGAACAGGAGGATCACGTTCTTGGCCTTGGCGGGAACGTGCGCCGGACGTGGCAGTAGAGGATTGTCAGCGCGCGCGGCGTGCGCATCGCGAGCCATCAGGTGGCTGAGCGCCACGCCGCCGAGACCGAGATAGGAGTTCAGAAACAGGTCGCGTCGTGAGATCATCGCTTGACTCCGTCCGCCCGCAGACGTTCCCCTATTGTACTCACTTGCGTGCCAGCATTTCCTCCCATACCTTCTTCTGCACGCGGCCGATCGCCCGCCAGTCGAATTGCTGCTCGGCCAGCAGGCGGGCCCGCGCGGCGAGACGCGCCCGCTCGGCCGGGTCCTCCAGCAAGCGTTCCACGCCATCGGCGAAGGCGGAGGCCTCGTCCGCAATCCAGATGGTGCGGCCGTGCTCGAGACCAAGTCCGGCGCAACCGCACGTCGTCGAGACGATGGCCCGACCCATCGCCATCGCCTCCAGCACCTTCAGGTTCGTGCCGGCCGAGACCAGCGTCGGCACGATCACCAGGTTGGCCTCGGCATACAGCGGCTGAACGTCGCGGACGAAATCGTGCATCCGGACACTCGCATCGGCTTCGAGGTCGACGCCGGTGAACTGACGCCAGTACAACCGATGATCGCGGCCCGCGACCACGGTCCACTCGGCGTTCGGGACGCGGCTTCGAACCCGCGGCCAGACCTGGTCGCGGAAGAAGCGAAACGCCACCAGGTTCGGAAAGTGGTTGAACGACCCCACGAAGAGGATCCGCCGCGCCGGCGGTTCCGGTGTGGGCGTGAATCGTTCCAGGTCGACCCCGTTGGGAATCACGCGCACCCTCCGGGAACCGCGGGCCATGCTCGCATCCTTTTCCGACATGACGATCACGCCGGGAAAGCGGCGGAGCGCGCGGTTTTCGAAGAGCCGCCACCGCCGCCAGTTCCACCACGCTCCGACAGTCCTGTCGCGATCGTAGACCTGGCGATACAGATCCTGCGTCAGGTCGTGTTCCACCAGCAGGTCGCCGCGGTAGGAGGCCAGTTGGGTGTACTCCACCTGGAGCAATTCAAGCGCAGGCTCGCGCTCGAGCAGGCCGCGCATGACCGGCGAATCGAATTCACCGGCTTCCGGAGGCCGCAGCGTCGACCAGCGCGGTTCCCGATAGCGCGGCGGCGCGACCGCGACGACCTTCGCGCAGACCTCGAGCAGTGGCCCGAACTCCTGCAGTGCCGGATCCTTGGCGAACGCGAACAGGACGACATCGAAATCCCGGGCCGCCTCGCGAATCAGATGATAGATGCGCACCGCCCCTCCGTGCGTGAGCGGATAGGGAAAATACGGGGACAGAATGCCCACGCGCCGCCGCCGTGGGTCGCAGGCCCGTCCTTCGGCCACATACACGTCATTGGGAATCACGGTGCGGTCGCGCTTCCACGGCCACAGCCACGAAGGCCGCAGATAGATACGATCGAGCGGGACGCCGCGCCAGAACAGCAGCGATGCGGCCGGCGTGCTCAATTGCAGATGATGGCGTTCGAGGTTCCGGTTGTAGGCGAGCACCCGGTTGGGCGTCAACGCGAACGCCGCTGCCCGGAGTGGATGGGGTTCGCCGTCGAACAGGACGGGCGCCAGGCCGACGCGAAGGCGGCGAAACGCGTGGAGCACTTCCAGCGGCAGACTGGAACCGTCGTGAACGCGAATCACGGTGAAGCCCTCGTACTCAGCGGCTGGGTCCGTGGTGACGAGATAGTGCCGGCGCTCCGGCAGCAGTTCACGGACTTCCCGCAACATGCGCCGGGATAGTGCGGGGTCGCCGCTCCAGAAGCTTACGATCACGGCTTCGGGTTCAACGTCGAGGAGGCGAAACGCCCAGCGTTTGAGGGCCTGCTTCACGCCCGCGGTCCCCGCACGCGCAGGATCCACCAGGCCGCCAGCGGCGACACCGCGGCAAACGCCGAGATGGGGTCGTAGCCGAACGCGTCGATCACGGCGCCGAACAGCGGGGAGATCACGGCCTGCATGATGCCGTAACAGAAGGTCAGCAGCGAGATGGCAAACGCCGCACGCTCGACCGGGTATACGTCGAGGGGAATGGCGTACATGTTCACGCTGAAGGCCGATACGGCGAACAAGCCCGCCGAGATGCCGATTGTGGCCCAGAACGCCGTGGGCGCGCCCGGGATCAACGCACTGATCAACGCCAGCACGCCCGCCGCCCCGCATACCCGCATCCGGGCGGCAAAGGGGGGAACCCCCTTCCGGATCAGCCGGAACGATGCGGCGCCTCCGGCGAGGCCGCCCATCGTCGCCGCGACCGGTGGGATGGTTGCCAGCCATGCGGCTTCCTCCTGATTGGCCCCCGCTGGGCCCGTCAGGTACAGGAAGGTAAAGTTCGCCCAGAAAGATTGCAGGATCAGGCTGACGGCGCTGGCCACCCCGAACCACCACACCAGCGGCTCGCGCGCAAACGCCCAGTCCATCGGAAGGGTGGTCGATCCCTCCGTTTCGGGCCGCGCCACCGCGCGCCATAAGGGGAGCCACGCCAATCCGAGCGCGCCGGTGACCAGGAAGGCGTACCTCCAACCCCAGTTCACGGCAATCCAGGTAGCCACCGGAGGAGCCAGAATCAGGCCCAGGCTCAGCGCCGCCTGGTTCAAACTCGTACCCAGCGCGCGTTCCGCCGGCGGAAGATACATGCGAATGGCTTTTCCCGTCGCCGGAATGCCGCCGGCCTCCGCCATCCCCAGAATGGCCCGGCAAAGGACGAGGCTCGCCATGCCTGTCCCCAACCCGGTCGCGATTCCGGCCAGCGACCAGAGACCAATGGCCGCTGAGATGCCGCGCGTCAGTCCCAACCGGTCGATCATCAGCCCTGCCGGCGGCGCGGCGAACGCATAGGTCAGGGAGAAGGCCGCAACAATCCAGCCGTACTGTTGCGTCGACAGGCTGAACTCCTGGAGGACCTGTGGAGCGACGTTGGCCAGCGTCTGGCGATCCAGGTAGTTGATGGTCGTCGAGAGAAGAAAGACTCCGAGCACCAGCCAGCGGCCGGCCATGGGGGAACTATTGTGGGAACTCAATCGAGGCGACCTCGCCCGCCGTCCCTTGTGCGGCGTCGGGTTTCGAAAAGTACTCTACCAGGATCTGACGGCTTTTGTATGCACCGCAACCCAGGGTCAGGTCGCCTGAGCCCTTGACCACAATCTGACCAGGATCGCGGATCATCAGTTTCACCACCGCGCCCTGCTCCGTCTTCACATGCAGCTTCGCCTGCCGCCCCAGACATTCGACTCGAATCAGTTGGCCGCGAGCCTTGCCCGAAGCCTTCGGCCCATCCCACCACTCCACCACTTTTTCGTTCGGATCCCGTTTCGGCGAGTCACGGTTGACGCGCGCTTCGGCAGCCCGGATTTCGGCGATCGCCAGTTCTTTCAGCTTGCGCAGCTCACGCTCCTTCTCGTCCGCCACGCGTTTGCGTTCGGCCTCTTCCGCGTCCAGGCGCAGCCGCTCCAGATCCAACCTTGCCTTTCGGTACTTCTCTCGCTCCGCTGTCTCCGTCGCCGCCTGTTCGGCCGAAAGCCAGGCCTTCGCAGCCTCCGAGTATTGCCGGTTCGCCCGAAAGACCTCCGCCAGTTGGTTCCAGATCGCCGCGTCACGGCGATCGACCGTCGTGGCCTGACGCAACACCTCGATGCGCTTCGACGCATCCGCTTCTCTCGCCGCCAGCAGCCGGTATGCGCGAATCCGTTTGGGCTCGAGTTCGATGGCGCGCCGCAGCGCCGCCGCGGCAAACGCATCGTCCTTAGCCGCGGCGGCGTCGGCAAGGAGCTTCTCGTACTCCGCGGCGCGTTTGAGGGCGTCGGCGATCTCGGCAAGCAACTTCCCGGCGTGCGCAGCCTCGGTTGTCCGTACGGTCCAATCGCGGCGCGGATCGATCGGCAGACCCGAAATGGATACCGTCTCGAAACGGCCCGCCCCCAGGTACTCCTTGACGCGCCGCTCGAGTTCCGGCTTGTCCACGCCCAGCGAGTTGCGATAGGCCACGCCGTCCTCGACGCCGCGGCCGAGATTGCGCAACAGCACCGGCAGCTTGCCGGAGAAATCCGGGTGGACCGCCAGCAGGTGGATGCGCGCCCAGTCGAGATCGCGCCTGGCCGGAGCGTCCCCGGCCGTAATGCGGGTCTTCTCGATCCGCACCGTGCTCAGATAGGCGAGCAACCCCTTCTCGATGTAGGGGGGCATCCGGTCGAGGTTCGTCTCAATCAGCCTGCGGGCCAATCGCTCCCTGACGCCGGTGGAAAAGCCCTCTTCCTGACTGAGCGCCAGCATTGTCTTTTCTTTGGTGACGGTGAACACCTGGCCGGGCTGATGCGAGCGCGCCTCGGTCGTGCTGCGAAAGAAATAGACCCGCGCCGGCGGTTGGAAGTCGATGGTCTTCTGGCCCAGCGTCGTCGCGACGGCCCATCGAAATTGCTCCAGCGAGTTCAATACCGCCAGCGCATCAGCGGGCTTGGTGTTGCTGACCAGCTCAAAGTGCTCGGATTCGATCCGTACCCACTCCTCGGCCGCCCCCAGGACAGCCGAGCCGAGCAGAAGAGTGGCAGCCAGGCGCAGCATCTCACGCCCCCTTGGGATAGTGCCGGGAGTTGACGTTATCCCGGATCTGCGACTGGTGCCGTTTCTCGTGGTACGCGACCATCCGCATGAGTTGTGGCACGTTGTTGTCTCCGAGCAGGGGATGTTGGTAGCGCAGGGCACGGAAATCGACTCCGGTAGTCATCTTGATGAGCGCGGCTGTGTCGTCGAACGAGTCCCGTAGCGCGTCCCGCAATTCGAGGACTGGCGTGGAGAAGGCCGGCTCGGCGAGCTTGGAATTCTGCGCCGGCACAATCCGGAATTCGGCCATCACCTCGCGCACAAACGAGGGGACAAACATGTTCACGACCGTGAACGGCACATCGAGGAACGGAAGCACCGACCGCGGGATATGCGCAATCGACGTGTCGACTTCGGAGAAGCTCTTGCTGATCACGGGCCGGTGGCCCGCCTTGGCCAGCCGGATCAGGTCCTGGATCGCCTCGCGGTACAACCTCTCGGCGATCAACAGGTGGTCCAACACCTGCCCGATCGACCACGTCTGCGCGTTTGCCCGGAAATCCGCCTGTCTCTGCGTCAATCCGCGGATGAGCGAGTGCGTATCCGCTCTGGTCGTGCGGAACAACTCGAGAGCGTCAAGGTGAGGGGCAATCATGGTTGGGTCGCGTGCACGGCTTCGCGCACCGTGTCTTTTTCTAGAGTAGCTCGCGCGCGAAATCAGATGCGAGGCGGCACGGGTAACGCCGA
>JBJXGR010000493.1:0-33103 GCA_046160045.1 Bryobacteraceae bacterium
TATGGAGGTCGCCATGTCGCACGCAAAACTATACGCAGCGCTCGCCGCGCTGCTGCTGTCAGGAACAATCCACGCTCAGATCACGGGAGGATCATTCACCGGGCTGGTCACGGATCCTTCCAACGCCATCATCGCGGATGCCGAAGTGGAGGCACGCAACGTGGCGACCAACGTCGCAAGCCGCACGGTGACTACCGCGTCCGGGTACTACGAGTTCCCACTCCTGCCTGCCGGCCGGTATGTCATTTCGGTCCGGAAGTCCGGCTTTCAGAAAGCCACTACGGCGGAACTGGTCCTCAATAGCGGTACCCGGCCTCGTGTCGACCTCGCGCTTCAGATCGGCGAGATCACCCAGTCGGTGGAGGTCGTCGGCGCCACACCCGTAGTCAATGCCTCCACGACCGATCTGGGCGTGGTGGTTGACGCACCCAAGATTCGGGAATTACCGCTCAACGGCCGCACGTTCACGCAACTGCTGGCTCTCCAGCCGGGATACAACACCGGCAGCGCCACGGCAGGCCGCGGTGGCGTCGAGTTGAACGGCCTCTCCGGGCTTGGCAACAACTGGCTGATGGACGGCATTGACATGTCGCTTGGCGAAAACAACGGCGTTGGTCAGGCCTCGATAGCCGGCACGGGGACCGTGATTAACACGGTCAGCATCGAAGCTCTTGAGGAATTCAAGACCACCAGCGGCGCCTTCTCCGCCGAGTTCGGCCGCGCCACCGGCGGGGTGATCAATCTCACGACCAGGTCCGGCACCAACGCGTTCCACGGAACGCTGTTTGAGTTTTTGCGCAACGACAAATTGGACGCAAACAGCTATTTCTCCAATCGCGCCGGCTTGCGCAAGCCTGTCCTGCGCCACAACCAGTTCGGCGGGAATCTCGGCGGGCCCATCCTGCGCAACCGCCTGTTCTTCTTCTTCAATTACGAAGGCGCACGCATCCGGCGCGCCACCCAGGTAACGGGGAACGTGCCTACCCCGGCTCTGCTGAGCCGAGTCACCAACCCTGCCCTTGCCAAGTTCCTTGATTTTTATCCCAAAACGTTCGAGCCCACACCCAATCCATTGGTCGGGCTTCATCGTCGCAATGATGGACAGCAGGTCACCGAGGACACCACGCTCTCACGGATTGATCTGAACGTGGCTAGCCATCGGATTAGCTACCGGCTGGTTTGGAATGACCAACAGGTGAGCAACCCGGCCCTGCCTCTAAAGATCCGGGGTTTCGTGCCCATTCCGGTCAGGAACTGGGCGGTCTCCGACTCGATCGCGATCTCGCCCACCAAGTTCAACGAACTTCGCTTTGGCTATAACCATTATCCGGTTGCGCGCCATACACGGTCCACGGATCCGGCCGACAACACGACAGTGCCGGGCCTGTCGGTGCCACTGACTCGCGACGGGAGGTGCGTCGCGCCGGCGGGTTTGTCCGCGATCTGTACTGTGGATTCGCTGGCCGCCGATACGCCGACCTACATGTTCGTGGACAACTTCACCTGGATTCGGGGGCCGCATACCTTCAAGACGGGTTTCGAGTTGCGCCACATCGACAGCATTCGGACCCAATACGGCCAGGGGGTTTGGCACTTCTACAATAGCCTGGACGATTTCGCCGCCGATAGGATAGATCGTCTCGAGTTGCCCTTTGGCAATCCGGGCGGTGGTTACAAGTTCTGGACGACAGCCGGCTATTTCCAGGATGACTGGCGTGTCACGCGGCGGTTACAGATCAATCTTGGCCTGCGCTATGAGTACTACACTGTCTTCAAAGGTTCGATCGGTCTGGCTACCCGCGATCCATACGGGCCGCGCACCAACCGGGGCGACCCGATCTGGCAACCGGACCGCAACAATTTTGCTCCGCGGGCGGGCGTGATCTTCGACGTGTTCGGGAGCGGGAAGACGATTCTTCGCCTGGGCGGAGGCATTACCTACGGGGCGCCGCAACCCTTCTTCTACTACGATGCCGCCTGGATCGATGCGCGTGTGCCGTTCGCTCCCATCGTGAATGTGGTCGATATTCCGGATAGCCTCAAACCGCTGAGGTTCCCCTTCCCGGACTCCTTCCTCGAAGAGGTGCGGAAAGACCCAAGCAGGGCGCCGAGGGGCCTCACTCCCGGTTACCTGGCCGCCGACCCGGGCCGCCGCGATGAGTATTCCGGCCAGTGGAACCTTAGCATCCAGCAAGCCGTGACCAAGACCTTCGCGGTGCAAGCGACGTACGTTGGGAACCGCGCCCTGAAGATGTACACCTCGCGGCTCATCAACCCGATCGACCCGAGAACGGGAGTCCGGCCACGCGCGGACATCGGACCAGCCTGGTATCAGGAGAACGGCGGACGGCTCTGGTCTCACGGCCTGCAATTGTCGGCCAACAAGCGAATGAGCCGCGGACTGACCTTCGACGCCTTCTACACGTGGTCGAAGACGATGCAGTACCACAACGCCGACGCCGCCTTCACACGCGACGGGGGCACGCAAGATCCGTTCAATATCGCCGGATCGATGGGGCCGAAGCAGGGCGAACTGCGGCACCGGTTCACGCTTGTTCATTCCTATGAAATCCCGACGCTGCCCGGGGCGCAGGGTCATGCGCTCGGTCGAGCCGTCCTCGGCGGATGGACTGTTCAGGGAATTCTGACCGCACGGAGCGGCCTTCCGCTGAACATTGTGCAGGGGCGCGACGTGGTCGGCAACGGCAACAGCGGCCCCCAACGGCCGGACGCGGTAGGGGGCGTGAACCCGCGTGTCGAGGGGCCGGACCGCCTCGTGTGGCTGACGCCGGCCGCCTTTGACGGCGCAACGCCAGCGCGCGAGCGACGTTTTGGCAGCCTCGGCTACAACACCGCGCGCGGCCCGGGCGGACTGAACTGGGACGCCGCAGTCCACAAGTTCTTCCCGGTGCGAGAGGGACATCGTGTCGCTTTCCGCTTCGAGATGTTCAACTGGATGAACCACGTTGTCTTGAATAACCCTAGCGTCAGCCTGGCGGATCCGAACTTCGGGCGTGTCACCAGCGCCAGCGGCGGGCGCAATATTCAGTTCGGTTTGAAATACGTGTTCTGATCACTTGAAGATCCTGGAAAGCGAATATGATTCCGCTGACCCGCCGAGGCTTGCTGGGGAAGTCGCTGTCAGTGGCCGGAGCGGCGCACATTGTGTCCCCTGGATCGGCTCTCGCACAGACCCACAGCGCCGAACGCCGGCCACGGTGCAACCGCATGCGGACCCTGGAAGGCGTCTCCGGACGGCATGTTGAAGTATGGCGCATCCCTGGCCGGTTCACGAAGAATCCGGACCTCATCCGCTTTCCGTCCGGAAAGATGATGCTGGTCTTCTGCGACGTGGAGAAACACTGGACGGAAGAGATCAGCCGCATCACGACGCTCGAAAGCAGCGACCAGGGCAAAGCCTGGGGAAACCCCCGCGTCATTGCCGAGGCCGACCGGCGGAAAGGCGAAGAACGCTGGGTGACGCCCCGTCTTAGCCTGCTGTCGGACGGCCGGCTGGCGATCATCTGCGACCACGACGATTACTCTCACTATCATGAGGACCAGCCTTCCGGCATCTGGATCTGGTTCAGTTCCGATCGGGGCCAAACCTGGAGTTCTCCGCGTCTGACGGGCGTTCCCGGGCTCGAGCCGGATCGCGTGGTGGAGTTGAAGGATGGCACGCTGCTGATGGCGTCCTGCATGGTCTTCCGGGACACCCAGAAGGAAGGCATGTTCCTGATGCGGTCTTCCGATGGCGGCGCCACCTGGAAGGACTTGACGGTGATCGCCAAGGATGAAATCAACAACCATACGGAAGGCGCTCTCGTTGTTCTGTCGAGCGGGCTGCTGGCCTGCGTGATGCGCAACGAGAATCAGAACGGCCACTCTTCTTTTGCGGCTTTCTCCCCCGATCAAGGCCGTACTTGGTCGCATCCGCGGCCGCTGCCGTTCCTGGGAGACCGGCCCTACGCCAAAGAACTGGCCAACGGGCGGGTGCTGGTGACCTATCGAAACCGCTGCGGCAATCCCGGAACTCACGCGTGGATGGGAGATCTCACCCGCCAATCCGGTCATCAGATCGGGGGCATGCATTACGGGGACGAACTGAGGCTGGAACGAGACGCGCTGCACATCCGGAACCGGCCCGAATCCTTTACCCGGTACATCCTGTTGCCACCCGAGAGTTACCGGAGCGACGTGTGCATGGAAGGCTCTTTGAGGGTGACCGGCCCTCCGGACCAACCCACGGCAGCGATGGCAGTCAGCCGTATCGGAGCGGCGGTGGAGATTGCCAGCAACGCCATCTGGCTCAGAAACGAGCGCCGCCCCGGGGGGAGGCCCGTCATCGATTCGCGTCACGAAGCGGACATGACCTCTTTCCGGACCGTCCGTCTCCTGGTTCGCAAGGGCCTGCTCACGGTGGCCCTGGACGGCCAGACAGTGATTTCCGGAGTCATCCGGGATGAACGGCCGCTCGCCGAGACATGGTTTGGACGCGCCGCCGAAGCGCAGGGTGACGCGTGGTGGAGAAGCCTCACGTATTACGCCGGCAACCCCTCTGGCGCGGACCATCTCTGGACCTGGCAGGCCCAGCTTGGAGAGTACCCGGACCAATACCAACTCGATCACATGCTGGAGTTGCATGCCAACCCGCCCATGGGAAACCACCTCCGCTCGCCGGCAGGCGAGAACCCGATATTGCGAACCGGGCGGGGCAGACCGGACAATGGTTACTCTTCGTGGACGGAGTTGCCAGACGGACGCATTTACATGGTGGACTACACGAACAAGGGCGATGCGCCCCCGACCGCGCATCTCTACGGGGTCTATTTCTCGCCGGATGACTTCGGGCGGTCCTGCGCATAAGGCGGAGCCGGAGATGGAGGCTCCTGGGACGCGGCCGGTTGCCCGAAGCAGCAGCGCGGGGGCCGCGAGGCGGCCATCCGGCAGCCGAGGTTCCAAGGTCCTCCCGTCTGTTCGAAGCGCCCGGCGAGTAAAACTGAATGAGTGAGGTGGATGATGAAGCCTATGCTAACCGCTGCGTTGCTGCTTGCACTCGCCGGGAGCGGCGTTGGCCAATCTGTGTTGCCGGACAGTCTCGACATCCGCTCGCCGCTCGGCCGGGGAGGCATGGTCGAACTGAGGGACGGCCGCCTGATGATGGTGGCGGCGGGGCTGTCGGCGAGCTACAGCGGCGACGGCGGCCGAACGTGGTCGGAGCCGTCGCCGGTGCTGGCCGAAGGGGTACGCATCCAAGGCGCGCTGGATCCCGTCGGCTTGCTCCGGCTCAAGTCCGGGGCTCTCGCGCTGCTCTACGGCCAGGACGCGCAGCAAGTGGGTTCTCCGCCCGGCCACAACCTGTTTCTGCGGAAGTCGCGCGATGAGGGCAAGACCTGGTCGCGGGAGATTCGCATCAATGTACCCGGTGTCACAGCTTCTCCGTATCACGATACTCTCGTGCAACTGGACAATGGCAGGTTGCTGCTTCCGGTCCGGTGGTTCATCGCCGGCAGGTATCCGGAACTGAAAGGCGCCGGAGCCTTCGGACTGTTCCGCGGCGGCCGGTTCCAGATCCAGGGACACGGCCATATCCCGGAAATGGACACCACGTTCGTGTATTTCTCCGACGATGAAGGCGACACATGGCAGGCATCGCAAGGCCAGATCGTGATTTGGCACAAGGATGGCGCCGGAGGCATCTGGCCGTGCGATGAACCCAGCACCGCCGAGGGGAAGGACGGCCGCGTTCTCCTGTGGATGCGCACGACGCTCGGGCGGGTGTATCAATCGTTGAGCCAGGACGGCGGCCGCATCTGGAGCCTGCCCCAGCCAACCGATCTGGCTTCTTCCTACTCACCGCCGCGGCTGCGGCGTATCCCGGAAACGGGCGATCTGCTGGCCATCTGGAACCAGGTTTCCGGCGACGAAATCCGCCGGGGTTACTGGCGCGGCCGTCTCTCCCTCGCCGTCTCCACCGACGATGGGCGCACGTGGGGTACGTTCAAAACGCTCCACCTCAGCGGCGGCCTCGAACAGGCGGACCGGATCGAACCGGAGCCCGAGATCGGCATGGTGCGCGCTTTGAAGAATGTCGGCCCCTTGCCGGAAGATTATTCGGTCGCGACCTATCCGAACGCCGTCTTCGTCCGGGACCACGTATTCATTATGTTCGACTACCGGGAAAACCTGGTTCTTGACGGGGACAAGGTACAGCATCGGTCGCGGTACAGGCGGCTGCTGGTTCGGCCCGTGAAGTGGCTTTATGAGCGTTAACCTTAACCGCGATGAGACTCGATCGGCGTAGTTTTCTCCAGGTCGCGGGGTCGCTCTCCGCGCCTTCGTTTGCCGCGCCCGCTCCGGCGCCGCCAGGGTTCCTGGACCACTCGGTCCGCCGGGGAGACGGCAGAGGAGGGTGGGTCCCGCATCGGGCGGAGATCCAGTTCCTGCATCGCCTTCCCGGCGGCGGCGTGAAGCCTTTCGGGATCGCACAGATGGACAACGGTGAAGTGATCCTGGCGGCCAGTTGGGACGACGGCTCAGCCTCCAAAAGCGCGGCGGACCGCGAAAGGCCGGTGCTGGCCTTCAGCCGCGACGGCGGGCGTTCGTGGAGCGATTTCCAATTGGTCGAAGGGGCCCGCGGACGCCCGGTGATGTTCACCGATCTGGGCGGCGGCCGGTTGTTCTTTCAGACGGACCTGACCAAACCGATCTACCAGTTCTTCAGCCAGGACTATGGGCGCACATGGCCGGAGCGGCGCACGCTCCAACCTCCCTCCATAGAAGGCAGCTTCGGCGGCATCGACGGCTACTTCGGCGGCGAAGGAAACGCGCTGGTGGAGCGCGGCCCGGATGGCAAGTTCCGGCGAGTAGGCGTCATTGGCTACACCTACAAGAAGGGAACCAGGTTTCCCGCCGATCCCGCGGTCGGCATGCTCCGGTGGTCGGCAGACGGCGGCCGCACCTGGTCCAAGGAGACGTCGTCTCCAACGTGGTTCTGGCAGGAAGAGTACCAGGGGAAAACGTACACGCGGGGGATCAGCGAAGGGTCCCTGGTGCGGGCGGCCAACGGGTGGCTGGTGGCGGCTTTGCGTACGGACATGCCGTACCGCTTTGTCGAACTCCGCAACGACAACCTGGAAGGCATCGCAGTTTCCATCTCCAAGGACGATGGGCAAACCTGGTCTCCGCTCCAGGGGCTGTATCAAGGCGGCAGAATGCACGCCAACCTGCTGGGCCTGCCCAACGGCCACCTGGCGATGACGTACATCGTCCGGCAGGACTACGAAGAGATCCGCCGGGTGAGCTACCGGCGTGGATGTGAGGCGCTGGTCAGCCGGGACCATGGAAGGACCTGGAATCCCGGTGAGAAGTACATCCTTGACGAGTTCGAATACTCCGACGGAACCGCGTTGAGTCTGGCGTGCGGCCACCTCTCATCCACACTCCTGAAGGACGGCCACATCCTTACGACCTATGGAAACTACCTGGCGAAGGCGGCGGTGGTGATCCGGTGGAAGCCTGCCGCCTGAGGTGCTCGAAGTATAAGGACGTGAGGTTAGGAGACTCTGCTATGCGGGCTACGTTGATCTTCCTTCTTCTGCCGTTCGTCTGTCCGGCGGTGGAAAAGTTCACCATTTCTCGGGACGATGGCGTGTACAAAGCCTTCGTCGATATCGCCCAGACGCCCGACCAGACCCTGGTGATTACCTACCGCGAAAGCATGATGCACGGGGCGTATCCGTTCTCGCGCCTCAAGGTGCGGCGCAGCCTGGATGGAGGCTTCCGGTGGCTTCCGGAGCAGACACTGCTCGAAAAGGACGCGGTCAAAGGCGAAGGCAGTCTCAATTGCTCCCGCATCGCGGCGTTGCACGACGGCAGCCTCCTCCTGGTGATCGACTACATGCCGCCGGACCGCAAGCGGGAGGAGAAGGCGTCCATCCTCCTCTTCCGCAGTACGGATTCGGGCGCGACGTGGCAAGGACCGGTGGATACCGGGATTCGCGATGCCATCGTGCCCTCGCTCAAGCAGCTTTCCAGCGGCGATCTCCTGCTGGGACTCACCAAATTGACCTATCCGGACGGAACGCTGGCCAATCGCCGCGAGGAGCAGCAGGTATTCCGGTCGTCCGATCTGGGAAAGACCTGGCAGGGACCGTTTGTGGTGCCGCAGCATCCGCAGATCTGGCTGAATCTCAATGAAGGCGACTTCGCGGAGATGGATGACGGCGCGGTGGTCCTTTATATGCGGGAGGACAAGGAGGGGCTGTCCGGGTGGAAGAGCCTGTCGAAGGATGGCGGACGGACGTGGTCTTCGCCGATGCGGTCGCACCTGCACTCGGTGTGCGGCCGGCCGTCGGTGGGACGTCTGCGCAGCGGGGAGGTCGCGGTGACGTATCGGACGTGCAATGCGCTCTCCCCCAGCCTGGCGCTGTATGTCGAGACCGCGGCGGAGGCGGTCCGGGTGAAGCCGCGCAATCCGGACCAGTACAGGACGGACTTCCACGCCGGGCGGTGGATGCTGATCGACAACGACCGGTCCCTGTACCCGGATACCGGGTACTCGGGCTGGGTCCAGATGCCGGACGGCCGGCTGCTGGTGGTCAATTACATCATTGACGATGCGCCGCGGGCGCATATCCGGGGCTATCGGGTGGCGCGAGAGGATTATCTGTTATTCCCGGAAGGGGACATCCCCTGGATGCATCCGAGCCGCCAGCCCTACGTGGAGATGGCCGCGGAGAAGGCACGGGAGCAGGCGGCGCGGAACCGCAAGCAGGGCTTCCCGCGGCGCGTGCCGACGCAGAAGTAGGGTTCCACATGGCGAAACTGAATCGCAGGAATTTCGTGGGAGCCGTTCCCATTTCCGCGTTGGCTGCCGCCGGCGGGACGGGCGCGGCCCGGCAGGACAGCGCGGAGTTGCGCAAATACCGTCTGATTTACAACGATGACGGCGGTGGCGCGTGCGTGCTGGAACCGCCCTTGACCCCGCGGCAGTTTGTGGACGCCACCATCGGCCAGATCGCCGGAACCAGCGTGGAGGCGCTGTCCTGGCCCATCGGCATGAACGGCCTCTACGTGATGAATTACCCGACCCGGTTGCCGGAAGGCGAGGTGGCCGGGGACAGCCTCCGGCCCGGCACCAGCGTGAAACTGGAATCGGCCTGGTGGTGGCGTAACATTCGAGGGGTACGCTCGCTGATCGAGCAAGGCCACGACCCGATGAAGCTGATGGTCGAGGGCGCGCACCACGCCGGCATTCACATTTGGATCCATATTCGCCAGAACGACTGGCACCACGTCCGCGGGGAGTCCACGGCGGACCCCAAGCACTTCCTCAACTTCATGGCAGGCCGCTTCTGGCGCGACCACCCGGAGTGGCGCATCGGCCGCGACGGCCTGGAGGGATGGCCGGAGGGGCAACGGGTGCACGAGTCCGCGATGGATTTTCAGGACTTCGCCCATGAGCCGGTCCGCCGCTACCGGATCGCGATCGCCGAGGAAGTGGCGAGCCGCTATCCCATCGAGGGCATCGAGTTGGACTTTATGCGATGTCCCTATTTCTTCAAGAAATCCCAGGTGCCGCGCATGACCGCCGTCATGACCGGGTATGTCCGTGAGATTCGCCGCACGCTCGACCGGCTGGGCAAACAGCGTGGACGGCCGATCGGACTTTCCGCTCGAGTGCCGTGGACCCTGGCCGGCGCCGCCGCCGTGGGGCTCGATCCCGTGCGGTGGGCGCAAGAGGGTCTCGTCAACCAACTGGTTCCGTCTCCTTTCTTCTCCATGACCTTGGACGCGGACATTTCCGAGTGGGTGGCTGTGGGAAAGCGGACGGGATGCCGCATATATCCCTGCATCGAGGAATCCTACCGGGCGGGCATCTCCGTGGAGGGCGGTGTTCCCGGTCTTCAGTGGGTCGACCTGGAGCGCGCCCGGGCCACCGCGCTCAACTTCTGGCAGGCCGGCGCCGACGGCATCTACCTGTTCAATTGGCCCGACCGCGGCCGGAACGTCGACACCCGGCCGGGACTGCGCGAATTGCACGACCCTGCCATTCTGCGCCGCAAGAACAAACGATACGTCGTTGGCCGGCGCAATGAACGCGGCGCCGGGGCATGGCCCTATTGCGAGTTGCCTCGTGTCATTCCGGCCGAGCTCAGCCGGAGCGGACCGGTCAAGGTTGTCCTCCCGGCCGGTGACGACCTGACTGCCAGCCGGGACCAACTGGAGTCGGTGCGGCTGTGCCTGCTGCTCAGCAATCTGACAGGCCCGGACAAGCTCGAGGTCCTACTGAATGGCGAACGTGTCGAGGGCCCCATGAATCCGATCCGGCCCGGTCAGTACATCCCGCATGCGACCGTGGGATCGTTGCTCACCTGGCAGTACTACGACCTGCGAGGCAAGTTGCCGCGGATGGGAGGCAATCATCTCGAAGTGCGGCTCGTTGCGCGAAACCCGGAGTTCGAGCAGCCGTGGGCCCAGTGTCCGCTGATCCTGAGCGATGTGGAACTGGAGGTCAAGTTTCGGTGGCCGTGGGGCGAGTGGAGCGCCCCCACGAAAGGAGATTTCTGACAACGCCATGTCTGTGATGACTACCATGCCATATGTCCGTGGAATCGCGCTGCTCCTGGTGAGCGCCGGCGTGCCGTGGGCGGCCGACAGCGTCTTCGAGCGGATTCTGGCTCCCGCCAGCAGTTCCAGCATTCGCAAGACCGAGGCGGCCATCGTCGAACTGAAAGACGGCAGGCTGCTGCTGGCGTACACCGACTTCTATACGGTGTTCCCGAGGGACGACGCGCCTGCCCGTATCCTGGGCCGTCATTCGAGCGACCAGGGCCGAACCTGGAGCCGCCCCTTTGTCATGGTGGAGAACACCGCCAAACAGAACGTGATGAGCGTCAGTCTGCTGCGTCTCGCTTCGGGTGAACTGGCGATGACATACATGTTCAAGAACTCCCATGAGCGCCTGGGCGAACCCGATCCTCAGGGGCCGGACTGCTCGGTGTTGTTCCGCATCTCCCGCGACGAGGGCAAGACGTTCTCCAGCCCGGTGACGATCACGCCGCAGCGAAGCTTCTGGGTGATGAATAACGACCGCCTGGTGCAGCTCAAGTCGGGGCGTCTGCTGGCCCCCTGCCAGCGGCTCGACAACTGGCCCATGGTGCGCCATTCGCTGACGCAAGTCCTGTATTCGGACGACCACGGCAAGACTTGGAGTGGCAGCCAACTGGTCGACATCCGCACGAACCCCGACGGGGCGGACGAACCCGGGGTGGTCGAACTGAAGGATGGCCGCGTCCTGATGTACTTCCGCACGGACCTGGGGCGCATTTACCAAGCCTTCTCTTCGGATCAAGGCGTCACCTGGACCACGCCCGAGCCCATGACCCTGGCGGCGCCCGTTTCGCCGGCCATCATCAAGCGCATCCCGTCCACCGGCGACCTGCTGATCGTGTGGAATCACACCCTGCCCCACCGGCGCGGCGGTCACACAGACCGATTTCCGTTGTCCGCCGCCGTTTCCCGGGACGAAGGACGGACTTGGCAAATCCGCGACCTGGACACGGACGTGCGCTTCACGTTTGGCTATCCCAGCCTTACCTTCGTGAAGGACCGCGTCCTGGTGACCTACTGGGCCGCCAAGGATTGGCCGTGGTGGGTCAGCCTGAAGCTGAAGGCGCTCCCCGCGAGTTGGTTCTACGAACAAGGAGACTGACCTGAAAATGAACTCACTCAAGAGCATGTTGCGCGAGGGCCGGCCGATCGTCGGCCTCACGATGCAGCATGTCACCGACCCATGGCTGGCTAAGATCTACCGCCAGAGCGGGTGTGATTTTGTGTATCTCGAGTACGAGCACGCCTTCTTTAATGAGGCGGACCTTGCGGCCTTTGTGTTGGCCTGCCGGGCCGAAGGGCTGCCGGTCGTGGCCAAGGTCCCCGAACTGACACGAACGCACGTGGCCAAACTCCTGGAAGCCGGCGTCATCGGCATTCAGCTTCCGTGGACCGAATCGCGGGAGCAGATGGACCGCCTAGTCTCGTACATGAAGTTTCCGCCGCTGGGCATCCGCGCCGCCGGTCCCGGTTACGGGAATACCGACTACCGGGTGGATATCGATGTGCCCGAATTCATTGCCGAAGCGGACCGGGAGACCGTGGTCATCGCGCACGTGGAAACACGCACCGGCGTCGAGAACATCGATTCCATCTTGAGCAACCCGCAGGTGGACGTGGTCTTTCTTGGCATCTACGATCTGTCGATCAGTTATGGCCAGCCAGGCCGGTTCGACCACCCGGACTTTCAGGCCGCGGTTGAGACGGTCTTGGCGGCGGCCAAGCGCCACGGGAAAGTGATGGGTTTATTCGCGGGCGACGGCGAGTTCGCCCGCCGGTGGCAGGTCCGGGGCGCAACCTTCTTCGAAACGCTGAGCGAGGTCGATTTCATCTGGCAGGGCGCAAGAAACCACGTCGCGTCATTCCGGTAGATCGTGCGCCGCGGCCGCTTCATTGGAATAGGAGTCTGCCAATAGCATCTGCATCAGTTGGGTGTTCTATTCCGACGACGAGGGCCAGACCTGGAAGCGAAGCCTAAGTGAACTGTTTGTGGCGATCGAGCAGGGGCGCCTCGGTTGCTACTCCTTCGAAGAGCCCAGCCTGGAGGAGCGGGCCGACGGCGCCTTGCTGATGTACGGCCGGATCGAGCTTGGCCGCCTTTACCAGAGCGTTTCCCGTGACCAGGGCGTAACGTGGACCACGCCCCAACCCGCGCCCGTGGCGGCTTCCTACGCGCCGCCGCTGTTGGTGCGGATTCCGAAGTCCAGTGACCTGATCCTGATCTGGAACCAGTCCTCGGCGGAGGAGATCCCGGTGGGGTTGAGCCGGCACCGCTTATCCACCGCCATTTCGAAAGACGGCGGCGCGACCTGGATGCACTTCCGGAGCCTCGAGTCGTTGGACGAGCGGACGCGCCTCGATCCTCCTACTGAACCCAAAGTTCTCCGCACCTCCCGATTGGTCGGTGGGTATCGCCAACCGGCCGATTGGAGCCGCTATCCGCGCAGCCCGGGCTGCCTGCGGATCTGCTATCCCACGTTGGTCTTCGATGGCAAGGAAGTCGCCATCACGTATGACTACGGCTACGGGGTGGGTGAGTTCGCGAACCAGCAGCACACTACCAAAACCAAGATCGTTACATTGGACTGGCTTTACGGCGCATGAGTCTTCACCACATGAATTAACTTTAGGGTTGCTCGACTCGCCCTGCGCCGGCGGCGGCCTCCGTGACGTAGAGGTCCGGCCGGAGCCCGGTTGCCTCTTCGTAGCCTTGCCGAAGGCCGGGGACAAACTCGTCCACACGAGACCGCTCCACCAGGTTCACCGTGCAGCCGCCGAATCCACCGCCCGTCATGCGCGATCCCAGGCATCCGGGCGAGGATCGGGCGATGTCGACCAGAAGATCAAGTTCGCGGCAACTGACCTCGAAATCGTCGCGAAGACTGCGGTGGGACTCCCACATGAGACCGTCGAGCGCGGCCAGGTCTCCACGCTCGAGGGCTGCGGCCATGGCGATCACCCGCAGGTTCTCACGGATCACGTGGCGGGCCCGGCGGGCGACTGGTTCGCCCAGCGCCGGGGTCGCTTCAAGATCCTCCAGCGTGGCCTCGCGAAGGGACTTGCCGAGGACGGCGGCCGCCCTCTCGCATTCCGCGCGGCGCTGGTTGTAGGCGCCGGCGCCCAGTTCGCGCTTCACCATGGAATTGCAGATCACGACGGCGGCCTCGGGCGGCAGCGGCGCAGCCGTAAACTCGAGAGAACGGCAATCGAGTACGAGCGCGTGTCCTTCGACGCCGAAGCACGAGGTGAACTGGTCCATGATGCCGCAGCGCGTTCCCACAAACTCGTTCTCGGCGCGTTGGCAGAGAAGGGCGAGCGAACGGCGGTCGAGGGCGATGCCCGAATTCCCCACCAGCGCGAGCGCGACCGCAACCTCGATGGCTGCCGACGAACTCAGCCCGGCGCCGATCGGTACGTCCGAGGCCAGCAGCAGATCGGCCCCGCCGATCGGATAGCCGGCCTCGATGAACTTCACCGCCACAGCGCGCGGGTAGTCGGTCCAATCGCCCGTGCGAGGGAGATCGGCGGACAAGCCACATTCAAAACTCCGGGCGAAGTCGAGAGAGTGAACGCGGAGCCGATCGTCATCGCGCGGAGCGATCGCGGCCACGGTGGCGAAGCCGATGGCCATCGGCATGGCGAAGCCGATGGCCATCGGCATGACGAAGCCGCCATTGTAGTCGGTGTGCTCGCCGATGAGGTTCACGCGGCCCGGCGCGGCATAGAGAGTGGGTTCGCGGCTAAACCGATGGGCGAACTCCCGCCGGATCTCCGGGTGCGTCATTGCCAGGCGCCTCCGCAATGGGCGACCGCGACCAGCGTGATGTCGTCGCCCGGGGCATTGCCGCCGGCGAAGCCCAGCGCCTGGGCGAGGAGCATCTCAACGAGCCCGGCGTTTGGAGCGGCGGTCCACTCGGCAAGCCAGCGGATGAGATGACCATCCTGGAAGAACTCGCCGGCGGGGCTGCGGATCTCGCCGAGGCCGTCTGAGGCGATCAGCAGGACGTCCTCTACATCGAGGGTGATGGCGTGGACGTCCCAGGGCTGGGGGCCGGCGTCGGGAAACAGGCCGAGGGGAAAGCCCTGAAGCGGCGCCTGGTCCACGCGCCGCTTGGCCCTCCGCACGACAAACGGGTAGGGCAGCCCGCCGTTGGCGGCGCGAATCCGCAGGGGCGAATCGAACAGCAGCACGGTCGCGGCCACGTACATCGCCGAGGGCAGGAAGCGATGCAACATCTCGTTCATGCGGGCCAGGATCTCGTCCGGCGCGTCGGTTCTGGCGAACGCCTCGTGGAAGCCCGCCTTCAACAGCATGCTGGTCAAAGCCGCCTGCGCGCCATGGCCGCTGACGTCGGCCACGAGAACTCCGGCGCGCGGGCCATCCTGCGCGAAGTCGAAGAAATCTCCACCCAGCGTGTTGCACGGGCGATACACGGTGTCCACGCGAATCCCCGGAACGGTGAGAGGGTGCGAGGGAAGGAGACTTCGCTGGACGCGGGAAGCCATCTCGATCTCACGCTCGAGGTCGCTGTGCCGCTGGGAGAGTTGCTTGTGGGCCCGCAGCAGGTCATCCAGTTCGCGGACCTTGTCGGCGACCTGGCCGCGGAGGCTGCGCTCGCGGATGGCGTTGCGAACGGCCAGCAGCAGCGCTTCATTATCCCAGGGTTTCTCCAGGTACTGATAAAGGCCGACTTCGTTCACGGCGCGGATGACGTTTTCCTTGTCGGCGAAGCCGGTCAACAGGATGCGCGTGGATTCGGGCTGCAGCCGGCGCAGTTCCCGCAACAGTTCCAGGCCGTTCATCTGCGGCATCAGGTAATCGGAGATCACGACATCGAGAGGCTGGCGGGCGAACTCCTCGAGAGCGCGATGGGGGTGATTGACGCAGGTCAGCCGGTAGTCGGTCTCCAGGGTGAACAGGACGCGCAACGATTCGAGGGCAAGATTATCGTCGTCGACGATCAGGATCGAGGGAGTGCCCAGCCGCTCGGTGCTCATCGTGGCCTCGAAACCCAGCGCCCCCGGGCCGCCGTCAGGCGATTTCCAGCAAAACCCAGCCCGGTAACGTAGAGGGCCGATCTCCCTCAAAAACAATGCGGCGCGTCTTGGGAAACGGCAATCCCGACGAGATCGCGCGCGAGTAAAACGGGAGCTTGCCGAGGATGGTCCGGTAGTCGTCAGAGTCCTTTTCCACCCAGGCCGTCTTGCTGAAAAGGCCCCCGCCCCAGCCGAGAGGCAGCAGGCAGGCATGCTCCGATTGCAGTCCTGCAATCCGGCCGATCAACTGGCTTGCGGCCTCGCCCACGGCGGCGAGACCGATTGCTTCCGCGTACTGCTGGTGCAGTTTCAAGACCGCCGCCGAGTATTGGTTGACGCCCTGAAAAATCTTGGCGCGGGAATTGGACGAGCGTTCCTGCCAATCGCCCTCGAAGGTAGAACCCGGGGCAGCCATCTCCGCGAACCAGGGCGTCGAGTCTTCAATGCGGCGCGAGTCGACAGCACCGCGCGGGCTCTGTTTCCATCCCAGGGTCCAGGCAGGGCCTTTCTGAGAAACGATGGTCGACAGCCGCAGCAGATAGACCTTCATCATCGAGCGATCGACGGGCTTGGAGTCGCCCGTGCGAACGAACCGCATGCGGCTGTTGCCGGCCCGCCCGAGCACGTCGTCTTCGAGCGCTTCGGCCGGATGGCGCGGCGGCCGGTCTCCCTCAAAACGTTCGAGCACGGACTTGAGCGACCCATCACGCACAGACGCGTACAGGACTCCAGTGCGAAGGGCGCCCTTCAGCGCGCTGCCCGGCAGATAGGGGCCGTGAAGGCCGCTCGCGAAGGTCGGGATGTGGACCGATTCGCCGGTCGCCCTGTCCCAGTATTTGGAAGACGAGGGATGCTCAAAGGGAATACGGCGGTCGGCGAAGTTCTGCGCGAAACCGCCCCAGGACGCGAAGTCGAGTTTGTCTGCCCGCTTGAGCTGCGTCAGATACCCTTCCAGCCGCGGTCCCTTGGCGAGAAGTTTGAAAATTCGGGTCTGGTCGAGTACGTTGACGTGGTCCTTCCACACCATGTAGTCGATGGGAGACAGCCTCTGGCCGTCACCCACCAGCAGCGGAGTGAGAGAGGTAACGCGATATCTCATGAGACCACCTGCGGGGCGGCAGCCGGGGCCGGAAGCGGCACGGCCACCGCGAAGCCGCAGCGATAGACGGGATGAGGGAAGTCATCCGGGGCGACGTCAGGGGCACTGCCGATCAGGGGTGCGCCGGCGGCGAGCACGGAGCCCTCGGCCACCATGTTCTGCAACTTCTTGAGGCCGCCGGAGGACACCGCGGCATCGACGCGCCCGGCGCGGGTCACGACCTGGTAGCTGCCGCCATCCCAGCGGACGGCATCGCCTGCCGAAGGAACAAACAGCGATAGCAGCCAGAAGAGGCGTTCGGCTGGAGGCGCCGCGGATTCTGCCGCCAGGGTGGATCGGGGCAGGAGCAGCGAGGGCAGCGTACCCTCGAGGAACTCGAGATTGTCGAAACGACCCCATCCGCGGGAGCGTTCTCCGCCCAGGCCGGTGTCGGCCAGATAGCGAAAGGCCGCCTGTACCGGGCCCAGCCACCGCGCGCCCGCCTCTTCCGAAGCGAACGAAATCGCGCACCACATGCCGGCACCGGCCGCGAACTCCAGGCAGGCGGTGCGATGTGGATCGAGGGCCCCGGTCAACCGGTCGACGGCCGCCGCCGTGCGATGAGCGATGCGAAACGGGCCATAGCGGCCCACCGGGATCAGGCACTCGCTCGATCCATCCACGGCCCAGAGGGTCTCGTCAAGCGAATCACCGGCCAGCAGGGCGTCGACGACATCGAGGGGAACTAGACTCGCGCCTTTCCAGCGCACCTTGGGCGAAAGCGCCGGAGGCCAGATGGTACGAGGAGGCGAGACAAACACCAAGTCGCCCTGAAATGGGAACACGGAGCTGAACGCGACCTCGGGGACGGAAGCCCGGGCGGTGGCGGCAAGCCATTCGTCGAGCCCTCCAAACGCGCCCATGGCATGGGTAACCGCGGAGTAGAGAGCATCGCTTCGATAGAACAACTGCACCCGATCGCGCAGGCCGGAATCGTCGCCGATGCGCCACGGCGCGGTGGGCCGGAATTTGACGACAGCGGCTGGGGTCATTCCTGAATGTAGGACGAACCGGCCTCGCGGAACAGCGCCTGGACCGCGGCCACATCGGCGCCGGCAATCATTTCCTTGTCCTGGCCTTCTCCGGCGTAGTAGCCTCTACCGCGCCAGACCACCCGCAGGCTGGCGAAACGCACCCGGCCACTGCCGCGGGACCCGCCGCCGCCCAGCGCGTCGTCTTCGAGCAGTCGCATGCCTTCCAGCACACGAGCCACCAGGGGGGCGTCCTCCTCGCACATGACGTCCAATACCATGCGCACCAGGAACCGCGCCCCGGCCGGGACTCGCTCCAGAGTTCGGGGATTGGCCTGCGACGTGATGCGATCGATCGCGTTCTCGCTTTTCACTTCGGTCAGTTCGTCGTCCAGGTTCTCGCGCATCTGTGGGGTGATGCTGTCGGGATCGAGCGGCGCGTCGTACACCGCCAGGCGCGCCGGAGTGGCCGCGTTGGACTCCACCGGTTCGCCGGAAACGCGTTCCATCCGGCCCGGATTGCGGCCGAACAGGATGCACACTTCGTCGTCCGGCTTGTCGCTCTGGTGGATACGGACCTCCTGGCCCTTGCGCTTGGAGAGATACACAAGATCCGAGGGCGAAGTGAGGCCGTGGGCGTGCTCGATCAGCGACCGGAGTTTCCCACGAAGGGAACTGCCGGGGACGTAGGGCCGGCCGAACGCGTCTTTGATGACGGGATTGTCGGAACCGCCGATTTCAAGAGAGCCCTTGCCGGCGCCGACATGAAGGCCGGTCTCGCAGTGCAGTTCTCCCTCGATGATGAGTTTGCCAATCAGTTTGAGCTGGGTTTGCGTCGTATGCGCGCTCATGGAATTCCTCGTTACTCACAGTGGCAAAGCTTCTTCAGCCTCGCCTGGCACGGCGCTTATTCGTTATAAGCGACGATGGCTTCAAACAGATCCTTGAAGCGTTCGTAACCGCGCGGATCATTCTTGCGCGTCACCTGCAGCAGCAGCTTTTCCAGTTGGTCGAGACTGCGCAGGGAGTGACGCGCGATGGTATACGCCAGCCGTGCGCGGAGCATCACGAACTGATGCTGGCGCTCGGATTCGGGGGCGCGACAGGCGCGCCGTACGGCATTGTAGAGCCGCCGTAGCTGGCTCTTGGTGCCGGAATCCATGTCGCGCATGCGGCTGACGACGCCGTGGGCCTGGTTGTCCAGATACAGGCTGTCGGCGATCAGCTTGTCGATATCGATTTCAGGAGGACCTTCAGGACGCCGGTCCCGTCTGTCCCGGTCGCGGTCCCGATCCCGGTTGCCTCCGCCCGGCCCGAACTGCTGGTCGCGCGGCTCCCGCGCATCACGGGGCGGCCTTGGTGGTCTTTGCTGGTCAGCCATAGAGATTCACTCGGTCGACGCCTATTCGCCCACGGTCAGCCGCGCCCATTCGAGCGCGACCAGACCCGACGGACGAAGTTTCACATGAGTGGACTTCCGCCCGGCGAGCTCACCGGAGAGATGCGTACGCAGCTTCTGAAATTCCTTTTCCCGGCCTCCGCCCAGGATCACATGGAGGCGGCGCTGAAAGCGCCAGACGCGTTCCACGGCGGTGTCGGCCGGTCCGGATCCCGCCGCCGCAATCTTTCCGTACAGGCTGAGCAACTCCGGCACGACATGCCGGGAGGCGCGACGATCGGAAATCATGCGCGTGATGGCGTCTTTGAGTTCGGCCGCGTCGGCGAGCTGCCTCCACTCGAGAACGCGGCCCAGCAGGTAGATGCAGTCCTTGTCGGCGGCCTTGGCCCGAGACAGCAGCCGCCCGGCCTCCTGATAAACCGCGGCCAGCGAGGTTTCGTCGGGTTCGGCCACGGCAATCGCCATCGAGATGGTCTTGCCTTCGGCTCCAGGGAACTCTTTCAGGTTCTCCTCGGTAAAACGATGGAACAGCCGTTGCATCTCCCGCGCCAGGGCCACCAGGGAGTCCCAGGCTCCGTACACGGCAAAATCGTCGCCGCCCGAATAGAGAATGGTGACGCTGCGCCAGAACTCCGGCAGCGAGCAGAGCACTTCCAGTTCGCCGGCGAAGAATTGCTTGTAGAGCACCGAAAGGGGGACGTACTCCTCGATACTCTGGACGCGGCGGAGGCGGAATTCAAAGTCATCGACATCGCCGCGCAGCACACCCCAAAGAGGACGTCCGGTCGCGCGATGCGCGAGGGTCCGGGCATCGGCGGCCGTTCCGGCATCGTCGCCCGGCGCCGCGTGGCGCGATACGGTGATGCCGTCGCTCGAGATATTCGGCGTCAGGCGCCAGCCATGCTTGCCTTCATTCGCCCAGATGCGGCCGGGAGCGTCGGGAGACCAGCCGACTGAAGCGGCCTCGCGAATCCGGGTTCCGAGGGTCTCGGCGAAATACGACGACGTATCAACGGGCTCCCGCTCGACAAACGGTTGAAAAAAATCCGGGTTCGCGTTCGTTACCGGAGTTCCCGTCCAGCGGTGCAGTTGGTCGTTGAGACGCTTCCTCACCACGGTCCAGTCGCCCAGGTTTTCGGTCGATGCCCACACCAGTTCGATGTGGCCTCCGCTCCAATGGGCAATGTCAGTTGCCGCAGAGCGCAGAAACTCGTTCGCCGCTTCGCGCGACGCGTCCGGCAGGACGACGAGAAACTGCCCTCCGCCGCTCGATCCGAGCAGAATCCGCGCCAAGCCCAGTTCGGCGAGCAGCGCTCGGGGCAACACCTCACTGAGGAGGGTGATCCACTGCGCGCGGCCGATGACGACCCGTTCGTCGCTCGATCCGTCCGGATGGCTGTGCGGAGAAGTCAGGAACTCCTCGATGCCCAGCAACTTACCTTTCAGGAGAATCTGTTCGGACATTCCAGAGGCTTGAGAACTCAATAGTCTAGCAACTGCATTTATCGAGAGTCAAAGAGGAGGTCGCCGGGCGGGAGCCGGCCCGGCAAATCTTGCGCGTTCTTCGATGACGCTTTTGCCGGTCTCGACCACGAACACGATTTGGACCTCACCCGACCGCCGGAGGTAGTGAACGCTGCCCCTGCGGAGATCGGCGGCGTCGAATTCAGCGGTAACGCGAGAGTCAGGCTCGCGGATCTCCATTCGCCCCCTGCTCGCTTCTGCCAGACCGCGGGACCCGCGGTCCCACCGGATGTGCAGTTGCCCTTCGCGGTCTACGATTTCGAGGCCCAGCTTCCGGGTTGGCGGCCACCAGAGCGACAGCGCGAGCAGACCGGCGGCGACGGACAGAAATAGCGTCCACACGCGAGGCGTGTGCTTGCGGTGCGTCGCGGCAGCACTTTCCTCGTCGTCGTCAATCGGTTCGGCAGCGGGCGGAAACGCTGAAGGGACCGCTGTTCGAGCAGGAGACTCATCCTGTCTCCCCACACGGGGCGAGACAGTGTTGAGTTCCACTTCCCCAAATCCGGCGTCCGGATCGAGAACCCCTTCTTCCGACGGAAAGAAGACCTTGGCACGTGTGGGAAACCCCAAATCGGGCTTGAGGACCAGCAACGACTGCCACTGCTGCGGAAGGAACTGTTGATGGAATGACAGGTCCTCGGGAGCGGGCGACAGAGGGCCGCGAGTGCTGGACCGATACCAGCCCACCAACTCCAGGCCGTTCAGGTCCGGGTCGTGCGGCCACTCGCGGAGCAACTGAGAGAAACGCGCGCGATCGCTCTCCGAGAGCACGAAACCGGGACCAAAAGCGTGCTCACAGGCAATCGGGCGATGCGCGGCCAGGGTGATCTCGTCCCCGACGACCCGGCCAAACAGCAGACCGCCCGTTTCCAGGCCGCCCTTGCGAAAGGCCAGGAAGCTGTCGGTTACATCTTGGTTAATTTGCTCAAGAAGCCCGGCCTCGTGACGGAGGGCAAACGGGCATTTTGGGCTGATCCACAGCCCCGACGCCGCGGGGGCTCGCACTACCCCTGATTCTACGGTCCCGCGAGGCCGGTGGCTAGGCCCCCAAATGGGGGATGGGGAGTTCCTGGAGTTTGTACGTCATCTGTCATAGGTGTCTCTCCCCGGATGGGCCAGCGGCCGGAGACCGGCATTGAGTCGCCGCCGTGCTGCCGCCAGAGTGGTATAACAGTCATATCAGATGCGCTTTAGTTTCGATCCGCGCAAAAGCAAGCGTCTGAGAGCGAATCCCAAACGAGGCATCGGGTTCGAGGAGGCGCGCGAGTTGTTCTCCCAGCCTTATTGGCTAGATCGACGATCCGACGTTCCGGAACAGTATGTAGCCGTCGGCTGGGTGGGTGACCGGCTCTACTCGGTCATTTTTGAGGTCTGGGAAGACGAAGAGGGTGAGGTTCTGCGCCTCGTTACCCTATGGAGGTCGACGAAGGAGGAGATTCGGCTGTATGAAGAAAATTCGTGAATCCGCCAAACCGGTTTCCGCAGATGCGATTGCACGGTTAGCCGATAAAGGAAAGGACGTTTCCCGTTTCTTCAAGGGCCAAGGCCTGATGGTTCAGCCGATTCAGCGTGTGAATGTGGACGTCACTGCCAGCATGTTGGAGGAACTGGACAAAGCCGCACAGGACCTCAACGTGAGCCGCCAGGCCGTCATCAAAACGCTGGTCCGTCAGGCTCTCGATCAACACTACCTGGCACAACGCGCCAGGCGTCCGTAGTCTTGACGCGAGCGGGCTGGAAAGCGCCGGAGTTTTCGCGCAAATCGTCGTAGCTGTTCACGTACGTCACGCAGCCCCGAACGTTAGAAGGTGTGCGGAAACCACCGCTTAGAAGGTGTACCGAATTTTAAGTGGTCCCACTCGCCACCGCTCCCTGACGGTCGCGGCTCAGAAGAAATGCGGACCAATGCGGACCATTGACTCCGTTGCGCGGCTTTTCGAGGATGAAGGCTCATGGCCCACTCCTCTGCCCCCAGTCTGCCGAACCGCGGTTATGCCTACCTGATCTCGTCCGTCGCGGCGATTTCCGGACTGCTGTTCGGCTTTGACATCGCGGTGATTAACGGCGCCATCCTCTATCTCCGCCAACAATTCCAGTTGTCGGAAATGCAAACCGAAGCAGCGGCGAGCAGCCTGTTGGTGGGATGCGTGGCGGGCGCCGCCGTCGCCGGATGGCTCAGCGATCGCTTCGGCCGCCGCCAGACTCTGGTCTGGTGCGCGATTCTCTTCGCGGCGTCGGCGGTGGGGGCCGCGCTGCCGCAGACGCTGGTCCAGTTCGGCGCGGCGCGATTCCTGGGCGGAATCGCCATCGGCGCAGCCTCCCTGCTCGCCCCCGTCTACATTGCCGAAGTGGCCCCGGCGGAGATGCGCGGACGGCTGGTCTCGCTCAACCAGATGGCGATCGTCACGGGAATCCTGCTCGCCTACCTGGTGAACTGGGCACTGTCATTCCTCGGTCCGGATAGCTGGCGATGGATGTTCGCCACGGCGGCTGTTCCGTCGCTTCTGTTCTTTGTGGCGCTGTACTTTGTGCCGGAGAGCCCGCGCTGGCTGACGGAACAGAATCGTGAAGACCTGGCGATGGAGGTGCTGCGCCGCGTCGGCGGGGACGTCCGCGCGGCACGCGAACTGGAGGAGATCCGGCAGGCCGTAGCCGAGGAGTCGGGAACGCTGGGGGAGTTGCTCCAGCCAGGGTACCGGCGTGCCCTCATCATCGCCATCGCCCTGGCGGTCCTGCAGCAGGTGACGGGCATCAATACGGTCCTGTTCTACGGATCGGTGATCTTCAAGCAATACGTGGGCGGGCAGTCGGACTCCCTGACGTTGGGAGCGAATGTCCTGATCGGCCTGGTGAACCTGGTGGCGACGCTGGTGGCGCTTCGATTCGTCGATCAGTTCGGACGCCGGCCCCTGCTGATGATCTCTTCCGCGGCAATGGCGGTATGCCAACTAGCCCTGGGAGCGGCGTTTCTGCTGACCCCTCCGCCGGCGATGCTGGTGCTGGCGGCGATGCTGCTGTGTGTCGCCGCCTTCGCGGTGGGCATGGGCCCGTGCGTGTGGGTGGTGCTGTCCGAGATCTTCCCCAACCGTGTGCGGGGCCGCGCGATGTCGATCGCGACCGTCAGCCTCTGGACTGCCTGTTTCGCGCTCACCATGACCTTCCTGTCGCTTTCCGCCGCCATCACCCCCACCGGCGCGTTCTGGCTCTACGCGGTGATGTGCCTGGTCACGTTTTGGATCGTCTGGAAGGTCACACCCGAAACCAAGGGGAGGAGCCTGGAGCAGATCGAGCACCTGTGGAAGGGGAGGTAGCCCGCATTGAACCGGCGCGTGCATATCGCTTCGACCCAGCAGAACGCGGTTCGAAGCCACGGCGTTCAGGCGAGGAACTGAAGTTCCCGTTGGGGCCACATGTATACGGCCCCCAGCCAGTGGCGTGTAAAGGGCCAAACACAAGGGCCGAAGCGCGCCGCGGACTGAAAGTCCGCAAAGGTTTATCGGGCGCCTGAAGGCGATCCTTCGGAAGGCGGCGGGGACGAGGCGGCCACCTTCTCGTGCTTTGGTCCCAGGCCCAACGCGATCAGAGAAAGAGAATTGATCTTTCCGGTAGGTGCCAGGCTTTGCTCCTGCTGAAATCGCTTCAGCGCGTCCACCGAGTCCGTCCCCCAAGCGCCGTTCGGCGTACCCGAGAAGAAGCCCTTCGCCTGAAGCGCTTCCTGAATCTGGCGATAGCGGTCTGGTGCCGGGACAGCCGGAGCCCAGCGCCGGTAGACCGGAGCTTTCGAGCGGACCGCAGTGCTCTTCTTGCTTCGACTGGCCGTCATCGAACGGCGGTTGGCGACAGCCGATTTCCTGGTTGTGGTCTTGGTAGGCTTAGCCGCAGTCCTGGGTGTGCTCTTTGCGGTAGTCTTCTTGGCGGCCGTCGATTTGTGAGGCGGAGCGGTTGACTTCCGCTGAGACGCCGGAGCGGCGGCCAGGAGGACCGCCGCTCCGCCAACAACCATCGCAACCCTGCCCAGAATCGGTCTGAGCGTCATCGGGTTACTGGGTTTCCTTCAACGTTCCGGCGAGGAACAGGTTGGTCCATTCGCCCCGGCCCCGGCCGAGCGGGCCTGCTGCCGACCGAAGAACCTGGAAGGCCACCGGATCTCCGGGCTTGAGGGTGGACTGAATCTTCCGGACATCGTCGGTCGAAGCCACCTCCTTGCGGTTGATGGAGAGAATCACATCGTTCGGCGCGATGCCGATGTCATCGGCAAACGACCCGGGAGTGACTTCCTGGACTAGAACGCCGCCCTTGACGTTCAGACCCAATTCGCTCTTCTGCTCGGCGGGCAGAGCCTTGATCGTTACTCCGAACTTGGCCGGAATCTTCTCTTCCTCTGACCCGCTTTCAGGCGCTTCCAGGCTCCTCTCTCCATTCACGATGGCCGCGCGATCGCCAACCGTGACCTGGAAGTCCTGCTTCTTCCCTTCCCGGATGACCGAAACAGAGGCGACGGAGCCGACCGTCTTGTCGGAGACAATGTTCACGAGGTCCTGGCCACTCTTGACAGGCTTGCCATCGACCGAAGTGATAAAATCGCCCGGCTTGAGACCCGCCTTGTCCGACGGACCACCCGGGTTCACGCTGCGAACCACAACGCCCTGATCGACGCCGTAGACCTTCAGCAGTTCAGGCTGTGCTTCCTGGAAGCCAACGCCGATCGCGCCCCGAGTGACCTTGCCGGATTTGATGATCTGGTTATAGACCTTCACCGCGGTGTTGACCGGAAGCGCAAACCCGATTCCCTGGTATCCGCCGGTGCCGCTGGCGATGGCTGTGTTGATCCCGATCACTTCGCCGCGGATATTGATGAGAGGCCCACCCGAGTTGCCTGGGTTGATCGCGGCATCGGTCTGGAGGAAGCGCTGGAACAGGCCGCCGTTGGAGCCGCCTTCGATCGTGCGCTCCCTGGCGCTGATGATGCCCGCCGTGACAGTGGCCTGCAGGCCGAACGGCGAGCCGATCGCTACCGCCCAATCGCCGACCTGCATCCCGTCGGAGTTGCCGATCTTGGCCGCTGGGAGGGGCCGCTTAGCATCGATCTTGATCACCGCCAGGTCCGTATCGGCATCAGTGCCGATGAGCTTGGCGTCAAACCTCTCTTTTCCCTCATAGAGGCTGACCTGGATTCGATCGGCCTTCTCGACCACGTGATTGTTGGTCAGGATGTAGCCGCTCGGATCGACGATGACGCCGGAGCCCAAACCCCGCCGCTGGGGCCGCTGGCCTTCGCTGTTGGGGTTGCCGAATCCGAAGAAGCGATAGAAAAACTCGTTCATCTCTTCCTCGTCCTGGGGCATCTGGCGGCCGCGCGGCTGCTGCCGTTGGCGCGCCGATGCAGCAGGCTTCGGGTCGGAACTGACCGCGATGTGGACAACCGCCGGTTCCAGTTGTTTGGCCAACTGGGCGAACGAGTTCTGCATCTCCACCGCGGTCGGGATGACCAGCGGCTTCGCTCCGGGCGCCGTCTGCTCCTTGGCCGCTTTCACTCCCGTATCCAGCAAGGTACCGACGAGGATACCGGCGGCCAGGGTGAAAAGGATCAGGGTAAAGGAAAGTAGCTTCTGTCTACGCACCGTGTCAAGGAAACTCATGGGCAATCTTCGACCTCCACGCTTATCGAGGGCTATCTGTAATTATATGCCTGCGCTAAGGCGATAGATGGCCCATCGTGCGAAAAGGTTTCATTTCCACCAGCAAGATTCCTGCCAGAATCAGGGCCGCGCCGGCAACCCCTCTCGGGTCAAGGACCTCGCCGGTCATTAGATATGACGTAAGCCAGGCGAAGAGCGGTTCGCAGACAAAGATCAGGGCGGTTCGGGTGGGCGTCGTATGCTGCTGCGCCCATGCCTGCACGGTGAACCCGAAGGCGGTTGTAAACACTGCCGTAACCAGGATCGCGAACCACAGGATGGGCGATGAGCGAAAGAAAGGCTCCTCGACCACGGGGAATGCCAGCCATGCCAGCGCGGCGCAGACTCCCAGCTGAATCACCGCAACCTGCTCGAACCTCGTCCGCCCGGCGAAGCGCCCTACCACGAGGATGTGTCCGGCATAGGCGATGGTGCACCCAAAGGTAATGACATCGCCGGCGGCGGGCCGAAGATCTTCCCCTCGCAGGGTCAACAGGCCCAGTCCGGTAACCGAAAGAAGCACCCCGACCCACTCCGCGGCGACCGGAACACTTCGATAGAGGATCGCGCCCAGCAAAGGCACCATCACCACCAGCAGGCTGGTGACAAAGGCGGATTTGGTCGGTGTGGTGTAACGGAGGCCGATGGTCTGGAAGGCGTACCCAAGGAACAGGCACGCCCCGGCGAGGACGCCGCAGCGCGCGGAGTCGGCCCATCGGGAGTCGGGTTTCAGGCGCTGCCTCATCAGCGTGGCGACGATGAGGGTGGCAATGGTGAAGCGCACCGCGATGAACAGGAGGGCGGACGAGTGGTTCAACGCTTCCTTGACCACGACGAAGGTTGCGCCCCAAAAAAAGGTGGCAATGAACAGGGCGAGGCTGGCGCGTGAGGATAGTTTCACGAGCGGCGCAGGCAACTCTCGGCAACAGAAGGGTCTCGGAGCAGCAGGCCGAGGGTGAGCAGGATGCGCTTCAGCGCCAGGTCGCGCCGTTCGGGCAGGTACCATTCCTGCGGGGTATGGGCGCCCCCGCCCTGCCCTCCCGCGCCGATGGAGATAGCGGGGATGCCGAGGGACAAGGGGACGTTCGCGTCAGTCGACGCACAGTCCAGATGGCAGCGGATGCCCAGATGGGAATCGACCGCGCGGAGGTACTCGAGGACGGCCGCCCCTTCCGCCAGACGCCCAGCGGGCCGCGCGCCGATCTCCCTGATCCGGCCCGTAATGCGGCCTGCCATCGCCCGCTCGTTTTCGGTGTTTTGGGCGCGCTCGACGGCCGCGGTCAGGACGGCAACCAGGTCGTCCATTTTCTGATCGCTTTCGCTGCGAATGTCGATCTTGGCGCGTGCCTGCGAAGGGATGGCATTGACGCTGGCGCCCCCCTCGAAGATGCCGACATTCACCGACGAGCGCGGGTTTCCGTTCAGCCGGACGTCGGTAAACTCCGCAATGGCGCGGCTGAGGGCGTGAACGGGATTGCCGGTGCCGTAGTCGCTCCAGCTGTGCCCGCCGGGTCCGTTAAAGACGACCTCAAAGCGGCGGCTGCCGAGAGCCTGGGTCGTGATGTGCTCGGTGCCGGCGCCGTCCAGCACCAGAAAGCAGGTGACCTTCCGGGCCAATCCGGCGGGGCGGCATATGTGACGCATCCCACTGAGGTTGCCTTCGCCCTCCTCGCCGACATTGGCAATGAAGATGAGGTTCGACCAGAGGTCGGAAAGAGGCGGAGCACACTTAAGGCCGCGCGCGAGGGCCAGCAACGCAGCGAGGCCGGCGCCGTTGTCCGAGACGCCGGGACCCACAAAGCGCCCGTCACTTCCGACCGCGATGTCGTCGCGGGTCCGGGGTGCGAGCACCGTGTCCAGATGAGCGGTGAGGGCGACGTAGGGTCCGCGCGACTCCGGATCGAGAAAGGCCACGACATTGCCGGCGCGATCGATTTGGGACTCACAGCCGTGGAGGCGGAACTGGGCGGACATCCATTCCGCGCGCTGGCCTTCCAGGAACGTGGGGGCGGGGATGCGGCACAACTCCAGGTGCAGCTCGTTGATCCACTGTTTTTCCCGCGTGAGGAACTGGAGCACTTCCCGGACGCCTCGGGCTTGTGCGAGTTCGTCAACCGAGGTCACCCCGGCCGCTGCAAGCGGATTGCCCATCACTTCTGCCAGTGTAACGCGCCAGGCTGAGTGGGGCCGGCGTGAATTTGGGAAACTGATTTCGACACGGATCGAATATGACCGCCGGCACAGGGGGCGGCCCCGTGCCTACGGCGCCGCCGCGCCGATCATTCCCTGGCTTGTGCAGCACTTAGTCGACATAGAGAAACTCATTGGAGCTGACCAGCATCTGGGCGAAGCTCGCGAAGGACTTGTCGGCCGCCTGGGATGGTTTGTCGCCGCCGCGGGCGTAGATCGCCTGCTGTTCCTGCAAATAGCTCGCGGCCGCCCGCACCTCGGCCGCGGTCGGCGTTCGCGACAGGGCGAGCAGATAGGCCGCTTCGATCCTAACCGCCGCTGAGGCCCTTTCGCCGGCCAACCGGGTTGATCGCGCGGCCATGTTGCTGGCGGCTTCCCACACAAAGCGGTCGTTCATCATGGTGAGCGACTGCAAAGGAGTGGCCGAGGGCACGCGCTGCGTGCAATTGGTGTCGATGATCGGATAGTCGAAGACGCCGAGAAAGCTGACAGGATAGGTGCGGCGGGCCGTGAGATAGATGCTGCGCCGCCATCGTGCATCGGGAGGCTCTTTGGAGGAGACCACCTGTACGCCGTCGGGCTGCATTTCAAGAGCGATCGCCGGTCCGCCCTGGGCGGCGTTGAGCTTGCCCGAGACGGCGATGAGAGAGTCGCGGAGCGTTTCCGCATCCAGGCGCCGGAGACTCATGTGCCACAAGAGAGAGTTCTCCGGATCGCTGATCTTCGCCTTCGCAACCCAGGCATCCGTACCCTGACGGGCCGACTGGCGGTAGACGGAGGATTTCATGATCAGCCGGTGAAGGTATTTCGCGCTCCAGCCATGGTTCATGAAATCGACCGCGAGCCAGTCGAGCAACTCCTGGTTAGCGGGCGGTGCGCCCATCTTCCCGAAGTTGTCGGGCGTGGCCACAATGCCGGTTCCGAAGTGGCCTTGCCAGATCCGGTTCACGATGACGCGGGCGGCGATCGGATTGTCGCGGCTGGTGAGCCACTTCGCGAAGGCCAGGCGCATGCCGGACGACTTGCCCTGGGTTTCTTCGGGCCGCCGCGCTTCTCTGCTCTGGCCGTCGCTCAACACTTCAAAGAAAGCCGGCTTCACCCTGGGCCCCGGGGAGTCGGCGCTTCCGCGCTGAAGCAGCCGGATGGAGGGGACTTTGCCCACATCCCACAGGGCCTGGATCTTTTCGAGCTTCGTGCGCCGGCCCTCGTAGCCCTTGATCTGTTCGTCCAGCGTCCGGGCCGTCGCCTGATCGGCTGAGGAGAACAGCTTGCGGACCTCCTCATCGGCTATTTTGAGAACGGGCCCGAACTTTTTGGCCAGGTACTTCTGCACGTCGTCGCGCTTGTCGGCGGGGGTGTCGAGCGCGATGCGGGTATCGTCCCGGATCGCTTCGGGCAGCGTGGCGAGTTTCTCGTTCAGGATCCGCTCTTCGTAGGGCTTCTTCAACGCCGATAGCTGTTTGTTCAAATCGGCCACGGGCGCCTCAAACTGCTTGTTGTGGCGATCGACGGCTTCTTTCTCTTCCTTGGAGATCGTCCACAGGTACCGGTTCTGGGGCTGGAGCCAATCGGTTGGGTTATACGAAGTGGTGAACAGGGAGAGGAACTGGTAGTAATCGCGTTGCGGAATCGGGTCGAATTTGTGGGTGTGACAGCGGGCGCATCCGACGGTGAGGCCGAGGGTGCTGCTGGACACCTTTTCGACCAGCTTGAACAAAGCCTCGTAGCGCTCGACGGGCAGGTTGCTGATGTCCTCCTCGGTGATGTCGAGGATGTTCCGCATATAGCCGGTGGCGGTGAGCAGGTCGACCATCTCCGGAGTGAACTGCCTGGCGGTTTGCCAGTCAACCAACTCGTCACCGGCGATCTGTTCGGTGAGGAAGCGCGACCACGGTTTGTCGGAATTGGTCGCCCGCACAACGTAGTCGCGATAACGCCACATGCCGTCGGCATATTCAGTCTTTGTGGGCTCGAAGTCTTTTCCCGTCGTGTCGACGTAGCCGGCGGCATCGAGCCATTGGCGTCCCCAGCGTTCGCCGTAGTGGGAGGACGCCAGCAGGCGCTCGATCAACCGTTCGTAGGCGCCGGGAGCCTTGTCGGCGGTAAACTCGCGAATCTGCTCGGGCGCGGGCGGCATGCCGATCAGATCGAGATAAGCGCGGCGCATGAGCTTGAGGTCAGGCGCCTCGGGTGAGAGACCGAGCCCCGCGGCTTCGAGTCTGGCGAGGATGAATGCATCAATCGGTGTCCGGACGCGTTCAACGGCGCGGACCTTGGGAACCGGCCAGGCGATCGGCTTCTGAAACGACCAGAACTGTTTCTGTTCGGCGGTGATGGGCGGCGCTTCCAGGGCCGTGAACGGCCGCTCCGCAGAGTTCACGCTCACGCTTTCGCGGAAGTTGCCGCGGTCGATCCACTCGCGAATCGCGCCGATTTCTTTCTCGGTCAGCGGCTTGCCCACTCCGGGCGGCGGCATCGTTTTGGCAACCAGTCTTCGGACCAGCAGGCTGCGCTCCGAGAATCCTTCCACAATGACCGGGCCATTGGTGCCGCCGCGCACCACCGAGGCAACAGCGCTCAAATCCAAGCCGGCGGCGGGCTGTTTGCCGCCGTGGCATTCGACGCAGCGTTCTTTGAACAGGGGCAGGAGTTCACGCTCGAACCGCGCATGCTGCCCGGCCGCCTCTTTGGCCGCTGCGTTAGCGGCTTCGTCTGACGGCGCACCCATCGCGATCCACTTTTTGATGACTTCCAGGTCGCCGTCCGGGATCTTTTGCCCATAGATCGCGGGAGGCATGGCGCGCGAGGAGACTTTCTGCCAAAGCAGGCTTTCTTCGGGCGACCCTTTGACCACAACGGGACCGTTGTGGCTGCCTTTCAACGTCGAAGCCGCTGTGCGAAGGTCAAGGCCCAACTTCGGCGAACTCTGCCCGTGGCAGGTGAAGCAATACGTCGTAAGAATGGGCAGCACATCGCCTTCAAACCGCGGTGCCTCGCGGGAGGCCGGACAGGGCGAGACGGCGACGGCCATCAGCGCGACGGCCGGCCAGAACGAGGCGGTAGGACGAAGAGCAGTCATCCTCTAACTCACCTTGGGTGGATCGGCCAACAGCTCCGGAACCACCTTCGCGCCCGTGACGGTGACGTCGGAGGGCGTTTCCAGGCGGCCGCCGTGCGGGTACTGGACCCGACTGTGGTCGAGCCCTAACTGGTGCAGGACGGTCGCGATCATGTTCGGCACGGGAACGCGGTCGACCACGGCCTTGTAGCCGAACTCGTCGGTTTCGCCGTAGACGAGGCCTCTCTTGAAGCCGCCGCCGGCGAACCAGAGGGTGAAGGCGTTGCGGTTGTGGTCGCGGCCATCGCCATTCTGGGTGGTCGGCAGGCGGCCGAATTCGCCGGCCCACATGACAATCGTGCTCTCGAGCAGTCCCCGGCTTTTGAGGTCCTGGATCAGCGCCGCCGAACCCTGGTCGACTTCGGTGGCGATCTTATGCATGTCCTGCCTGATCCGGCTGTGGTGGTCCCAAGGCTGTCCGGGACTGGTGGTGACCTGGACGAAGCGGACACCCTTTTCGACGAGACGGCGCGCCATCAGGCAGCGCAATCCGTAGGGACCGGCGACGGGATGGTCGATTCCGTAGAGTTTCTTCGTGGCCGCGGATTCCTGGGACAGGTCGAGCACGTCGCCGGCAGCCAGTTGCATCCTGGCGGCGAGTTCGAAGTTGCGAATGCGCGCTTCGAGTTCGGATTCGCCCGGATGTTCCCGCAGGTGCTCTTCGTTGAGTTTCGACAGGAATTGGAGGCTGGCTTTCTGCGCTCCTTCGGGCAGCGGCTCGGGCGGCGCCAGGTGGTGGACCGGCGCGCCTTTCATGCTGAACTCGACTCCTTGATAGAGAGCGGGCAGATAGCCGTTGGCCCAGAGTTGCTTGCCGCCGATGGTGTAGCCTTTCGGGTCGCGGAGCACGACGTACGCGGGCAGGCTCTGGTTCTCCGTGCCCAGCGCATAGCTGATCCAGGCGCCCATCACGGGGCGGCCCGGAAAGATCTTGCACGTGAGCAGCATGTTGAGGCCTTCGAGGTGATTGTTGTGCTCGGTGTGCATCGACCGGATGAAACATAGGTCGTCCACGATCCCGGCAGTGTGCGGGAGCATCTCCGAGATGTCCATGCCGCATTGGCCGTACTTCTTGAAAGCGAACGGCGAGGCGAGCAGAACATTGACGTTATTGGGCTGATGGATCTCGACGCCGCCGGGCAGCGGTTGGCCGGCGCGGCGCTGCAATTCGGGCTTGGGGTCAAAAAGGTCCATCTGGCTCGGCCCGCCGTTCTGGACCAGTTGGATAATCGCCTTGGCTTTGGCCGGAAAGTGAGTGGGCCGGGCGGAGAGGTCGCTATGGATGGGCGTCTTCAACGACGGGGCGCCACCGAGCAGGTCCGCCAGCACCAGGCTGCCGAAGCCCAGACATGTCCGCTCCAACCAGCGGCGGCGGGAGATGCCCACTGTGTCGAAATCGTTTCCTGCCAAAATGCGCTCCTGCTTCAACTCCGA
>JBJXGR010000494.1:0-25407 GCA_046160045.1 Bryobacteraceae bacterium
CTCGCCTGGCCGACGATGTTGCAGAACGTCATCGCCGGGCTGCAGGGCATCATCGATCATGCAATGGTCGGCCATTTCGTCGGATATACGGCGAATGCCGCCATCGGCGTGAGCTGGCAGATCATCATCGTCGTCATCGTCTTCATCAGCTCGCTATTCACCGGGATGGGGGTGCTCGTCGCCCGGTTCGCCGGCGCGAACGAACCGGAGAGAGTGAATCGGGTCGTGTATCAAGCCTTCCTGACATCCTTCGCGCTCTCGGCTTTGCTGGCAACGATCGGCTACTTTGCGTCCCCCTTCCTGCTGGGCATCGTGAAGGCGGCGCCGGAAGTCCGGGCCGAGGCGCTTCCGTTTCTGCGCGCCATGTTCGTCGGCATCATTGGCATGATGATGTTCTTCATGCTGAGCGGCGCGTTTCGAGCTGCCGGCGACTCGCGAACGCCGCTGCGCCTCGGCGTGATCATGACGGTGCTCACCATCGCGTTCAACGTCGTGCTCATCCCCAGGCTGGGCACACTCGGCGCGGCGCTCGGCACCATCGCCAGCAGCACCATCGTCGCGGCTTATGGCGTGCGGAAGTTGTTCACGGCCGGTTCCGTTATTCACCTCCATCGGGACATCGACAAAGCCCCCGACTGGACGATCATCCGCTCGCTTTTCCGCTTTGGGTTGCCGGCGGGCGTCCAGGGCATCGCGATGAACGTCGCCGGCCTGTTGCTCCTGCGGTTCATCGGCTCGCTCGAGCACAGCGCGGCCGCCCAGGCAGCGTACACCGTCGCCTATACGGAGTTGTTTTCGCTCATCACCTGGACGTCGGTGGGGTTGATGGGAGCGTCCGCCACGATCGCCGGGCAGAACCTCGGCGCCGGGAATCCCGACCGGGCGAAGCATGGCGTCGCGGTCGCTTCCCAATTCGGCCTGATGGTGGCCGCGGTGGTGGGGGCGATGTTCCTCGCCATTCCCCAGTACCTGCTCGGCGTGTTCGGAATGACCGAACCGCTGGTCACGTCGATCGGCCGGCAGTTGCTCCAATACTTGAGCGTCTCCGGGTTTTTCATCACGGTCGCCCTCAGCTACAGCGGCGGCCTGCAGGGCACGGGCGATACGCGGGGCCCCCTCTACATCTCGATGGTGTCGCAGATCGCCCTGCCCATCGGCTTGTGCCTGTCAATCCAGGCGCTGCGCGGGCTTCAGTCCGGGGACATCTGGCTCGCGATCGTACTGGGCCACCTGACACGCGCTGCCCTCAGCGTGTGGCGGTTCCGGCAGGGAAAGTGGCGGCGGATTGCGATCGATATCGAGACCGCGAAAGCGTAGGGACGGCAGGCAGTGCGCCGGGCGGCACACAACGCCGCCCGGCGCCACTGAATGGGGTTACACAACCTTCAGGATGATGATCACCAGCGTGTAGAGCGCCAGCGACTCGATCAGGACCAGACCCAGAATCAGCGCGAAGCGGATGGACGCCGACGCGCCCGGATTGCGCGCCATGCCTTCCGCGGCGCCCTTCACCGCGTTGCCCTGCGCCAGGCCGCAAAGGCCCGAAGCAATGGCCATCGAGAAACCGGAGCTGATGGCGACCCAGTTGGTGCCGCCTTTCTCCTGCGCGAACATCGGGCTGGCGAAGATCAGCAGGATCATGGCCAGCGCAAACAGTTTGAGGTTCATCGTGTTTTGGTACTCCTTCTAGGAAATGGCTTCGAGGAGGTGGTTCCACATCGTGACCTGGGGGTCCGAAGGGCTCACGCTCGAAGCGCGACGCGTCGAATGGGGCCAACCGCGCGGGCCCCTCGAAAATCAATGCTCATCGTGCACGACGGCTCCCGCGACGTAGATCATCGTCAACAGCGTGAACACGTACGCCTGCAGCACTCCGACAAACAGGTGCAACACCATAAAGACGACCGGCACCACCAGCGGCACCATCGAGATGAACACCAGCGTCACCTGCTCGCCCGCGTACATGTTGGCGAAGAGACGAACGGTGAGCGACAGAGGACGCGCCAAGTTGGAAATGATCTCGATCGGCACCATCAGGGGCGCCAGGATCGGCATGGGGCCGGCAAAATGCGCCAGGTATTTGCCTACCCCCTGCGACGCCATACCCGCCCAGTTGTAATAGGCGAACGCCAGGATGGCCAGGCCGAACGGCACCTCCGGGAACATCGTCGGCGATTCGAACGTCGGGACGATCCCCAGCAGGTTGGCAAAGAGGATAAACAGGAACAGCGTTCCGAAGAACGGGAGATACTTGCCGGCGCCGTGCCCGATGTTTTCGTCGGCTTGCTCTTTCAGGAAATGGTAGACGAGTTCGAAGATATGCTGGAGCGAGCCGGGCCGGTCCATGGAAAGACCCGCCCGAAGCATGGCAAAGACGACGACGATCAGGAAGGCGACCAGCAGTTCCATGACCACCGGGGTCGACCAGGGCCGGAGCGGGTTCACGGCGTGGTCGCCGACGATTCCGATCAGCGCGTTGCCGGCGCCGGGAAGGTAGTCGTTAAACAGGGCGGTCAGCCACGGTTCATGTTCCATAAACGAGCGAGTTCCCACACACTTTCGAGGATCACCGCGGCCACAGCCGTAAACAAACCTACCAGGACCGCAGTGAGGCTAAGCGTGGAAAACTTCAGGATAACATAGGCTCCCGCGCCCAACAGAATGTAGCGGATACCGAGCAGAACGGCCGTCCGCGCGCGGCCGGGGGAATGGGATTCGGCCGGGTCCAGCGAGCCGGCGAGTTTCCGCAGCCAGCGGAAGTTGAAATAGGAGGCGATGGCGCCGAGCAGGAACCCGGCGCCGGCCGGCCATCCGCCAATCGCCAACCCCGCGAAGGTGCCGGCGGCCGTCATCCAGGCGATGTGCTTCACCATCCGGCCGAGGATGTGGTCAAGATCCATCGCCGCTGCGCAGGTCTTTCTGCAATTGCTGCAGGAGTTTCCACACCCCGGCGGCAATCCCCAGCAACGTGAAGACGAGGTATAGGAAGTGAGTGCCGAAGTAGCGGTCGGCGTACAACCCGAGAAGGTAGCCCACCGCCGTTGCGCAGGGCAGCAGAAACGCCAGACCGGAGTACTCGGCCGCCTTGACCGTCCAGGATTTCTTGCCGTTCATTTCTTTGCGACCAGCAGTGTGTGAGGCGAATGGCAGGTCCAGCACTTGTCGCCGCCGGCAGGCTGCGGATGCGACGCCGGCAGGCTCGCGTGGCAGCGCTTACACTGCAACAGGGTATGGGCGGCCGTGCGCTGGCGATGGTGCCCATGACAGGTCGCGCACTGCGCCGCCCGTGCCTTGCCTTTCGCCAGCACGACCTTGGCGTGCTTGCTTTCCAGATACTCGCCGCCTTGTTTGGAGTGACAACCGCCGCAGAGTTTGGGGATATCGTGTGCCGCGCTGACGCGGTCGGGCGCGACGGCCCCGTTGGAATTCGAGTGCTGCGAACTCTCCCCGTGGCAGGCGTCGCAGCTCAGGTTTTTGGAGAAGTGCTTGTGGGCTTTCAGATCTTCCAGTTTGTCGTTATGGCAGTTCTGGCAGATTTCGTGGACGGGTTGTGCGTAAGCGGTCAAAGAAAGCAGGACGAGAAAGAGTAGAGAAGACATTGCCCGCATCCTGATTATAGGCCGGACCACTGCCGCCATCAGAGCCGCGACCGGGAGGGAGCGGACATCTTCAATTCCCCTACTCCTTCCGAGGCAGCCTTTCGAGGGTCGATCCTTTCGCCGCAGGGTCCGCTCCTGTATCCTCAGCGTTGGGCAGTGCATCCGGCCGCCATATTGAACCGGGAGGTGATTGGTGACACGACGAAGTCTCGTTCTGCTCCCCCTGGCTGCAAGAATGCGAAGCGGCGCCACGCCGACGCGATGGCAATTGGAGCCGGCGCAACTGTGCCGTACGTCCCTTCCGGCCACTTACATCATCGACTACGCGACCAATCATCTGCTCGACCGTGGATTCATCTCCCGCGTGGCACAGGCCGCGCCCCAGTTGCTGCACCTCGGTCACGACGTGCCGTTCACCGGCCACTGGGGCCCGCGCGCGGTGCCCCTTCCGGTGAAGGAGGAATCCCAATACCGGCAACTCACGCCCGACGAGACCCGCGCCCGCTTCCGGGGACTCAAGGATATGGTTCGGGAGTTGCACCGCGCGGGCGCGGACCTGATCTTCCCCTATATCGACAGCCAGCAAATGGGAGGAGACCTGGAAAAGCGCCTGGGCTTTTGGGAATTCTACGACTCCTGGGAGAAATACCGCTCCTTCGGCCTGCCGCGCCGCCCCGCCGACGATCCGGCCGAGTGGCTGCAGCACGACCCCGGCGGGCACATCCACTTCAACAACCCCGCCGCCTATCCGAGCTACGAACCGCAATTCTTCTACGCGCCCTGTCCGAACAACCGCCACTGGCGGAAGTGGCTCGAGTTTGTCGTCCGATACATCGCGGATGTGGGATTTGACGGCGTTTTCGTCGACGACAACATCATCCACTGCTACTGCCGCGATTGCCGCGAAGGCTTTTCCCGATACCTCCGGTCGCGCTACCGGCCGGACGAACTCCGTGCCGCGTTCGGCGCCGGCGAGGTCCATCTCTGTTCCGAAGCGGACAAGACCTGGTGGGCCAAGCAGCGGCCGGAGTTCCTCGAGTTCCTGGCCTCCCGGTATAAGCCAGGGGAACTGGAGACGCGATTTAAAATCTCCGACTACACGACGCGGTCGAACCTGGACCGCATTGGCTACGGCTTTCTCGACGGGCGGGCGCGCGACTTCATCGCATTTCTGCACGCGAAGTATCCGGCCGAAGAACGGCGGAAGCGCTTCGGCGCCGCGGATCTTCGACTCCTCGGCATCGAGAAGCCGCAGGACCGCCTGCGCTGGTACGAGACGCAGCGCTTCTGGGCATGGAGCATCGCGGACCTTTTGCTGCAACTGAAGCGGGCGATCGCGCCGCAGAATCCGGATCTGGTCTTCTTCCCGAACTGGGGTTCGATGCAAACCGTGGGCGCGGTGGACGGCCGGCGCCTGCACGGCAAGAACGTCGCGGAGTGGAAGCGTGGCGCCGACTCGATGATGTTCGAGGAGGACTACGAAAAGGGCATGCCCGGCCGCGCTGATTCGGGCGGGTTCACCGCGCACGGAGCGCAGTACAAGTTCTCGCTGTCGAACGGGGTGCGGCCCGTGGTGTTGTTCGCGGGCGCGCACGGCGAGGCCAACATCGACCTGGCGCATGCCGAAGCCGCGGCGGGCGGCGGCGGCTCCTTCGTCCAGAGCGGTTACGAGTTCCCCGAAGTGCGCCGGCGCTTTCGAAAGCTGTACGAACGGCGGCCGGACCTGTTCGCCGGGTACGAACCGGTGGCGCCGGTCGCCCTCGCTTATTTTTACAACCAGGCGCACTTCGAGAACCGCGAGCACCTTCGGGAGGTCTATCGCCTCCATCCGGCGCTTGCCGAAAAGCACGTCCTGTTCGATTTCCTGACGGAGGACACGCTTGACCGCCTGAGGCAGTACCGTGTGGTGATTCTGCCTTCGGTTCTCTACCTGTCCCGTTCCCAGGAGCGAGCCATCGAGAAGTGGGTGGCGGCGGGAGGCCGGCTGCTCGTTCCCGGCGAGCGCCCCGCGTTCTATGAAGACGCGACGCCACGCGCCGCAGCCGCCTTCGCCCAAGCCTCCGCGGACCTTGCGCCGGCGTACGATGCCGGGTGGCGGTGGACCCGGCGCGACAATCTGCCCGGACTGCGCGCCAACGTCTATTGGAAGAAAGATCGCGGCCGCGCGGCGGTGGTCACGCACCTTCTGAACTATGACGTGCCAGCGGGTGGTGAGCCGCGGCCGGCGCGAGCCGTCCCGGTGTCGTTCCCGCTGCCGGAGACTCTGGAGCGAGCGCGGTTGGGCAAGCTCTTCCAGATCTCGCCCGACTCCGATCAGGCGATCCCGCTGGAAGGCGATCTGCGCGACGGGAAACTCTCGTTCGAGGTTCCGGAAGTCAGGCTCTACCGGGTGGTCGAAGCCCTGCTGGACGCGCACTGAGGGCCCTTCAAGCCCTCCAAAGTTCTGCCAGATCTCGTGGACCGGTAACACCGTGGACGACAATTGCGCTGCCCGATTATCAGCCGGGCCCAGTTTCCTTGTGGGGAACCAGCATTTCGTTGCTTGTATCCAGGTCCATCCACTTGACCATCAGTTCCCCCTTGCCCACTCGCTCGTGAATCGCCGGCCGATCGATGAACTCGCGGAACCTCGCGGCGCGCTCGTCGATCGCGTTCGCGAGCGTTGGAAACTGTTGCCGTTTTACCGCATCCCGTGCCACCTTTTCGGCGGCGCAATCGGAGTGAGTGGTAAACACCACGACCTTCACGCCAGTGACCACCGCCAACTCCAACATCTCCTCTTCTTTGACGGACAGCACCGATCCGGCCAGCCGCAGGACGTAGTAATACTTACGCGTGTCGCCGGCAATCTCGTTGGTGTCCAGCCTCGCGTCCATGCAGGCCACCAGCGCAACCACGGGATGCCGCGCCGTGCGCGGCCACAGCGACCGGACGGAAGAGGCCATCTGGTTCTGTTTCTGGAACTCCTCCCAGGCCTGGGCAGGCGTGCTCTCGGGATGCTGAAAATCGAACGGTTCCAGCCGGTCTTGCAAGCGGTAGCCCAGATTCACCATCGCTCCTCCGACCATGAACTCCAGTCGGTCGCCCCATCTGGCAAAGACAGCCCCGCTTATGACCAGGACCAGCAACAGCACGAACAACGCTCGCTTAATCCATCTCATGTGAAGCAGATCCCGATTCCGGCTTCGTCCTTGATTCTCCCAGATTTCTTGACATCAATCATGGCCACGCCGTTTACTTCGGACCGGGGCGCCGGCGGCACCCGGGCAATCTCCGGGAAACACCGCCGCTCTGAGAACTGGTAGAATCGACCCCGATCGTGCGACGACTCTCAACTCTTTTGCGACCCCGCGGACTGTCCGCCTTTTCGACCCTTGCGCTTCTGGCGGCCGTTTCCGCGCCTGCCCAAGTCCGCGATTCCGCGCTGCGGCCCGACTACGCGGCGCACCTCGAGGTGGTTGTCCAGGACGGAGAAACCGGAAAAGTGGTGCCCGCCCGCGTCTACCTGTTCCGGAGCGGCCAACAGCATCGGCTGAGTCCGGTCGACAGCCTGCTTCCGCTACTGCAGGACAACTTCTACCGCAACCGGATCTGGCGCATGACCAACACCCCCAAGACCCTCGAGGTTTTTGTCCGGAATATGCCCCACACGATCCTGCTCGACGGCCGCGCCACGTTCGACGTGCCCGCCTGGAACGAATATCGTATCGAGGCGCATCGCGGCCTTTTCTACTCTCCAGCCACGGCTGATTTCGCCCTGAAGCCGAACGAGCGGAAAACCGTCACGCTGAAGGTTTACCCCATGGCGCCTGGGCGGCAGGAGCAATGGATCTCCGCCGACGATCACGTCCATCTGGCAAGGGCCAAAGAGGACGACAACGTGTTCCTGCGGTGGATGCAGGCCGAGAATCTGCACGTATTGAACGATCTGGAAGGACAGCGCCAGCAACACTTCGGGGTGCAGCACGGATGGGGTCGGGAGGGCGAAGGACGCGCGCCCGGTCAATCCATCCGGTCCGGCCACGAGACCCGCAGCGATTTCTACGGGCATGTCCTGGTGCTGGGCGGCCGCGAGTTGATCCGGCCGCTGGGAATTGGGGACATGTACGGCAATGCTCCCGAAGCCTACCCCTATCCGGCCGTGACGTTTGCACAGGGCCGCAAACTGGGAGGGTTGGCCGGATTCGCTCACTTCCACGGAAGCCGCGAGCACTCCACTTTGCTGATGGATCTTGCCTTGAATCACCTGGACTTCGTCGAAGTCATGCAGTACGCGCTGGTCAAGATGAAGCCGTGGTACAAGGCGATCGGATGGTATGAACTGCTGAACTCGGGGTTCCGAGTGGTGGGAACCGCGGGCTGCGACTTCCCGGATCCGACCGATCATTTCGTGCCGTGGCCTCACGTGTTGCCGCTGCTCGGCCCGGAGAGGACGCTGGTGAAGGCGAAGGCGAAGCCGGGCGAGTCGGCTTGGGAAACGTGGGCCGATGGTATCAGGCGGGGCGCGGCGGTGGTCTCGAACGGACCGCTGCTGGAATTCACGGTGGAAGGGAAGGAACCGGGCGCGGTGATCTCCTGGACCGGCAGCTCACATAGCGTGAAAGGAGTCGCGACGGCCGTGTTTCACCGCCCGCTTGAACGGCTGGAGATTGTGGCCAACGGTAAGGTGGTGGCGTCCACAGAAGGGGAGGGCGCGAAGAAAGAGATCACGCTGCCGTTCGACTTCCCCGTGAGCGAAAGTACCTGGGTGGCCGCACGCGCCCAGAGCCCGAATCTACGCCCGGACATCGCGATCTGGGCTCATTCGAACCCGCTGTATGTGCTGCGGGACAACCGGCCCGTCCACGTGAAGCAAGATCGGGAGTTGATTCGCCAGCAGTGGGAAAAAGAAGTGGCGTATTACCGGAGCGCCGGCCTGGTTTTTGCGGCCGACAGCCAGCGCAAGGAGTTCTTCCGCCTGGCCGAAGAGACCCTCAAAATTCTGGGTGGACCGCAGCCGCCGTGGCCGGCGCGGTAACCCAACCGCCGGATGGCCCGCCGTGGCGCGAGCTTCAGCTTGCAAAGGAACGTTAGTTCCTGACTTACGGCTGGAAGGGCTTCCCCGTCCTGCGAAGCGTCTTCGGGATCGCGATCTGGCAGGTGATGTACGACGGCCGTGGGAAACCCCGGAAATTGATCACACGCGCTGTATATCCCGGAACCACGTCGCCGATGGTGCTGACCAGGCGATTGGCATGCTCGGCGTTGGTGTCGTACAGGTGGCAGATCAAGTCCACCATCTCGGTCCATGCCACCTTCAAGGCTTCCTCCCAGTCCGCGCCAATTCCGGTCGCGAACCATCGGTCGGCCGATTCCACCACAACGCCGCCGTTGGGGAAACCGGGAACACGCTCCAACTTGAGCGTCACCGTCACGTCAATCTCCACGCCCGTGCCGGACAACTCGCCGTCGCTCTGATAAGCGTGGGCGTCCGCGAGGGTCAGCATCGCGCCATAGACTTGGGAGCGGATGTAGACCGTGCTGCCCGCCTGGACCGAATTAAGATCAAGGTTTCCGCCGTAATCCCAGGCGCCGGCCTGCGGCGTGGGCGGGGCGGCCGATTGGAAGTGAACGTAGCCGATCATGGGCCGGATGGGAACCACGAAGTCGGGCGGGAAGTGCGCCATCCCGTCCTTGATCGGAACGAGCGCCCGCAGCGGCCCGCGAAACGGGCCGTGATTGTTGCAATAGCCGTAAGGGCCGGGTTCGACCTTGAGGATCCGGATGGCCACCCAGTCGCCCGGCTTGATGCCCTCGATTTTGAACGGGCCGGCCGGCCGTGAGCCGCGAGGCGGCGTGATATTCGGGTCGGGAACGACGCCTGGCTTGAGATCGATGTCGCCGGTGTCGCCGGGGACCTCGATGATCACGGTCTCCCCCAGCTTCAGCGTGCCCCTGAGTTTCCCGCGCTCGGGGTCGTTTGGGCCGGTGTAATACGGGGTCCGGGTGAAGCGGCGCACTCCCTCGGGAGCCTGGCCGGAGGCCACCGTCCCACTCACCAGGCATATCCCCAGCGCAAGGCTGGACACGGCAAGAAATCTCATCGTTCTCCCTTCGTCGCGTCTGCCGAAAGTGGCAGAGGCTCTGAACAACACGGACAGGGTAGAACAAACAAGACGCAAAAGCAAAATCGGGATCAGCGATGCGCATCTTACGGGCCAGACCGTAATGATCCCCGGAGTCTCCCGGATGTAGCGGACTGGGCGCTAAAGATCTTCGGGCCGAAGGCCGGTGTGCTTCGCAATTCGACTGAGGATCTTGCGGCCCAGTTCGTCGTTGTCGTGAAAATGCGAATTCGCAATCGGGCCAGCCTTCGCGGGCCAAACGCTTGTGGGAACCGCTGTGGCGCTTGACGCGCCATCCGATGCGCTGCAACGCAGCCAGCGCACGACGGGCCTTAGTCGCTGGCCATTTGCTCACTGAGGACTCGAAAGGAGACGTTCAGAGCCGACGGCGGCAGTTCCCCGTGTTTGATCCGATCGGCGATCACCTCAATGGCGAGCCTTTCCGTGCCGCTGATCGCCTCCTCGCGCGTCTCCCCATAGGTCATGACGCCAGGCAGTTCCAGCGCCTCTGCGATCCAGCGGCCGTCGTCTTCCCGATCGAGTTCAATGGAAAGCTCCACTCCTTCATTCTACTCGCCGTGCCCCCCCCGCGCGCGATTCACTACGTCCGCCCACAGTCTATAATCCAGGCAGAGGGTTCTTTTATGTCCCTTAAGGTCTTGTTAGCGGTAATGTGTGTTTCCGCGGTGGGTTTTACCCAAACCGTCACCGGCAACCTCGAAGGCCGTCTCATCGATCCCGTCAACGCTGTCATCCCCAACGCGAAGATCAGCATCAAATCGGTCGAGACCGGCACGATCCGGACGACGGAAACCAATATCGAGGGACTGTTCCAGGTCCCGTTTCTTGCCCTGGGCCAATATGAAGTCAGGGTTGAATTCGAAGGGTTCGAAACCCAGACCGTGCTGGCTGCCGTGCAACTCAACCGCACCACGGTCGTGAATTTCTCGCTCAAGCTGGCCGGCGCCCAGCAGGCCGTCACGGTGACCGAAGTGACGCCCATCGTCGACACCACCAGCGGGCAGATCCGGCGCTCGCTCGACGAGAATCTGGTTCAATCCGTGCCCCTCGGCGGCCGTGACTTTCGTAATCTGTTCCGGTTGATTCCGGGCTTCCAGACCAATCCCACCGGCGGGCAGAACAGTTTCACCCTGTCGAGCGGCAGTTCGGCATCCTTCAATGGCACCGGCACCCGCAGCACGACCTTCCAGACCGATGGCGTCGCGAATGACGACAATTCGGAGAATCAGAATCGCCAGGGCGTGAATATCAGCACGGTGAAAGAATTCCAGGTCCTGACCAACAATTTCACGGCTGAATTCGGCCGCGGCGCCGGAGCGGTGGTCCTGGTCCAGACGAAAAGCGGGACGAACCATTTTCATGGTGAGGGTTACTGGCTGCTGACCAACAGCTTCCTGGACGCACGCACGTATTTCCAGAACGCCGCGGGCAGCCGCGTCGATCCGGCCACGGGCAAACTGGTCCCCAACGTCCGCGTCCCCTCCTCCAAGACCCATCGCCCCGGCGCGGTCTTCGGCGGGCCGGCGGTGAAGAACAAGCTGTTCTTCCTCGGCAGCTACGAGCGCTTTTGGGCGCCCGGCACCACCACCTCCACCATCAGCCTGCTGCCCAGGGAGTTCCGCACGGTGCGCGTCGATCCGCAGTTGCCGGATGCCGCGGCGCGGCGCTCCTGGATTCAGTCCGTCATCGACCGCTATCCGAATGTTGATCCAAACAACACGGTGACCAATCCCAACGGCTACACCGGGCTCGTCAGCCGCACCAATCAGAACCAGGACCTGAGCGGGCGCGTGGATTTCGTCAAGAGCGAGAGGGACATCTTCTACGGCCGCTACCAGTTCGGCGATGTGCTGATCAAGAACGACGAACTGGTGCGCGGAACGAACGTGAAACAGGATCACCGCTTCCAGAACATCGGCATCACGTGGAGCCGCGTTTTTTCGGCGAGGGTGACCGGCGAAGGCCGCCTGGGCTTCGGCCGCCGCCGCATGATTGTCGGCCTGCTCGATGGCGACACCGTCCCGATCGTCACCTTCACCGGCGTCAATACGCCTTCGGCGATCGGTAACGCCGGCCAGTTTCCGCTGAAGCGCGCGCAGAACGACTTTCAATACGTGTACAACGTGAGCGCGAATCTAGGCTCCAAACACACGCTGCGTTTCGGCGCCGACGTGCGGCGATACCACCTGAACGAGACCATCCAGCAGAACCACCGGGGGTTCTGGACCTTCGCCGCCGATGGCCCCTATAGCGCGCTCGAGAACTTTACCCGCGGCGTCGTTCAGACGTACCAGCAGGGTTTCGGGCCGGCGAACAACGGCTATCGCACCACGGAGATCAACCTCTACGCGCAGGATCAGTATCGCGCCACCCGCAACCTGACGTTCGATCTCGGCGCGCGCTTCGAAAACGTCGGCAAGCCGTCGGAGGTCAACAACGTGGTTGACCTCGGCTATGGAACCGCCCGCTACGTCGAGCCGCGGATCGGGTTCGCGTATTCGCCCTCCTGGCAGGAAGGATTTCTCTCCAAGCTCACCGGTGGGCCTGGAAACAGCTCCATCCGCGGCGGCTATGGCATTTTCCACGGCCGTGTGTTTCAGTCGATCTTCGCGCAGGGAGGCGTCACGGTCCGGTTCAACCCGCCCAATGGCGCGACGCTCACGTTCCGCGACCCCGACATGTCCGTCGCCAATCCGCTGGGCAGTTTTCGCTTCGTGCCCGGGCCCCCGACGTCTCAGGTGGTGCTGGCCTTGGTGGATCCCAACCTGAGCATGCCGTACACCCAGCAATGGAACCTGACCCTGGAGCGCCAACTGAAGAGCAACGTCGGGCTCTCGATTTCCTACATCGGCAATCGCGGCATCGGCTTCATCCAGTTTGATGCGCGCAATCGCGCCCGGTTCCCCGCCACCTCCACCGTCCCCGCCAGCTACGCCGGCGCCAACTTCCCCGGCGTGCGATTCGATCAGATCGATCCGAATCCCTTCAACGCGAATCCGGCGCCGGGATTCATCTCCCTCCAGCAGCAGCGAATCAACCTGCGGCGGCCCGATGGCCGCTACGGCTCTATCTTCTACACCACCAACCGCGTCTGGACGTATTACAACGCTCTGCAGGTTGCCGTTTCGAAGCGGATGTCGCACGGCTTGTCGACGCAGGCCTGGTATAGCTGGTCGAAGAACATCGACACGACCTCCGAGGCTACGTTTGTCGGTACCGGCGACACCAACTTCCTGATCAGCGACACGCAGGGTCCGCGCGGCAACCGCGGCCCCAGCCGCCTCGATCAGCCGCAGCGATTTGTTTGGACCTTTGCCTACGAACTGCCCTTCTACCGGAGCCAGCGAGGCATTCTCGGCCGCATGTTCGGCGGCTGGGCCGTGAACGGGATCGCGACCTTTGGTTTTGGCAATCCGGTGACGGCGGTCCTGGGTTACGACCTGAACGGCGATGGGACTGGCGGCGACCGGCCTTTCCTGCTCAATCCGGCCATCTGGGGGAACTCGATCGACAACGCCCGTATCAACCCATCGAGCGGCCGCCAGTTCGCCCAGGATCAGGTCCCGGTCGGGTCCTTCTTCCCGAATGCCGAAGTGGCCTCTCAACGCTCCTGGCCCTGGTACCCCGGCACCGGGTTCGTCGCCTCGGCGGGCCGCAACATCCTGCGGGTCGAGGGCCAGAATCAATGGGACCTGGTGTTCGTGAAGAATACGAAGATCCTGGGTAAAGATCGCGGGCACGAACTCCAATTCCGGGCCGAGATGTTCAATGCGTTCAACCGCGTGCAGTTCGGCCTTCCGAATCTGACGGTCGTCGATACCGGCGTGGCCGGCTGGAGGATCAATCCGAATTTCGGGCAAATCAGCGGCTTGAACAACTCGCCGCGCAGTATGCAGATGATGTTGCGCTACCAGTTCTGAAAAAGACCTCCAGGGACCGCCCCCCCGACGGTCCCCAGTTGCCGGCAGCCGGGTAACCGGCTGCCGGTGACAATCGCGACCGGCGCCTTGGATGTGATCTGCCTGTCGCCCGACGTCGTCAGCCAGCCTTCCAGGACATACTCGCCATCAGGCAGGGTTGCACCCGCGACCTCCATCTCGAAGTCGTACGCTTCCTCCACCGCCAGGATCTCGGCGGTAACCTGGGCGAAGATCTTGTCCGCACTCCAGGTCTGGATCGCGCGTCCCGAGGAATCCACCAGCCGGAGGTCATAGCCCGATTTCCACTTGACAACGGAATGGAACAGTCGTATGATTAATTCATATGTATGAATCAACTGTATGACTGAAGCGGCTGTTCGACCCGACACCAAACAAAAGATCCTTGACACCGCCGAACGGCTCTTCGGAGAACACGGCATTCATGCAACGTCACTGCGGCACATCATCGCGGAGGCGAACGTCAATTTGGCGGCCATCCACTACCACTTCCAGTCAAAAGAAGCGCTCCTGGAAGCCGTGCTGCTTCGCCGCATCGGCGCCGTGAACCGGATGAGGCTGGTGCGGTTGGACGTGTACGAGGCCGGAGGGCGGGTGCCGACCGTGGAAGAGATCCTGGATTGCTTCCTCACGCCCGTCTTCGATGCGATTGAGCAGTCCGACGGCCGGCAGTTTGCCCGATTCATCGGCAGGGTGCAGACCGAATCGAGCGACCTGATTCCGAAGATGTTCGCGGGGCAGTTCCGTCCCGTGCTCGACCGGTTCTTGGCCGCGTTGAGGCGCACTCTCCCGGAACTGGACGCCGAGGACCTGATGTGGCGGGTCTTCTTCGGGATAGGGGCCATGGCATACACGCTGACTCAGGGAGAAAAAATCGTGCCGATGTTCACCCACGACCAGACGACAGGCGACCTGCGAGAGGCATCCTGGCGGCTGATCCAATTCCTGGCGGCCGGCTTCCGCGCCAGCCAGACTCCGAGGGCCCTTCCATGAAGACCCCTGTCGTTTACGTCTTTCTTGCAACAGCGGTTGCCGGGGCCCAGCCTCCGAAGCTGGAAATCAGCCTGAAGCGGGCGGTGGAGATCGCGACCTCCGCGAACGGCAATGCCCGGATTCAGCTCTCGGCGGAGTCGCTGAAGCAGGCCGAAATGCGCTCCGGCCAAGCCAAGGCCGCGCTTCTTCCGAACGTCGACGGTTCGGTCTCCTACCAGAGCCTGACACGCAATCTCCAGGCGTTCGGGTTGAATGTCCAGTTTCCGATTCCCGGCTTCCAGATCCCAGCCTTCGTGGGACCGTTCAATGTTTTTGATGCCCGCTTCACCGCCGCGCAGAGTCTGCTCGATATGAGCGCGATCCGCCGGTTTCAGGCCTCGCGAGGCGGAATTCGTTCCGCCAGGGAAGACCAGGACGCCGCCGCCGACCTAGTGGCTTCTTTGACGGCGAAGGCCTACCTGTCCGCGCTCCGGGCGCGAGCCGACATCGACGTAGTGAGGGCCAATATCGAGTTGGCCTCGGCAGTCGTCAAGCAGGCCGAAAATCTGAAGGCCGCCGGCACCGGAACCGGAATCGAGATCACGCGGGCCCGGGTGCAACTGGCCAACGAGCGGCAGCGCCTCATCGCCGCGGAGAATGATTTGCGGCGCGCGCAATTGCAGTTGGTGCGCGCGTTGAACGTCGATCTGGGCACGGACGTCGAACTCACCGACACCCTGGTCTACCACCCGGTCGACACCGAAACGATCGGCAAGGCTCTGCCTCTGGCGTTGGAGACCAGGCCGGACTTCAAGGCGCAACTCCGCCGGGAGGACACGGCGCGTCTCTCGGCGAGCGCCGTGAAATACGAACGTCTCCCGTCAGTCGCAGCCTTTGGCGACTACGGCAGCATCGGGACAGCCGTGAATCACAGCCTGCCCACGCGAGCCGTGGGCGTTGCGGTGAAGGTGCCGATCTTCGACGGCGGACGCCGCGATTCGCGGCACGGCGAATCCGCTTCGTTACACCGCCAGGAGCAGATCCGTTCCCGTGACCTGAAGGAGCAGATCCGCCTGGAGGTTCAACTGGCCGTGGACGGGCTCCGTTCAGCAGACGAGCAGGTGAAGGTTGCCGCCGAGGGGCTGAAGCTCTCCGAGAGCGAACTCGCCCAGGCGCGCCGCCGGTACGACGCCGGCGTGGCCAATTCGCTGGAAGTCACCGACGCGCAAACCCGCCTGGCGCGGGCGCGCGACAATCATGTGGTTGCGCTCTACGCCCACGAGGCGGCGCGCATCGATTTCGGCCACGCCACCGGCCTTCTGCGCCGGCTGATCGACTGATCGAGGACCGTATCCAATGAAAAAGAAACTCATCCCCGTTCTCATCCTTCTGATGGTGGCCGCCGCCTCCGTGATCGTCTACCGGCAGTGGAACCGGAAGCCCGACAATCTCATCCGCTTCTCGGGGAATCTCGAGCTGACGGAAGTCAACATCGCCTTCAAGATCCCGGGGCGGATCAGCGAATTGAACGTCATCGAGGGTGCGCCCGTCAAAGCAGGGCAGGTGCTGGCGCGGCTCGACAAGGATCAGTTGCTGCGCCAGAAGGATCGCGAGGAGGCCGGCGTCGTTTCCGCGCAGTCGTTGTTGGCGCAGTCGGTGACGGGCGTGGAGTGGCAGCGCCGCACCTGGTCGAGCGATCTGGACGCGCGCAAGGCGGAACTCGCCGCCGTCGAGGCGCGCCTGAGGGAACTCGAAGGCGGTTCGCGCCCCCAGGAAATTGAAGAGGCTACGGCCGCCGTCGCCGGTGCGCGCACCGAAGCCGACCGCGCCGCCAAGGATTGGCAGCGCGCCCAGACGCTCTACAAGCAGGACGATATCTCCACTTCGCAGTTCGATCAGTTCCGGACGCGGCACGAAGCGGCTTCGTCCACCCTCCGGCAGGCCGAGCAGCGGCTCGCGCTGGTCAGAGAGGGTCCGCGCCAGGAAGTGATCGCCGCTGCCCGTTCGCAGGTGGCTCGCGCCCGCGCGGCCGTCGCTTTCGGCGAGGCGCAGGGCCTGGAACTCCAGCGCCGGAAGCAGGAAGTGTCCACCCGCCGCGCCGAAATCGACCGCGCCAAAGCGCAGGCCGCCCTGGTGGACTCCCAGATCACGGACGCCGAAGTCGTTTCGCCGGTCAATGGAGTGGTGCTCGTCAAGTCGGCGGACGCGGGCGAGGTGATCGCCGCCGGCACTACCCTTGCCACCGTGGGCGACCTGGACCGCCCCTGGCTGCGAGGCTATGTCGGCGAGAAGGACCTCGGCCGGGTCAAGCTCGGCCAGAAGGTGAAGATCACCACCGATTCCTACCCTGGCAAGGTCTACTGGGGCGCCATCTCGTTTATCTCCTCGGAAGCCGAGTTCACGCCGAAACAGATCCAGACGCCGGAGGAGCGCGTCAAGCTCGTCTATCGGATCAAGGTCGACGTCGAGAACCCGAAACAGGAACTGAAGTCGAATATGCCCGCGGACGGCGTGATCGTCCTGGAATAGCAATGGCGAACGACGTCATCATCCGCATCGACAAGCTGACCCGCCGCTTCGCCGAGTTGACCGCGCTCGATGGATTGTCGCTCGAAATCCAGCGCGGCGAGATCTTCGGCCTGGTCGGACCGGATGGCGCGGGCAAGACCACCACTCTCCGCATCCTGTGCGGCCTGCTGGACCCGACGGAGGGTTCCGCCATCGTTGCGGGGCACAACGTCGCCAAAGAGCCTGACCTCGTCAAGGACCGCATCGGCTATATGGCGCAGCGATTCGGTCTCTACCAGGACCTGACCGTCGACGAGAATATGGAATTCTACGCCGACCTGTTCGGAATCTCACGCCGCGAACGCGAGGAGATGACGCCTCGCCTGCTGCGTATGACGCGCATGGAGCCGTTCCGCGAGCGCGCGGCGGGCAAACTCTCCGGCGGCATGAAGCAGAAGCTCGCGCTCATGTGCACCCTGCTGCACAAGCCGCAAATCCTGTTTCTCGACGAGCCGACCAATGGCGTCGATCCGGTCTCCCGGCGCGATTTCTGGGCCATCCTCTACCAGATCGTCCGCGACGGCATTACCGTCGTGACCACGACCGCGTACCTGGACGAAGCCGAGCGCTGCAACCGGCTGGGACTGCTCGATCGCGGCCGCCTGATCCGCTGCGATACTCCGAAAGCCCTGAAGCAGTGTCTCTCCGAACAATGCTACGAACTCGACAGCCCCGACCTCCGCGCCTCGCGCGATCTGCTGCGAAAGCTGCCCGGCGTCCTGAGTGCGGAGTCCGCCGGGGCTGAAGTGCATTTCTTTCTCGACCCTTCGCGCACCACGCCGGATCAGGTCGAATCGTCCCTCCGGGGCGCGGGCCTTCCGCCGAGAGTCCTGCGCCTGATCGAACCCTCGCTCGAGGACGTCTTCATCGCCCTGATCCGAAAGGCGGCCGCATGAACGAAAAGCCGGTAACCCTGGATCGGCTTACCAAGCGCTTCGGTGACTTTGTCGCCGTGGATCGCGTGACGCTGGAAGTGTCCAGGGGCGAGATCTTCGGATTCCTGGGACCCAACGGCGCGGGCAAGTCCACCACCATTCGGATTCTCTGCGGGCTGCTGGCGCCCAGCGACGGCAGGGGAACCGTCGCAGGGTACGATGTCGCAACGCAGCCCGAACTCGTCCGGCAGAACATCGGCTATATGTCTCAGAAGTTCTCGCTCTATGACGACCTGACCGTGGAGGAGAACCTGAATTTCTTCGCCGGCATTTACGGCGTCCCTCGCGGCGAGCGGGAGGCCCGCAAGCGGCACGCGCTCGAGATGGCGGGCCTGACGGCGCGCCGCGACACCATGACGCGGCTCCTGCCCGGGGGCTGGAAACAGCGCCTCGCCCTGGGCGCCGCGATCCTCCACCAGCCGCCGATCCTCTTCCTCGACGAGCCGACCTCCGGCGTCGACCCCATCGCCCGCCGCGCCTTCTGGGAGCTGATCAGCGAGCTTTCGTCGGGCGGCCAGACGATCTTCGTCACCACGCATTACATGGACGAGGCCGAATACTGCCACCGCATCGCCTTGATGTATCGCGGGAAAGTGATTGCTCTGGGCGCGCCGAAGGACCTGAAACGGAGCCTGGACGAGCGCGAGTTCCTGCTGGTCGAATCGCCCGAGCTGCTCGACACGATGAAAGCGCTCGAGTCCACGCCGGGAGTCCTCGAGATCGCCGTTTTCGGCAGTGGTCTGCACGTCAGTGTCTCGAACGCGGAAGAGGCTCTGCCAGTGGTCCGCGGCAGTCTCGAAGCCCACGGGATTCCCTTTGAAAAGATCGAACCCATCCTGCCGTCGATGGAAGACGTCTTCGTCGCGCTGATCGAGGCGGAAGAGCGGAGGGCGGCATGAATTTCCGCCGTACCCGCGCCGTCGCGCTGAAGGAGTTCCGGCACATTGTACGGGACGTCCGCAGCCTCATCCTCGCCCTCGCGCTCCCTGTCGTGATGCTGATCATGTTCGGGACCGCCCTCTCGCTGGACGTCGACCGCATCCCCACCGTGGTCTACGATGCCGACAACTCCTCGGCCAGCCGGCTGCTGGTGGAACGCTTTGCGGGTTCGCGCTTCTTCACCGTCATGGGGCACGTATCGAGCTACCAGGAGATCGAACGCCTGATCGACCGGAACCGGATCATCCTGGGCGTGGTCGTCCCTCGCGATTACTCCAAGCACCTGCGATCGGGCGCCGACGCGCAAGTGCAGTTACTGCTGGACGGCAGCGATTCGAATACGGCCTCCATCGCGCTGTCGTACGCAGAGGCCCTGGTGCGGGCCTATTCGTTCGAGATCCGGCGCGACGCCCAGAACCGGCGCGGGGTCATCACCAACCTGCGCGGCGCGGCTCCCATCGACACACGCCTTCGCGTCTGGTACAACAGCGAGCTGCAGTCGAAGAACTACATCGTTCCCGGCCTTACCGCCGTGATCCTCATGATCATCGCCTCGCTGCTAACATCCCTAACCATCGCCAGGGAGTGGGAGCAGGGCACCATGGAGCAACTGCTGTCGACGCCGCTCCGCCCGGCCGAGATCGTCCTCGGCAAGATGGCGGCCCACTTCTGCGTGGGGACCGTCGACACGTTCATCACGCTGGTGCTCGGCGCTTGGTTCTTCGAGGTGCCCTTCCGTGGCAGCGTCCTGGTGGTGGCCGCTTCGAGCTTTGTCTTTCTGTTCGGCGCGTTGTTTTGGGGAATCTTCCTCTCCGCGGTGACGCGCAGCCAGACGCTGGCCTTCCAGGCCGGTCTGATCAGCTCCTTTCTTCCGTCGTTTCTGCTTTCCGGATTCGTCTATGCCATCGAGAGCATGCCGCTCGGGCCGCGCCTGATCAGCCACATCACGCCGGCGCGCTATTTCATCACGATTCTCAAAGGAGCTTTTCTGAAGGGGGTCGGCTTCGAGGTGCTGTGGGCCGACTTCCTGTTCCTGGTCGCCTTTGGGGGCCTCGTCTTTTTCCTGGCGACCCGTAAGATGCGGCAGAAACTGGCCTAACAACAATGCTGCTCACTTATGAGTCAAGGAGCCGGATAGCGGGTCGGTCCGCGGACCGGCCCGCTCCGCCCCGAACCGCGGGCGTAAGCCCGCGGGTTGCGTGCGGCATTGAATTGAACGGCGCCGACGGCCACCGCCACCCGCGGGTTTACACTCGCGGTTCGGAGCGATCCATCCGAAGGTCACATCGATTCCTAACTGCACAGTATTGGGCCTGAGCGTATGAGAGACCGTATCCGCGAAATCGTCCGCAAGGAATTCTTCCAGATGCTGCGCGAGCCGCGCATGCGCGTGCTTCTCTTCGTGCCGCCCATGATCCAGCTCATCATCTTCGGCTATGCCGTGAATCTGGATATCGAGAACGCGAAGCTTGCGTGGCTGGACCAGGACCGGACGCCGCAGAGCCGTGAATTGCGCGCCGCCTTCGAGCTGTCGCCCAATTTCACCATTGCCCACATGCTGGAGGGCGACCGGGAGGTGCAGACTCTGCTCGACGGTTCCAAAGTCCAGGCCGTGATCCGGATCCTGCCCGGATTCGAGCAGGACATCGTGCGCGGCCGCCAGGCCCAGGTGCAGATCCTCGTCGACGGATCGAACTCCAACACGGCCTCGCTGGTCTCGAACTACGCCTCGACCGTGGTCGCCGAATTCACCCGCAAGGTCCAGCGGGAGCAGTCCTCGTCGATCCCTTTGTCTCGGGGCGCGACGGCCCCGGCCAACGTGACCTTCGCTTCCGTGACCTCGCGCGGCCGGGTCTGGTTCAACCCCGAACTGCGCAGCCGGAACTACTTCGTTCCCGGCGTCATCGTCAACATCATCATGGTCGTGACGATGATGCTGACGTGTCTGGCCATCGTCCGGGAGAAAGAGATCGGCACGCTCGAACAGTTGATGGTCACGCCGATCCGCCCCATCGAGTTGATGATCGGCAAGACGATTCCGTTCGCGATCGTCGGCCTGTTCGACCTAGTGCTGGTGACGACGATCGCGCTGCTGGTATTTCACATTCCGTTCAGGGGGAGCCCGCTGGTCCTGCTGGTCAGTTCGATTTTCTATCTGATGACCACGCTCGGCGCGGGCCTGTTCATTTCCACGGTCTCCAACACGCAGCAGCAGGCCATGATGTCGTCGTTCTTCTTCCTCATCCCGGCCTTCATGCTGAGCGGCTTCGCGTTCCCCATCCGCAACATGCCAGTGGCCATCCAGTATCTGACCTACCTGAATCCGCTGCGGTATTTCGTTGAGATTGTGCGCGGGGTATTTCTGAAAGGCGTCGGCCCCGACGTCCTCTGGCCGCAGATGACCGCGCTGTTCGTGTACGGGAGCGTGGTGCTTGTGCTGAGCGCGCTGCGTTTCCACAAACGGCTGGACTGACCGAGGCGATCGTGGGGCGGTCTCTTGGACCGGGCGTAGCCGTTTATTAACGTTCAGTGTCCTGAGGATGCTTCCCAGAACGGCGTTTCGAGCCAGTTTCCCTCTCGGGCACTTGTACGGGATGCCGACTTTCCGTCCAAGTGGCAAACACTTCTGTGGTCGTTCAACCGGAAAGCGTTCAACCGGAAAGCGTGATTCACCAGCGCCCCGGGACTGTCTATACTAGGACTGCGAACTGATGCCAACGATTCTCTACGTGCAGGGATGGCGGTTCCACTTCTATTCGAACGAGGGCAATGAGCCAATGCATGTGCATGCGGTGAAGGGAGATGCTGAGTGCAAGTATTGGATCGATCCGGACCGCTTCGACATCACGGAGGATTTTGAATACAACTGCACGCCGCGGCTAAGACGTGAGGTGCGCCAAATGATCTTTGAGCATTTCGACCAGATCGTCGCCGCATGGCGGGAGCATTTTGGAGAGAATCGTGCCGAGTAAGACAAAGCCGGTATTGGCAAAGGCAATCGAGACCACGCCCGAGGCGCTCATTGTAGTGACGGAAAGCGGGCCCGTTTCCATTCCGTGGGAAAAGTGTTCCCGGCGCCTTGCCCACGCGTCTCGAGCAGAACGGGAGCGAGCCGACCTTTCGCCTTCCGGTTATGGTATCCGCTGGCCCTTGATTGACGAGGACCTCGCCGTCGGGCCTTTGATTCAGACGGCCGGCTGATCCCGTGGGCGCCGTACAAGCTTGTTGATCGACGTCATTTGCGCGGTTTGGCGACAACCCGTCGGGGAAACATGGGGGAAACATGGGGACAGACGGAACGTTATTCTTCGCCCCGGGGACCGGCGTTGTCAGGACGCCACCAGCACCTTCGATTGCCTTCCGCCCGCCCTAGGGTTCAGCGTTCTGCCTAACCTCGATCCAAGTCACCCACGTACGCTTTTGACCCAAGGGGCCTCCCGGTGTGTGTCCGACTCCGGATGGTGGCGTCGTCGTCATCGCCTCTCTCTCCTAGGAATGCGGCCCACTTTGTTGGTGTCCAGCGCTGCTCCCACCAGGCCATATCCAACAAGCGGAACCGGTCTGGCTTTCCAAAGTGCGCGGATGCGCTGGACCAGGGGTGCGCTGAGGCCTCGTGTACGAGGTGTGCGCGCACGGGGTTCAGTTCCACGTTCCGATTTCGGCCCGCCCTTATCCAAGCAGCCCCTGGAGGCGGCCGTCGGTACGTCGGCCAACTGATCAGTCGGCCTCTCCTCGATGGCTACATGTGGCTATAATCGGATATGGAAACTGGCATCCGCGAATTGAGGGACAACCTCAGTCGGTATATTCGCCGAATCGAGGCGGGCGAGCGTGTGGTGGTCACGGCCCATGGGCGGGTTGTCGCGGAGCTTGTTCCGCCGGGCTCGGTCGGCCCGAGCCACAGTAGCGAGTTCGAGCGGCTCTTGGCCTCTGGCGTGATCACCCCACCCGCCGAGGACGGCGATCCTCTGGAGGACTGCCCTGACATTCGGCTCGCTCCTGGTACGGCAACTGCTCTGATTGACAGCGACCGTGACGGAAGGTAAGGTGGTTCCTCGCCGCCGTACGGGCCGGCCAGGCGGTACCCCAGTCGCGGCGACTTGGGCGCCTGCGATCCGCTACATCGAATCGAGCGCCCTGGTTGCAGCAATGCTCGAGGGCGACCCCGCGGCGAAAGCCTCGATTCGTGCTCAGGGGCAACGGGTCACGTCCGCTCTCACGGTTGCCGAAACCAGCCGCGCCGTCCTTCGCGCTCGGCTCTCGGGAAGGATCACGGTGCAGCAGCAACGAGCAGCGCTACTGGCCCTCCAGAGGTTTGCCCGGCGTTGTCATATCGTGAGCATCACTGAAGCGATCCTCGCCCAGGCCGGACGCCGCTTCCCGGTCGAACCGATCCGTACTTTGGACGCGATCCATCTGGCGACCGCGGCAGCCCTCGGGGAGGCGGCCGCCCTCGTGACGATTGTCACACGTGACCTCCGCGTCCGTGACAACGCCACTGCGCTCGGTCATTCCGTTGAATGAGGGGAGGCACGCGCTCAGATTCCACAAACGGCTGGATTGAGCGAGCCGAATCGGCCGCACGGCCCCCAACGGAGTTGCGGGAAGCATCTTCAGCAACACCTGACTGCAGAATCGTCGATCGTCTCACCGTCCCTGACGGAGTTGCAGATAAACTGTGCAGCGCCACCGCTCCCTCACGGTCGCGGCTTCTGAAGCTTTAGTGGTTCACAAGAGCCTCTTGCAGAACTCTTCAGAGCCGCGACCGTGAGGGAGCGGTGGCGGGGGACATGCAAATGCGTGCGGTCATCCCCATGTTTTCGTCCGATTTCCAGTTCAACTAGTAAAAAAATAGTTGCGCCCTATTTTCAGTATTTTGCAGGAACATGGGGACGTTTCTCAGCGGCCCCTAGACCGGCGCTATCACGTCGCCACCAGCACCTTCGATGGTCTTCCGCCCCGGCCTGGGGTGTAGCGTTCTGCCCAAACTCGATTCCCATTCACTCACGTACGCTTCTGACCCAAGAGGCCTCCCGGTGTGTGTCCGACTCCGGATCGTGGCGTCGTCGTCCGCGCCGCTCTGTCGACTTCTCGCCGAGTGGACCATGGTCTGGCAATTCGGTGATATCCTAGAACTGGGATGAAAGACTGATGCGCAGGCCGGCTCGCGGCGAACGGCCTCTGTACTGGGTCGGTTCTGCCAAGCGGGACTTGCTGGCGTTTCCCGAAGTGGTCAAGGACGGTATTGGCACCGCGCTCAGCGTCGCCCAATTCGGCGGCAAGCACCCCTCGGCCAAGCCCTGGAAGGGAGCCGGATCGGGAGTATTGGAGGTTGTCGAAGATCACGCCGGAAACACGTATCGCGCCGTCTACACCGTCCGTTTCCGATGCGCTGTCTACGTGTTGCACTGTTTTCAGAAGAAGTCCCGCAGGGGCATTCAGACGCCGAAAGGAGATGTGGGATCTTGTTTTGCAGCGTCTGAGGCTGGCGGAGGAGGACTACGAGGATCGATATGGGAGCATCGAACGCGGAACGTAGCGGGAAGATCGTGCAGAGTTCGGGAAACGTGTTCACCGATCTCGGTTTTCGAGACGCTGGCGAACGCCAGACGAAGGTCCGGCTTGCCGTAGCGATCAATGAGCTCTTGCGCCGCCGGGGATTGTCGCAACAGAAAGCAGCGGAGTTGTTGGCCGTAAACCAGCCCAAGGTTTCGGCCCTTTCAAAATACCGGCTGGACGGCTTTTCCGTGGAGCGGTTGATGCGGTTTCTCACACTGCTGAACCAGGACATTGAAATCGTCATCCGCAGCAGGCCGCGGGCTCGACGCCCAGGTCGGGTGATTGTGACGGCCGCGTGAGAAACCCGCGCACCCGTCGAGGCGGCCTTCCAGGCCGCGGCGCCCTTCAGCGCGCCCTTGAGTTTGGCCCTCTGCACTCCTATGGTAGGGGTCGCAGGCCGGCTTTCACCGCGCTCTTGACGTCATGGCTTCGTGGCGCACGCTCGAGCGTGCCTGTGGACTTTGGTCTGCAGTGCAAAACTCTTCAGAGCCGCGACCGTGAGGGAGCGGTGGCGAGGGACAGGCAAATGCGTGCGGTCAACCCCATGTTTTCGTTCGATTTCCAGTTCAACTAGTAAACAAATATTTGCGCCCTATTTTCAGTATTTTGCAGGAATTGAGAATTGGCCTCTCCCGACTCCCCTGGTAAAACGGGAGTGGGAAGGACATCAACCCTCGATTGCTGGCCAGCTCACTTCCCCGGGGTGCGGTACCCGTTACCTTCCGTCGGGGTGTGGTACCCGTATCTTTCCGCCGGGAGCAGGTTCCCGCAA
>JBJXGR010000495.1:0-18394 GCA_046160045.1 Bryobacteraceae bacterium
TCGAGCGACTTAATGGCATCGCGAACCGGCGAGTACTCGTGGGCAACGAAGCCGGGAAAGGACAGATCGGCGATCGCCTTCGCGATGCCTTTGTAGTTCATCTCCTGCGTGTCGTCCATCTCGTGGCGGCCCGGATTGCCGGCGGTGTGGAAGTGGGCGATCCAACGAACGTTGTCCCGAATCGTCCGGATGATGTCGCCCTCCATGATCTGCATGTGATAGATGTCGTACAGCAACTTCACGCGAGGCGAATTCACCCGCTTGCAGACCTCCACGCCCCACGCCGTGCGGTCGCACTGGTAGTCCGGGTGGTTAACTTTGCTGTTGAGCAACTCCATGCAGATCGTGATTCCCTTGTCCTCGGCTTGGGCCTTCATGCGGTTCAGAAAGGCGACCACGTTGTCCATGCCTTCGGCGTCGGAGATGCTTCGCCGGTTTCCGGAAAGGACGATCACGTTCGGAGCGCCGGCGGCGGCAGCCTGGTCGATAATCGGCCGCATGGCCTTCTCGACGGCGTCGTGATCTTCCTTGTGATTGACGCCGCCGCCCAGCGTCATCCCGCCGGGAACCATGCTCGGAATCAGCCCGTACTTCTTCAGCGTTGGGAAATCCTGTGGGCTGATCAGATCAAAGCCCACGATCCCTAACCGAGCACAGTGCCGGCAGGCGTCTTCGAGCGGCATGCCACGGCCAAACACTCCGCGCGTGACGCATTGCCGGAGACGTCCTTTGCGAGGCGTCACCTGGGCGCTCGCCGCGGCCGCGGCCGCGGTTGCGCCGGCGAGGATCTGTCTGCGAGTCATATTTGTTTTATCTCCTGAGCGGAGGGGGGCTCCACACTCAACGATATCAGGGGCGGACTTCGGCGAAAACCGTGGGGCGAGCGCGGATGAGAATGCGGGCTGCCAGGACGCGTGATGTCCGGCGCAGCGGGGACTGAAGTCCCCCAGCACGCTAAAGCGTGCGCCACGGAGCGCGACGGAGGGGCGGGAGCGCGTGGAAAGCCGGCCTTCGGCCGGCGGGTCGCATGTATGCGACCCCTACATTTGAGGTTAGGCCAAAGGGCCAAGGTCAAGAGCGCCGGGCGACCAACAACGTCGCCCGGCGCCACATCAGACCGCCGCAGGCAGGATGAAGGGCCGGCGGTAGGTTCGTCCGAGCATCGCGTTTGCCTGCGGGTCGCCGAGGAAGCGATTGGTCTTGGGATCGAACCGGACCTCCCGCTTCAGCCGGTAGGAGATGTTGGCGAAATTACACATGCTGCACGAAAGGTGGATCTGTTCCAGTTCCGCGGTCAGCGACTCGGGTTTGCCGGTGCGGACCGCATCCAGGAAGTTCGCAGTGTGGTCGATGTCGTCCAGGCGTCCCGGATCGGGTTCAGGGGTCTTGCTTCCGTTCAGGTAGATCTGGCAGACGCCCCGCTGGTTGTCGGCAGCGCCGTGGCTTCCGTCGGTCAGGTGCATGTACCCTTTGCTGCCGTAGAAATGGAGGCTATTGGTCTCGGGCGTCAGGTGCCCGCGAACTTCGCCGATCAGTTCCACGCCGTCGTCCCACTGGCAGGTGACGTTTAACGTATTCGGCGTCTGGCCCTGGTCCTGGTAGCCGAAGCGGCCGCCGGAGGCGAACACGCGATGAGGCAACCCGCGATTCAGTCCCCAGCGCGCGACGTCCATGTAGTGCGCACCGTTGTTCGACACCTCGCCGCCGCCGAAATCCCAAAACCAGTGCCAGTTGTAGTGAACCAGGTTGTAATGATGAGGCTGTTCGGGTGCGGGGCCGAGCCACAGGTCCCAATGAAGATTCTTCGGAGGAGGCTCGGGCTTGAGAAAACCCAGCGATTTGCGCCGGACACAGATCGTCCACCGCGCCAGGTACAAGTCGCCGATCACTCCCTGGTGGAGCAACCGGATCGCCTTGCGATAGCCGCCGCTCGAACGGCGCTGCGTCCCGCCCTGCACGATCCGCTTGTACTTGCGCGCCGCCTCCACCATCTTCTGCCCCTCGGCGAAGTTGTGGGAGATGGGTTTCTCGATGAGGACGTGCTTTCCCGCCTGGCAGGCCCAGATGGTGTTCAGGCCGTGCCAGTGATCGGGCGTCGCAAAGGAAACGGTGTCGATCGTTTTGTCGTCGAGGATGCGGCGGAAATCGGACACCTGGGCCGGACTCTTGCCGCTCTTCTTCCGGACGGCGGCCGCCGCCTGGGCCGTGCGGAGATCGTCGACATCGCAGACCGCAGCCACTTCGGCTCCCGGGATTCGAAGCAGGTTGTTGACGAGATCCATGCCGCGCCATCCCGTGCCCACCACGGCCGCGCGAATGCGGTCGTTGGCGCCGGCCCAGCGCTGGCCTGCGGCGGAGGCGCCCACCAGAAAGGTCCGCCGCGTCATCGATCTATCCGGCCACCACTTTGTTCGTCAGTACGCCAATGCCTTCAATGTCCACCTCGACGGTGTCGCCGGGGCTCATCTTCTTGGTGGTCTGCGGCGTGCCGGTGAAGATCAGGTCGCCCGGCACCAGCGTCACGTACTTGCTGATGAAGCTCACCATGGTCGGGCAGTCGAACAGCAGGTCGGCGGTGTTCTCCTTCTGAACCACCTGGCCATTGAGGCGGGTCTGCAAGAGGAGGTTGCCGTAATTGACGCCGCGGGCAATCACGGGTCCGAGCGGACCGAACGTGTCGGCGCCCTTCGCGCGCCACCACTGGACGTCTTTCTTCGCGCCGTTCTGCCAGTCGCGCTCGCTGACATCGTTGCCGCAAGTCACCCCGAAGATGGCGGCTTTGGCTTCCTCGACCGAGACGTTCTTCGCGGTCTTGCCGATCACGATGACCAACTCTCCTTCGTAGTGGACATTGACCGAGCCCTTGGGAATGACGATCGAATCGTCCGGGTTCTGCAGGCAGGTCACCGGCTTGTAGAAGATCTCGGGATTCACAAACAGGGCCTTGCCGCCCATGTGGCTCTTGTAATTGCCGGCGAGCGCGAGAACCTTGGATGCCTCGCACGGATAGAGCAACTTGACATCGCCCAGCTTGTGTTTGGCCCCGGTCTCCTTGTGGGAGCCAAACAGGCTGCCGCTGATGGCATGCACGGTGTCGCCGCGCAGGATGCCATAGCCGGTGACGTTGCCCTTACGGAAGCGGACATACTTCGTAACAGACCCTTGCGCCGAAGCGGACTGCAGGGCGGCGGACGAAACCGCCAAAGTGTGGACGAATTCTCTGCGTTGCATGGTTCTATCCTTTATACACCGGCTTCGCTGACCACGGGGAAATCGGTCGAGCCCTTCAACTTGGCCCCCTCGTTCAATCGGACCTGCGCCGACATGTACACGTAGATCAGGCCACGACGGGGCTTGGCGCTGGTGTTCGGCTCACTGCGGTGTACGGTCAGGCAGTGATGGAGGACGCACGACCCCCGCGGCACTTCCACGGCGTGCTCAGGAAGCGCCGCCACCTCGGGGTGCTCCCGCAAGCCCAGCGAATTACCCTTCACGCCGGAAGGCGCGTGCGGCAGGATGCCCAGCTTGTGGGAACCGAGGGAAAACCGCACGCAGCCATTCTCGATGCGGGTGTCGTCCAGCGCGATCCAGGCCGTCACCAACTCATAAGGCGAGAACGGCCAATACGGCATGTCCTGATGAGCCGGCACGGCCGTGCCGACCATCGCCGGCTTGGCAAACAACTGGCTGCCATAGAGGCGGACCGGCTTGCCCAGGATCTCCTCCATCACGCGAACGATTTTCGGATGCCGCGCTCCCTCCATGAAGAACGGGCTGTAATGGTGCATGCGGAAGGCGTTGCGGAGCCGGGGCGGGTTCGAGTCCGGCTCGTAGATCACGTCGTCGTCCGGCATGTAGCCGGCGCGGCCTTCCACGATGCGGTCGACCTCATCCGACATGGGGGCGACCTCTTCTTCGGTAAACAGGTTTTCCAGAACCGCGAAGCCGTCGTTATGAAAGCGCGCGGCGGTCTCGGGCAGCGAAAGCGTAGCCATTGTGTGCCTATTATGGCTCGCAACACCGGGAGTTTGGGTCCAGGCGGTTGGACGTCAATAGCGCGCCTGCTCCACCATCTCCCGCATGATGCCGATTCGGTGCTCCAATGCGCCGGGCGGCACCTGGTCGCCCGCGGCGGCGACCAGGCGAGGGCTCCGCGCGCGAAGGGCCAACCACTGGCCGACGGCGTCGCGGAAGTCGTCATCGGTCGCAGGCTCGATCCAGGCCGGGGGAGGGACCCCGCCCGAGAGGATCAATTGCGGCCCGGCTTCGTCGCGACACTCCTCCGGGGTCAGGTCGCCCATCGGCGCGGGAGTCACCGCGTCGATGCAGTCGACTCCGATCTCTCCGAACGCGCTCAGCAGGCCGCTCAATCGTCCGTCGACATGCACGGCGCTGAACTTGCCGGCGGCCCGGATGCGGCGCGCCGTCTCGCGGTAAAAGGGGGCCGACCATTTTCCAAAGAATCGCGGCGACTGGATATCGCTCGAGAAATTGTCGCCCAGGAAAATCACCTCCGCGGGACTCTGACAGAGCACCTCGACACAATGCAACAGGTTGTGATTGATCGCCGAGACGGCTTCTTCAAATTCCATCGGCGAGTCGGCGGCCAGGTAGATCGTACGTTCCACGCCGGCCCAGTAGCTCAGCAGGTGGCCGATGGCGCTGTAGCCGAGCGGTAGATAGAGGACGCCCAAGTCGCCGACGGCCTTCTTCCACTGTTCGTAGCGGTGGAACGCCGGCCGAAACTGCAGGCGGCTGAGCGCATACGCAAGCACCCGCAGGTCATCCACCGTCGACACGCCCCAGCGGGAAATGCTCCACGAGTAGCTCTCCTCCTCCCAACGCCTTCTTCGTTCGATCACGCCGACGGGCGTCTCGATCCGCCACGTAATCTCCGGCCCGAACTCCATGTTCTCCCTGGTGGTGGTCGCGTTGACGTCCGCCGGGTAGCTCGCATCGAAAAAGGAAATCAGGTTCGGCGCGTAGAATCCGGCGCAGACCTTGCGGTGATAGTCGAGCAGCGGCCAGTCCGGCTCCATCAGCGCCGTGGACAGATCGAACGGCACTTGATTTCTCTGGTAGAACCAGTGCGAGAGGTCCAGGAAAAAGGGAACGCGGTCCGGCGTTTCGCCTCGGTACACAGCCAGCAGTCGTTCTCGTTCAGTCATAGGGGAAAGTGGGGCCACGGGCGGGCAGTCCGACTCGCCACCGCTCCCTGACGGTCGCGGCTCAGTAGTTGGTCGCGGCTCGGAAGGCGTGTGGAAATCGAGATGTCCGCTCCCTTCCGGTCGCGGTTCAGTAGTTTGTCGCGGCTCAGTAGCATCACGGTTTTGCGATGATGATCCATCGACCATCGGAACCGTGATTGTATGCCCGCCACGCCCGCGAGTAAACGGCTCCGATACTGCCGATCAGAAGAGGTTCCCGGTGGAACAGCGCCGCCACGGCGTACAATGAGTGCGTATGCCCGAAACATTCGCCGTATTCGACACCTCCGAGGGGTCGTTCAAAATCAAACTGCACGAGGACAAGACGCCTCGTACCGTCGAGAACTTCGTCGACCTCGCGGAAGGCCGCAAGACCGGCAAGCCGTTCTATGACGGCCTGGTCTTCCATCGAGTGATCGATGGGTTCATGATTCAGGGAGGCTGTCCGCAGGGAACGGGAACGGGAGGTCCAGGCTACAAGTTCGCCGACGAGTTTCACAAGGAACTGAAGCACGACAAACCGGGAATTCTCTCCATGGCGAACGCGGGGCCGAACACGAATGGCAGCCAGTTCTTTATCACAGTCGCGCCAACCAAATGGCTGGATGGGAAGCACAGCGTGTTCGGTGAAGTTGTGGAAGGCTACAACATCGTCGACAAGATCGCCAAGGCGCCGACCGGCGCAATGGACCGGCCAGTGACACCGATCGTGGTCAACTCAGTGAAAATTGAAAGGGTGTAAGCCATGAGATGGCTGTGTTGCCTGGCGCTCGCCGCGAGCGCCTTTGCCGCCGACGGCTTCAAACCGCTGTTCAACGGCAAGAACCTGAATGGCTGGGACGGAGATCCGCGGTTGTGGTCGGTCCACGACGGAATGATTGTCGGTTCGACTGAAAAGGTCACCATCGACAAGAATCAATTCCTGATTTCCAAGAAGAGCTACAAGAATTTCATCCTTAAGGCCCAGGTGAAGCTGCGGAATCACAACAGCGGAATTCAATTCCGCAGCGAGGCGCTGCCCGGCTGGGTGGTCAAGGGATATCAGGCGGACATGGCCGAGAACAACTACTGGGGCTGCGTGTACGACGAAAAGGGCACGCGCGGCATCCTGGTGAACGGCTGGAAGGACAAGGCGGAGAAGATCGTCAAGCTCAAGGACTGGAACGACTACGAGATCACCTGCCGCGGGGATTCGATTGAAGTGAAACTGAACGGCACCGTGACCGCCGAGTTCCACGACCAGGCGAAACTCGAGGGCATCTTCGCGTTCCAACTGCACAAAGGACCGCCCATGGAAGCCTACTTCCGCAACGTCCAGATCAAAGTGCTGCCCTGAGCTTGCGAGTCGCGATCTTTGGAGGCGCATTCGATCCCATTCACGCGGCGCACCTGACGGTGGCTCGCGAAGCCGCATCTTTGTGCCAGTTGGACCGCATCCTGGTGGTGCCGGCGGCGAATCCCCCTCATAAGCGGCTGCACGCGGCCTATGAGCATCGCTACCGGATGGTGGAAATGGCGGTCGCGGGAAACCCGGTGCTGGAGGCCTCGCGCCTGGAAGCGGAAACCACGCACTCGTACTCCATCGATACGATCGAGCGATTGAGGGCGCGCATCGACCCTGGCGACGAGTTGTTCTTCCTGATCGGCGCGGATGCGTTCGCGGAGATCCGGACCTGGGTCCGGTGGCAGGATGTCATCCGCATGGTTGAGTTCATGGTGGTAAGCCGGCCTGGATTCCGCTACGACGCGCCGGAAGGGGCGCGAGTGCACCGCCTGGACTCGCTCGCACTGCCGATAGCGTCCTCCGACCTGCGCCAGCGCCTGGCCGCGGGCGAGACTCCCGCCGAGATTCCTTCACCGGTAATCGAGTATATTCGGGAACACGGTTTGTACCGCTAACCGAGGACCGATGACCCGATACCTGCTCTTCGCCTTGTCCCTTCCATTATTTGCGCAGACGACCGCGCCTACGGTCGCTGCCCGCATGAGCCAACCCTTGCACAACGCCGAGGTCGTCGCGTTCCAGGCGCGCCAGTATGTGGTCCGGCACGTGCCCCGGCTAAAACCGCCGGAGAGCGCCGAAGCCTGGACGGCCGAGGCAAAACGATTACGCGAAAAGGTGCTTCGCGATGTTGTCTTCCACGGTTGGCCGGCGGAACTGGTCAATAGCCCGCCGCGCTTTGAGGACCTGGGATTGATCCCTGCCGGCAAAGGCTACCGGCTGCGAAAGCTTCGCTACCGGGTTGCCCCCGGTTTCTCGAGCGTCGCGTTGTTGTACGAACCGGAGAACCTTTCCGGGAAAGTGCCCGCCATCCTGAATGTCAACGGCCATGAGGCCGAAGGCAAGTCGATGGAGTATATCCAGAAGCGCTGTATCAACCAGGCGCGCCAGGGCATGCTGGCGCTGAACTTGGAATGGATCGGCATGGGCGAGCTGAAACACAGGGAAAACCTCCACTGGTGGGCTTCCCATCTGGATCTGGTGGGCTTGAACGGCCTGGGTCTGTTCTATCTGGAGATGCGGAAGGGCCTGGATTTCCTGTGGGACCATCCCAACGTCGACCGCGCGCGGGTCGGGATCACCGGGTTGTCCGGCGGCGGCTGGCAGACAGCGGTCCTCAGCGGATTGGACGAACGGATCGCGGCGGCGATCCCGAACGCGGGTTATCACTCGGGGCTGACCTACGCCGGCCGTGACAATATCGGGGACAACGAGCAATCGGCCACCGATTTCCTGGGGACGATCGACTACGCCCATATCGCGGCGATGCGGGCGCCGAAGCCGACGCTCATGATCTACAACGCCGAGGACAACTGCTGCTTCCGCGCTCCGAAGGTGAAGCCGTTCCTGTTCGACCTGGCCGCGCCCGTGTACCGCCTGTTTGGCGCCGAAGACCGCCTGGTCTGGTACGAGAACACCGATCCGGGCGACCACAATTATCAACTCGACAACCGCATGCAATCCTACCGCTTCTTCGCCCGCCAGTTCGGCCTGCCGGCCGTGGAGACGGAGATGCCGGCCGACGCGGACATCAAGACCGCGGAGGAGTTGACGATCGGGCTGCCTCCGGACCAACTGACGATGCTGGGTCTCGCCCGGCAATTCGCCGAGGGGCGAAAGCGGCGCGAGTTCTTCTCCCACCAGGAGGCGCGCAACCGGCTGATCGAGGTGATCCGCTACCGCCCCGCCAAGGTTACGGGTGCGTGGCCCCTCGAGAACGGGAACCGGCAGGGGCTCGAAAGCGTCGGCTACCGCCTGGATTTCGACAACGGCCTGAGCGCGACCGCCGTGTGGTTTCGCGCGCTTACGACCCCGCGCGACGCGCCCATGGTTTTCGTCCTGCACGACGCCGGCAAAAAGGAAGCAGCGGCTCTCGTCTCCGACCGTGTGAACCGCGGCGAGCAGGTGGTCGCGTTCGACCCGATCTTCTCGGGCGATGCCGACACGCCGAAGTTCTCCTATCCGAATCTCGACCGGATGCTGAACTGCGTGGGCGAGCGCTCGGCCGGACTGCGAGCGGCGCAACTGGCCGGAGCGATCGAGTGGTTCACCACCGAGAAGCGGCCGGCCCGGGTGCGCATCGATTCGACCGGCCCGAGAACCGAGATCTCCGTGGTGTCTCTCGTCGCGTTGAAACCGGGGCTTGTGACAGAAGCGACGATCCGCAAGGGCCTTGGCAGCATCGATCGGGTGCTGGCGCTGGGCCTGAATTATGTCGACTACCCGGAGGTGTTTGTCCTCGATTTCCAAAAGGAATTCGACTACGAACGCTTGGGGGAACTGGCGCGTCCGGCGCAGGTTCGGTGGGTGGAGCCTCGTTTCGAGCCCGCACGGTGAACGGTTCGGTCAGGCCGATTTGATCTCCGTCCAGATCCGATCGCGCAGGCGCTGCCCCTGGGCGGACAGAGGCTGGAACCACTCGCCGCGAGCCAGCGTCTCCGCCGCGGGATAAAGCGTCTGGTTGTTCCGTAAGCCCTCCGGCAAAAGACGAAAGGCGCCCGCGTTCGCCGTAGCCGTTCGTGACGCGGCCACAACCGCCGCGGCCACCTGAGGCCGCAGCAGGTAGTCGAGAAACTCGTGCGCCAACCGGCTGCGCTTGGATTCACGCAGGATCACGGCATTGTCGCAGTACACAGCGAAGCCTTCGGCTGGATAAACAAAACGCAGCTTGGGCGCCGCCGCGATCGCTTGCGCCGAGGTGGTGGCCCACAATTGCGCCGCCAACACGTCGCCCGCCACCACCTGGTCGCGCACCTCCGCGTTCAGGTAGGCGCGAAGGAGTTTCTTCTGTGCAACGGCCTGGATGCGCGCCTGGTCGAGTTCGTGGGGTGCGATCGAGTTGATGGAGAAGCCGAGTCGCTTGAGACAGGCGCCCAGCACTTCGGCCGGGTCGTCGAGCATCGTCATGCGGCCCGCCAGTCGCGCATCCCACAGATCGCTCCACGCGGACGGCGGCCGGTCGAGGGCCGGGCCGTAGAGGATTCCGCTCGCGCCCGACATGTAGGGGACGTTGTGGCGAAGGTGCGGGTCCCAAACAGGAGAACGAAACCGGACGTCGAGGTGGTCGAGGTGGGGCAGCCAGTCGTGGCGCAATTCGGCCAACAACCCCTGTTGCCTCATCGGCTCGATCAGGTAGTTGCTCGGGAACACGACATCCCAGCCTGAGTTGCCCGATTGCACCTTGGCCAGCATCTCTTCGTTGCTCTCGTAGATGCCGTACCGCACGCGCACGCCGAACTCTCTTTCGAAGTTCGGAATCGTGTCCGGCGCAACGTACTCCGACCAGTTGTAGACGTTCAGCCGCGGCCGGCGATCCGGCGTGCAGCCAGCTAAGCCCGACAGCGCCAGGAAAAAGGTGCGGCGTCTCATGGCCGTCCGTACCGGCTCTGGACGCTCTCCGAGAGCACGATCAGGGCCCCGAAGAAGACCACGATCAGGGCCGAGATGGCGTTCAGGGCGGGGCTGGCGCCGCGGCGCGCCGTCGCGTAGATCCACATGGGCAAGGTTTCCGAGTCGACTCCGGCGACCATGCTGGTGATGACGTAGTCATCGAAAGAGACTGTCAGCGCGAGCAGGGCCGCGGCGACGATCGCCGGAGCCAGAGCGGGCAAGGTCACCAGGCGGAAGGCTTGCCATTCGTTGGCGCCCAGATCCATGGCGGCCTCTTCGAGCGAGCGGTCGAACGCACGCAGCCGCGCCGAGATCACGATGACCACAAACGCCAACGAGAACGCCACATGCGCCAGAACCACGGTGAACATGCCGAGTTGCCAGCCGAAGAAGCGAAACGTCCACTGGAAGAACGCCAGCAGGGAGACGCCGGTGACGATCTCGGGAGTGACCAGGGAGAGGTAGAGGCCACCCGATAACAGCCGGTCGCGGCGCTTCCACAAGCCATACGAGGCAAGCGTCCCCACTGCCGTTGAAATGACGGTGGACAGCAACGCGATGACTGCGCTGTTCCATGCGGCCTCGCCCAGGCTGCTGTCACGAAGAACCACCTGATACCAGCGCAGGGAAAAGCCTTCCCACACCGTAAAGCGGGACGAGTTGAAACTGAAGACGGCCAGAACGAAGACGGGCAAATGAAGAAAGGCGAAGACCAGCGCCGCGATCACACCCAGCGTGGCCTTCACAACGCCTCCGCATCACGGCGCAGCAGGCCGACTACCAGCAGCGTCACGAGCATCATCAGGGTGAGGGAGAGGGCCGAGCCGAACGGCCAGTCGCGCGCAGTGGTGAACTGGTTCTGCACCAGGTTGCCGATCATGACCGTCTTGGCGCCGCCCAACAGGTCCGGCGTCAGGTACGCGCCCAGGCACGGGATAAACACGAGGATCGAGCCGGCGCGAACGCCCGGCATCGCGAGCGGCACGATCACGTGCCACACCGCCGTCCACGGTTTCGCCCCGAGATCGGAGGCTGCCTCGACCAGGGCCGGATCGATCCGCTCGATGGTGGCGTACAACGGGAGGATCATGAACGGGAGGTACCCGTACACGAGGCCGAGCAGGACCGCGCCATCGTTGTACAGCAGCGGCAACGGCTCCCGGATCAAGCCCAACGACTGGAGGATCGTGTTGAAGAGCCCGGTGTCGCGCAGCAGGAAGATCCAGGCGTAGGTCCGAACCAGAAAGCTGGTCCAGAACGGCAGCATCACCAGTTGCAGCAGCAGATTCCGGTGACGGCGGGTACGCGAGATGTAGAGAGCCACTGGAAACGCGAGCGCGAGGCACGCCGACGTCGCTGCCAGGGCGATTGTGAAGGAGCGCAAGAGGATCTTCCCGTAGAGCGGGTCCGAAAGCCGCGCGTAGTTGCCGCCCGTCCACGGTTGGTCAAGCCCGCCGTATGCGCCGCGCGTGAGAAAGCTGTAGCCGACAATGATGGCGAGCGGCATCCAGAACAGCAGGCCCATCCAGAGCCTCGCCGGCAGCAGAAACCACTCCCGGATGCGCATCTCAGGGGAAACGCATTTCGTCGGCGGGATGCCACCAGACCTGGACCGCGTCGCCTGCGACAACTGCGGGGAAAGGCCGCGGCGTTTCCACGACGATCGGCTCGCCCGACTGCAGCCTGGCCTCGACGTGCAGGCAGTTGCCGAGAAACGTGGAGCGGACGACGGCGGCGTTGCGGCTGCAGACGCCGGAAGGCAGACCGTTGGCGGAAAGGCTCAACGCCTCCGGCCGGATGCCCACTCCATCGATCCAGTTGACCGCGCCGAGGAACCCCGCGACAAACCGGTTCGCCGGCCGGAGATAGATCTCTTTCGGCGTGCCGATCTGCTCCACCCGGCCGGCGTGCATGACCGCGATCCGGTCGGAGAGCGACAGGGCTTCCTCGCGGTCGTGGGTGACGAAGAGGAACGTCGTCCCAACCTCCGCCTGTAGTTCCTTCAGTTCGGTTCGCATCTGCTTGCGCAGCGCGGGATCGAGCGCCGCCAGCGGCTCATCTAGCAGAAGAAGGCGCGGTTGCAGAACCAGCGAGCGCGCCAGGGCGACCCGCTGCCGCTCACCGCCCGAAAGCTGGGCCGGATACCGCTTCTCCTTCCCGGTCAACCGCACCAGCGCCAAGGCGTCCTGAACGCGCCTTGGAATGTTCTCCGCGCCTCGCCGCTCGAGGCCGAAGGCAATGTTCTCCCCGGCGGTAAGGTGAGGGAACAGAGCGTAGTTCTGGAAGACGGTCGAAACATTCCGCCGGTACGGCGGCAGGTGGTTGACGCTCTGGCCGTCCAGCAGGATCTCCCCGTGGCTTGCGGCCTCGAAGCCGGCAATCATCCGCAAGGTGGTGGTTTTCCCGCACCCGGAAGGTCCCAGCAGGGAGTAGAACGCTTTCGCCGGAACGTCGAGGGACACGTCGTCCACGACACGACTGGCGGAGAAGTGTTTGCTGACGCGGCGCAACTCCAGGACGGCGCTCACGCCTATGAATCGTACCGCACTTACAGATGCCGCTTGAGGAACGAGCAGATATGGTAGCCGTCCAGGAACTTGAACGGCGTCTCGCCCATGGTGTAGTGCCCGCAGGGCAGTTCCACGACTCGATGCTCGATGCCCCGCGCCGCGATCTTCCCGAGGACGTCACGCGACAGTTCGGGGATGAAGGTGGTGTCGTAACTGGTATAGATGAAGAGCGATTTCTTCCTGCGCGCGGCGTACCGCTCGATGTAGCTGACCGGGCTGATGGCCGACCACGCTTCGCGCAGGGCGTCCTGACCGATCACACCTTCCAGGCTCTCGCGGATATGCCGTGTGGAAAGCCCGGTCCAGACGACATCGCCAAACGTGGTCGAACAGTGGTTGTAAACGTTCACGGCCGGCCGCTCGTCGTGCGAGCCCACCAGGAACGCATAGCAGGAGCCGAGACTCGTGCCGACCATGCCGATCCGCTCGAACCCCCGAGATTGCAGCCAGTCGAAGCAGCAGCGCACGTCGATCACGGCCTGGCGCGTTGCATCGAGCGTCCTGCCGATGTTCGAGGAGACGGCGTAGTCGGCGCGCTGCAGTTCGGCCGGCATGCGGTAGTCGTGATAGGGCAGGGAGATGCGCAGCGTCGAGAGGCCCAGTTTCTGCAGGCCTTTGCACAGACCCACGTGCTGGCCGGCGTGCGAGTTCCAATGCGGCAGGACCACCACGGCCTTTTTCGAGTCCTTCGCCGGGAACCAGTGGCCGTACACCGTGTTGTTCTCGTGAAACGGTGTTCGCACCGGAGAGGTGAATTCGACGAAAGGGCCGTGCTCGTACTCACGCAGCCGGAAGTCGGCCGGCACTCGATAGCCGAAGAACTCGTCGCTCGTTCGAATGGCTTCCCGATTCAGCAGCCGGAGGTACTCTTCGGGGCCATGGCCGTTTTGCGGGAGGCGCCGCGAGCAGGGCCATGCGGCCGTCCATTCCAGTCCCCATTCAAAAGGGCGTACGACGCGGTTGGTCGCCCGAAAACACAGGCTGTTTTCCCAGTTGAGAATCCAACGCCGATAGACTTCCTTCATGGGCCGAAACAGCTATTTTACCAGCCTCGCACTACGATAAGGTGAGAGTTGGACCCCAACCGCGACACCGACCGCATGTATGCGTACCACGAGGCGACGAAGCACACGTACGCTTCCGTCCGGACGAGCCGCCATTTCCTGGATTGGGCGAACATGCCGGACCCGTTCCGCCACTATGAAGGCGTTCCGGTGGTGGATCTGCCGTCTGATCCGCGTGCTCCCCGGACGCCGGCTCTGGATGTTCTGCGAGGAACGCAGGGCTGCGATGTACATCACTCGGGCGGCGAGTTCCTCTCGCGTCTGCTGTTCTACTCGTGCTCGATCAGCGCGTCGAAACACGTCGCGGCGACAGGCTATCGATACAGCCTGAGAGTGAATCCTTCGTCCGGCAATCTCCACCCCACCGAGTTCCACTTTGCCGTCCGGGGAGTGGCGGGTTGGGAGGACGGACTCTATCATTACCGGCCATCGAGCCACATGGCCGAATTGCGCGCTCGCGGCGATTACGTCTCGAAACTCACAGCGTCGGCGGTTCCCATTGTTTTTGTGCTGACGTCGATCGCGTGGCGCGAGGCCTGGAAGTACCGCAGCCGGGCGTATCGTTACTGTTTGCATGACATCGGCCACGCGTGGCAGGCCCTGGCACTGTCCGCCCGCGCGCTGAATGTATCAGCGTTTGCCCGGGGCGGTTTTGTCGATGACGAGGTGGCGGGGGTGCTCGGCGTTCGCGACGAGTGGCCGATGCTCGTTGTCGAGATGGATGGGCCGGGCATCCCTCGGGGTACGGGCACATCGCGCGATGAGGAGTGGTTGGGCGGCGTGCCGAACCGCTTGTCGGAGGAAGAAATCCCGTATCCGTTGATTGACGGCATCCACCAATCCACCAGACTCGAAATCGCAGCGGCGGCACGCTCGCGGCGGGAGTCCGGCGGCGCGGGTCCCATACGGCTCCAGCCAGAGGCGGCGGCTTCGTCCCGCGAGTTTGGCGCCGTCGTGCGAACGCGGCGGTCCGCGCTGGACTTTCAGGGCGGAGGCCGCACGATCTCGTTCGAGCAGTTCTCCGCCATGCTGGACGCCGCGCTCCAGCCGTTCGCGAGCGATTTCGGCGAAGGCCTGATCCGGCTGTATTGTTATGTCCACCGCGTCGAAGGGCTGGACCCGGGGTTGTACCGGCACGACGCGCCCTCGGGCACGTTGGAGCGGATCAAACCCGGCGACCAGCGGTTATGGGCGGCCGCTCTGAGCCTGGGCCAGGATCTCGCTGCCAATAGTTGCGTGACCTTTTCCATGATCGCGGACCTCGATCGCGCCGCCGCGATTCACGGGAACCGCGGTTACCGGTACGCGCATTTCGAGGCGGGCGCCATCGGCCAGCGGTTCTACCTCGCCGCGGAGGCGATGGGTTTTCAATCCACTGGCATCGGGGCGTTCTATGATGACGACGTACATGGCTATCTCGGCCTTTTTCGTGAAGACGGGCAGGTGGTGTATCACTTCGCAAGCGGGTACGCGGTGCGTGACGAGCGGTTGGATGCCGGGCAAGCACGATTGAATCTGACCAAGGGGAACCCAGGGCAGGGCGACTGCAGTTTCCTCTCAGGCAAGGAGGTTGCCTTTGGCCGCGTCCGGCGTTGTGCATCGATGTGACCCGATTTCGGATAGCGAGAGGCGCCTCGATGCGGCGCTTTTTGGAAAAGGCGATATCCTGAAAGAGAAAGCGGTGCCCGAGCAGCCTTGTGTTCAGGACGTGCCAGAGCATACAATCTTGAGCAACGCGCAAACATTTCAGGACGAACTTGTTTATGGCGTCTAAACTATGGTGACGACGCGCAAGGACGATCTGCCCGATTTCGAGAACCCTCCTGTGGTCGAGACGGTTCTGTCGGTCCAGTTCGAACCTCTGACAGCCTTACGGACCGCGCACCTAGGGATCCTGTGGGAGAAGTTCCGGGCACGGTACCCGAAGGTGGAGGATCATCCGCCTCTGGATTCGGTGTCTGAACAGTTTCCCGAGGTCCCGCGACCGCGCCTCGGCCTTCAGCTACAGACATTCGACAGGCAGCCGGTTCCGAGAATGTGGTTTATCGCGGATCAAGGCAATGAAATGATTCAAGTTCAGCCGGATCGGTTCGTCAAGAACTGGCGCAAAGAGGGGTTGGACGAACGGTATCCGCGTTACGAAGCAGGAAAGAAGTCTTTCGAGCGCGATTTCACCGTCTTCGAGGAATTCCTGACCGAGAACCGCCTGGGTGCGCCGCACGTCAATCAATGCGAGGTGACCTACGTGAATCACATCACTGCTGGCGAGGGGTGGCGGGATTTTGGTGACTTCGAACAAATCTTCGTCTTCTGGAAGGGGGTCGCGGGCGAGATCCCAGGGAGCGGAGAGGACATTAGGGTGCGCCTTCGCTTCATCATTCCCAGTCCGGAGGGCAAACCTGTCGGTAGGCTGCATGTGGACGTTCAGCCCGCTTTCCGAACGTCGGACAAGAGACCGATGTACGTTTTCCACCTGACGGCCAGAGGTCAAGTCGGGGAATCTTTCGATTTCTTTGATCTTGGGCGCCGCTGGATTGTGAAGTCTTTCGCTGCCCTGACCACTCCGCTCATGCACGAGGTATGGAAGAGAAAGGATAGCCATGGCACCGTGTGAGATCACTCGGCCCGACAGGAGCTTCATGCCAAGTTCCACTCTCTCTTATGGACTCGCGGAGTTGACCGAGAAGGAGCGTTTTGCCTCGCAGTCGACTGTGTTGTTGCGCCCGGAACCAGTTGTGCGCACGATCCCCATAACATCCAGAGGAATGGTCGTGGCGTTCCAGTACATGGAGATCGGAGGACCGCGGCCGGCTTGGCTCGTTCCAGTGCTTCAAGGGTTCGCCAACCTTGTCTCACTGACTGACAATTGGGACGGCGAGGGGGCTTCCAGAATCGACCGGACGACGATCAATCGCGCGCTGGCGGCCATCGAACGATTACTCGCATCTGACGGACCGGCACCGAGCATTGTGCCGCTCTCCGACTCGGGGTTGCAGATCGAATGGCACCGCAACCGCAGGGACCTGGAGATTGAATTCACTCCCAATGGAAGGGTGGAGTTCTACTACTTCGACGAGGAGACCGGGGAAGAGCACGAGGGACCGGTTGGTCCCAACTTCGTCAATGTGGAAGGATACCTTGAGCGGATCCGGTAATGTCGGAACGCAAGTGTACGGACGATCCGAACATTGCCAGCGACGAGATCCTCTTTAGAGGGCTTCGGCCAGATTGGATCGTGCCCGGCAATCACGGTCGCATGCGGATTGCGTCGGCAGCCTTCAAGAACCATGACATGTCCGTCCTGATCGACTCGGTGCTCCGATCAGACGGGCGAACAGCGAATGACGCGCTCAACGCCTGTCCCGGCGACTCGCTGTGTTCAATTACGGCTGGACTTGCCCGGGAACTCGGCCAAGGAGTGGTCCATGACGCCGATCCGCCGAACGACTCTGCGCATGGTCTGGTCATCGGCAAGAAAACCATGGCTGTCGCCAACCGTTTCGCGCGTGACGCCGTTTGGGTTATCCCGCCGGAAGCTCCTCCGATTGTCGAATGAGTCTATGGTAGAGACGCCAGTTCTTTGTTTCGTGTCTCTCAGTCCTAACCATCGCCAGGGCAGTCAGCCGGCTGGGCCAGTCTGGAACCATCACGGTCGGCCTTGGGTCACCGACAAAGCGTCTGCGCGCGAGTAAGATTGTGAGGCTGCACCTGTGCGTTCAGGCACAACCATGTTGCGCCGTGCCTTACAATCAGAGTTTACGCCGCAGTCAGCCGGCACGCTGACCCCAAACAATGTCAGGCTGAGTGTGTCCAGGAAACCGAGGTCCCTATGAGCGCCGCCGTCATCCCTGAAATTGTGCAGAGCCACCTGCGTCCCCGAAAGCTTTTCATCAACGGAAAGGAAGAAGACGCCACAAGCGGTCAAGGCATCGAGGTCCGGAACCCGGCGAACAACGAACTGCTCACGACTGTCCCGGATGCGAATGCCGGCGACATCGACCGGGCGGTGAAGTCGGCGCGCGCCAACTTCGAGAAGAAATCGTGGCGCGGCATGAAGCCTTCCGACCGCGAGCGGATCCTGTGGACGATCGGCGATCTGCTGATGAAGTATCGCGACGAAGTGGCGATGATCGAGTCGCTCGAGAACGGCAAGACCGTGCGCGAGGCGATCGGCGGCGGGGTGATGGCCGCGGCGGACTGCTTCCGCTACTACGCAGGCTGGGTCCGTAAGATTTATGGCGAGACGATCCCGGTCGACGGGCCGTTTCTCAATTACACGCTGCGGGAGCCGGTCGGCGTGGTGGGCGCTATCGTGCCGTGGAACTTCCCGCTTCAGATCGCTGCCTGGAAGGTGGCTCCGGCGCTGGCGGCCGGATGTTCGGTGGTGTTGAAGCCGTCGGAACTCACGCCGCTCGGCGCTCTGCGCCTGGCCGAGATCGCGATGGAGGCGGGATTGCCCGCCGGCACACTGAACGTGGTCACCGGCTATGGACCGACCGCCGGCGATGCGCTGGCCCGGCACATGGATGTGGACAAGATCGCGTTCACAGGCAGCACCCGCACCGGCCGCGCCCTGTTGAAAGCGTCCGCGGAGAGCAACCTGAAGCGGGTTTCGCTCGAACTCGGCGGCAAGTCGCCCAACATCGTCTTCCCCGACGCGGA
>JBJXGR010000496.1:0-20418 GCA_046160045.1 Bryobacteraceae bacterium
TGCCGGGGAATCTGCGAGCGCTGAAGCGATTCGGCCACTGGGTGGCGCGAGCGTGGCGGCAGGTGTTACGACGCCGCAGCGACCAGCATAAGCCCACATGGACGCAGTTAGTCCCGATCTTCCAGCAGTGGCTGCCGACGCCTACGGTTGTACATCCCTATCCGAGCGTACGATTCGACGCCAGGATCCAAGGTAGGAGCCGTGTGCTCTAACGGGGCGAGCACGGATCTGTGCGGGGGGTGGTCAGCGATGGTCATCCCTACCGCGAACGGATTGTTCGTCCCGGATTGTTCGATGATTGATCTCAGGGGTACTTTCACGCCATGATTAAACGATGGGCCTTCGCCCAGTTCTAGGGAGGGCTAGCTAGCGCTTCATCCCCTCATCATGAATGAACCTACCGCGCTCCAGGTTTTCGTCTCGTACTCTCATCGGGACGAGGCCTTTGTCGACCAACTTCGCCGGCACCTCAGTCCGCTGAAACGGGAAGGCCTCATTTCGATCCAGTATGACCGCGACAATTGGGCCGGCAGCCAGTTGGATCGGGCGATCCACGACCAAATCACAAGCGCCGGCATGTTCTTGGCGCTGATCAGCTCTGACTATATCGACTCCGATTACTGCTTCAACAAGGAACTGCCGCTTGCCATGGAGTGTCGTGAACGCGGTACGGCAACCGTGATTCCTGTGATCCTCCGGCCCTGCGACTGGATGAACCTACCAATCGCAACGCTCCTTGCTCTGCCTACAGACGGAGTGCCCGTAACTTCCTGGAAAGATAGAGACGAAGCCTTTGTCAGTGTCGCGAAGGGAATAAGAGACAGGGTGATCCGTTCTGGATGGCAGGACCGCGCGCCCGAAGAACGCAGGGCTGCACTTGAGCAACCCTTGATTCAGGCCCTTTTCGAGACACCTGCGAACACAGCGCAGGTGAATCCTGTGTTGGTGCCAGCGGCACGACGCGTCTTGATCCGCTCCGAAGGCATCTGTGAGTTGCTCGACGATATCTTGATAACCCCCTCGAATGTCGCCCCGCCCGCCGATACCGCGGACGTATATCTGGAACTCTTTCTCAACTCACCGATTACCAGCCGACTGTTGTTTAGCGACCTGACAGACACAGTCCTGATCGTGGGATGCGGTTCCTCGGCAGTCCTCCGATTTGGACGCATCATAAACCCACAGGGCTTACGCTTTGAACACATTCCCGTCCCAAGGCCTGGCGGTCCTTCATGGCGAATTGCGAATCTGCGTGTCTACGCTGCGCAGTTTGGCGGGCCAAGTGCGGTAACGTGCCTGCTCGTGAGTAACGTCCCGATTGCGCCAGAAATATTCACCGTAGCCACCACAGGGCGCGGCCTTGGCTTCAAAGTGGAGCGTCACCTTACAACACTCTCGCGTGCCCGAGCATCGCACGGCACTCACGTCGCGACACTGCGTTTTGAGGAAGGCTTCGCGAATGCCTTCAAGCCACAATTTCGCGTGTTCACGGCACTTGGGCTGGATGCCCCTTGCGTTCCCTTGCCCGACCATCGGCTGCATGTCTGGACGGCCGAAAGTGGCGCGGCCAATGCACTGCTCGGGGACGGGCAAAACAGATCCCACACGCTTGGCGCAACAGACCACGCGACACGTCTAAGGGCCAGCTTCGCAGGTGTCCCGTTCGGTGTGAGGCTATTTGTCTCTTGTCGCGAAGCGGGCGGATCCTCAGGCCTGCGCGCGTCGCTTACAAGGTCTGAATATGGGCCTTTTGAGCCGGTTATCCATACGGAAGTCTTCGGAGCGATCCCAGCCGCCGAGTTACCGCTCATTGATGGCTGTGGCTCTGCCATCTGGGAAGTTACCAACCGGCCCTCGTACAAGGGTTGGTTGGAGTTCTCAGTCTTTGCTTCACAGGATGACAACTCTGACAGTAGGCCGCTTGCTCTGGGCACCATTTCCGTCTGGGGATCGTTCGCGCCGATCAGCACCACGGTAGCGACGGCAGCCAGGCCGTTACCCAGATTTGTCGACACGTCCGCAGCCACGGACTTGCTGACGTTGGAGCGATGAGCAGCACACCGTGTTCAAGCTAACGACTCTCCACCGCCTGCCTCTCCCGGCTAATCGTACTTGGGGTAGTGCCTTGGAGGCCGGCAGCCAAATCCCAGGACGTGCAGCGGCCGCCCTAGTCGGTTTCGGGCGGCTTGCGCCATCGTCTCGCCGCCTACCCGGTGGCTGATTGTTGTGCCTCGTCGCGGGGGCGAGCCGCTTTAGTTGGATGTCGCCGTCCGGTCAAGCACTCCAGCCGCAGAGGTAAATACCTTGAGCTTTGCCAATGCCTTCTGACTACCGCGTATTCGTCCTGGTAGTATTGGTACTTATTAATTCTCTTCCCGTCCTTCGCCCGAGAGCGCGGTATCACGATAAGGATTGTGCCAGATCGAACTTTATGCTAGTTTTGACTGCGCAATCTTTTTCGTGGTGGAGGCAAGCTCATGCTGGACTCGCTTCGGTCGCTGCTCCTCGCGTTCCTCCTAGCCCAAGCCGCTCTAGGGCAGACCTTCTCCAGTGGATCGACCGGTGTCGATGGTCCGCTCGATCTGACATCTGACGACAGGATTGTTCAGCTTCCGGAATCAGGAACCTTGAACTACACAACAATCAATGTTCCAGCGGGAAGGACGCTTAGGTTCAAACCCAACCTGCTCAATACGCCCGTAGTGCTTCGGGTACAAGGCAGCGTTACCGTCGCAGGAACGATTGATGTCTCGCAAAGGGCGGGTTGCTTCGTTTTGGAAGGTGATCCTGATTGTGGTACGTTTCGCTATGGTGTTAATCAGTCGTTCCGAATACCTGGCCCAGGGGGATTCTACGGAGGTGCAATAGACGGGCATGGGTTTGGCCCAGGAGGCGGCGCCCCAGACACTCCCGGTCAGAAACCAGGGACAGCAACCCCTTTGCGATTCCTGAGCCGATCACCACTCCGCGGCCCCATGTCCGGACCGCCCGCTGCCATCATTATTGGACGGGCCCACGCGATTCGACGCAACGGAAGCTCGTGCTGAAGTGGCTCGATCCCATGCTGGTCATGGCCGAGAAGCCGGAAGACCTGGTTCCCGCAGTGCGCCCCGTAAAGTAATGCAAACGCCCGCCGGACGGCGGTCAACCCCAATTGGTGAGGAACTCGATCCGGTTCCTCATACGCTCGGCACTGGCCGCGGCCCGAATGCGCAGAATGCGGCGCAACTGCTCGCCAACAGAGAAACGCTGCTGCGGAGCCAGGATCATTCCGGCGTGCTCTTTCCCGGCCCTGACCCACTCGGTGTGCAGCCGGTGAAAATCGGAGGTGTTGTGCGAGTAGGGGACGCATCCGCGCGCCGCCGCGAAAGCCAACTGCTCCTCGTCAGGCGTGCCAGTCAACCCAGCTTCCAACGCCGTCAGCACTGTCACGCCGCGAGAACGAAGGGCGTCGACGAGAGCCCTGTGCGCCGCGTCCTCATCGACGTAGATCTGGATCAAGTCCACTGGAGATTAGCGCCGGTGTTGACGTGCGAGCGCGTCGTGCTCGCGTTCTTCGGCTTCCAGGTCGGCGTCGATCTCGGACTTGTTGACGTAGTAGTAGGCAAGTGCGGCGTGCACTTGCGCCAGCGACAGGTGTCCGAAATTGCTGGCGATCTCTTCCGGCGCCTCGCCCGTGTTGTGCAAGACGGCAATCCGGCGAACGGATACACCCGTCCCGGCGATGCACGGCCGACCGCCGCGAATCTCAGGATGCCGCGAGATCAGGCTGCCAATCTCGGTCACAGCTGCCATCGACTTCGAGTATAACGTGCCGTGGCGCCAGCCAGGGTTGCCCTTGGCCTATCCGAGTGCCACACCCTGGTAAATGTGCAGTACCTGCAATACACCGGTGGGCCGACATGGCTGACCGGCACGGGGCAGTCCACAGTACGATCGGACACCCGGATAGATACCCGTTTGCAGATTTCTTGAAACGACTGCCCGCCCCGAACCACGATCTCGGTGTCTGCCACGGCGAGGCCGATTGGTCGTTGCAATCACTTTCACCTTTGGGAAACCTGGGGAAGTCCATTATTGATAGGATCGGAAAATGAGTCCGGCGATCGTTCCCAAGGTTCTCGTGCTTGCGCTCATGATGTATGCGGCCTATGAACTCGTGCGGAATCCGGTGCGATTCATTCGTGCCATCAATTCCGCCAGTGAGGCTGTCTATCAACTGAGGAGCTTCCTGTTCCAGCAGGCCGGTCCCCTGTTTGAACCGCAGACGCTCCCCGAGTCTTCCGGCATGGTGCGGTTGATTCGAGCCGCCGGCGCGGCAGTGGCCTCGATCGCGCTGATGTACCTGACGGGAGTGATCCCGGCCTGACCTCTTCCTGATGATCATGACCTCCCTTCTGGCATCGCGCGCCTTCTCAATCGCCGTCCTGCTGGCCGTACCCCTGACGGCCGGCGACCTCGTCCAGACCGACGTGTTCGTCAGCGGCAAGGACGGCTACGACACCTATCGCATTCCTTCGGTCATCGTCACGAAAAAGAAAACCGTGCTCGCCTTCTGTGAAGGCCGGCGCAACAGCAAGTCCGACACCGGCGACATTGACATGCTGGTCAAGCGATCGGCGGACGGAGGCAGAACCTGGAGCCCCCAACAGGTCATCTGGGATGACGGGCCCAATACCTGCGGCAACCCGACCCCCGTCGTCGATCAGGCTACCGGAGTCATCTGGCTCCTGCTCACGCACAATCTCGGCCAAGACACCGAACAACAGATCGGGCGAAGAACCTCGAAGGGAACCCGGACGGTCTGGGTCACGCGGAGCGAAGACGACGGCGTCCACTGGACCCGCCCGGTCGAGATCACCGGCGCCACCAAAAAGCCGGAGTGGGGCTGGTACGCTACCGGCCCGGGCGTGGGGATCCAACTGGAAAGCGGCCCGCACAAAGGCCGGCTGTTGATTCCGTCCAACCACAGCGTTCAGCCCGATCCCGGCCGGCCGGATGTGTTCCGGTACGGCGACCACGTCATCTACAGCGACGATCACGGCGCCCACTGGAAGGTCGGCGGCGTCATCCCCTGGCTCGACGTGGACGAACCACAAGCCGTGGAACTGGCCGATGGCGGCATCCTCATGAACATGCGCTCCGGCAAGGCCGTCCGCAGGCGCATCACCGGTCTCAGCCGGGACGGCGGCGAGTCGTTCTCCGCCCGCCGTGTCGACGAGTCGCTGATCGAGCCTCCCTGCCAGGCGAGCCTGCTGCGCTACACCCGAAAGCCGAAGAACCGGCTGTTGTTCTCGAATCCCGCCGATCGAGAACAGCGCATCCGTATGACGGTGAAGCTGAGTTATGACGAAGGCGCGACATGGCCGGTGTCGCGGGAATTGCATTCCGGACCTTCGGCCTATTCGGTCCTGGCGGTTCTGCCAGGCATGAGAATTGCCTGCATCTATGAGCGGGGCCATCGCCAGCCTTACGAGACCATCACGTTCGCGCAGTTCCCGCTCGAGTGGTTGTCGAAGGGCACCGACCGGTTAGAGCCGCCGCCGACGGCAGGAAAGCGTTAGGATATCCGCTTCCGCTCCCAGCGCGAATACTTCAGATCCTGCTCCGCCCTCGGAGCCCGTTCGAACTCGGCGGCCAGCACCGGATATTCCTCGGGACGCTCCTGCGGCAGCCCCGTGAATTTGATCCGGTAGATCGGGATTTCGATCGCCGGCTCCCGCGGATCCATCTCTCGCGCCTGCTCGAACTGCACCGGTTTCCCGCTGGAAACCCACCGCGCCGACCTGACCTTGCTCTTCATCCGCGAAAGGATCAGCGTCGAACCCGGCCAGCGGTAGACGCACATGAACAGCGTATTGCCTTTGCGCGTGAAGTTCATGTAGTTGCTGCGGACCACCTTGCAGCGCTCCGAGCCATAGATGGTGTCGCCGTCGCGGCTCATCCACCGGCCCACCTCCTCCGGGACCTTCACCGACCCTTCCGGGACGGAACCATCGGCCCGGGGGCCGATAGTGAGCAGAAAGTTCCCGCCGCCTCGCGCGCAGGTAATCAGGCTGCCGATCAGGGATCTCGATGTCTTCCAGTTCTCACCCGACCTGACGTAGCCCCAGGCCCCATTACTGGTCATGCAGGTCTCCCACGCCCTGCCTTCGCCGGCGGCCTCGATTTTCTGTTCGGCGATGGAGAAATCGCCCGGCAGCCCGCCGCGGTCGTTCACGATGATGTCTGGCTGCAGGTCGAACACCATCCTGCTCAAAGGAGGAGGTTTGGTCTTTTCCAGCCGCGACTCTGCTTGTCGTCGATCAAGCCGGTGCTCCTCTACCCCCTGCGGAATGATACGATCTGAGATACCCTATGCGATGCCGGGGGCTCGGATTGCTGCTTTGTACCTGGATCGCGGGGTATGTGTGTCTGGCCGCCGTCAAACTGCCCGAACCGCCGCCCGAACCAAAGCTGTCCTCCCTCCATCCCTTTACCGGACAGCGGGGTACCGTGATGTCCGCGGTCCTGCGAGGCAGTGGACTGCAGACCGCCACCGGTGTCTACACCGGGCACAAGGGCTTCACCATCGAGATCGAAGGAAGTGAAGCCGAGCCGCCGGCCCTGACCAATACAAAGAACAACGCGAAGAATCAGGTCCCAATCGACCTGGTCCGCGTGCGCGTCCGCATCGCCGCGGACGCCAAGCCCGGCTGGCATCTGTTCCGGCTCATCACGCCGCGAGGTCTCTCGAACGCCCTGCCGATTTATGTTTCCGATCAGCCGGTGATCGCCGAGCCCGAAGGAACGCACGAGACCCCGGAAACGGCGGCCGCCCTCCAACCTGTCCCGGCGCTGCTGACCGGGCGTCTCGGCCAGCGCGGCGAGGTCGACTACTTCACCTTCGACGCCGCGGCAGGACAGACCCTGACCTTTGAAGGCATCTCGGGACTGCCCTCGCTGGGCGGGCCGGGAGGGAACGCCAACGGGTTCGATCCCGCGCTGAGCATCTATCAGCCCGTGGGAAGCTGGTTTGATGCAAAGCGCGTGAAGCGGATTGCGTTCAACGACGAGCCCTTGTGGGTCATCGGCGACCTGACCAACGCTCACCTTGTGCACACGTTCGAAACGGGCGGGCGGTATTTCCTCCGCGTCGAAGCGTTCTCGGGACAGGGCGGGCCGGATTACAGCTATCAGCTCAAGATCCGTTCCGGCGCGGTGCCGCCGGAACCCGCGCCCAAAACCAATGCCTGGGACGAACGCGCGTTCGAACGGCGCCTGTCCGCCAGTCGCCTGAACGAACTGGCCGAACGGGGCGGAACGGCAAAGGACCAGAAGACGGCGGAAACCTACCGCGGTTCGGCCGATGGGACTGTCGTCAAACTGCCGGCGACGGTGGAGGGAGCACTGCTCGCCCCGGGCGAAACGCACCGCGCACACTTCGAGATCGACAGCCCGCAGGACATCGCCTTCGAGGTGGAGACCCCGCAAACCGCGCCGCCCTTGTTCAACCCGATCGTGCGCCTGCTGAACGCGGCCGGCGAGGAGGTCGCCACCAACGTCATGGCCGGCCGCGGCGCCTGCTCGGGCGCGATGTACAAGTCGATTGAAGCCAAAACGGTCGTGCCCCTGCGCAATCTCGGCCAATACACGGTGGAGGTTCGCGAGACGACTTCGGATCTGGCCGAGCCTGGATTCCGCTACCGCGTGATGATCCGCCCGCAGGTCCCGCATATTGGAGATGTCAAGATCGAGGAGGACCGCGTAAACCTGACGCCTGGCGATGCGCGAACCGTCCGGGTGATGTTCGACCGGGAAGAGAATTATCGCGGGGCGGTGGTGGTGATGGCCGAGTCGCTGCCGCCGGGAGTCGAAGCCGCCGCGGGCGCCGACTTCGAGCCGGACAAGGATCCGCCGGCGAATCCCGGAAAGCGGGAACGGTACACGCCGCGCACGGAGCGATCAGTGGTGGTGTTGACGGCCGCGGCCGACGCCGCGCCCATGCGGCAGCCGCAAATCGCACGCCTGGTGGTGCGTCCGGTGGTGGACGGAAAGCCAGGCGTGGTCGTGGCAACGAAAGAGATTCCGGTGATGATTGTGAGCAAGCCATGAGATGCCTGTTTCTGCTGGCATTCGCATTGTCAGTGGCGTGGGCCGACCCGAAGCTGATCTCGCTGAAGGTGGCGCCGGCCGACGTCGTGCTGCAGGGGGCAGGGGCGAGCCAGCAGTTCGTGGCGATCGCCGCCTACGCCGGCGGCACCGAGCGGGATGTCACCGCCGAGGTCGAGTGGCGCATCTCCCCTCCGGCGCGGGCCCGCCTCATCGGACCGGCCCGCTTCGCGGGAACGTCCGATGGGCCGCTCACGGTGACCGCGGTGCTTGGAGGCGCGAAGGCACAATCCGCCATTCGGATCGAAGGATCGGGCGCCACCCGGCCGGCGAGTTTCACGCGCGACATCGCGTCGATCCTGACCAAGGGCGGATGCAACTCCTCGGCCTGCCACGGCGGCGTGAAGGGCCGCGGCGGATTGAAGCTCTCCGCCAGCGCCCTCTATCCCAAAGACGATTACGAGTGGATCACCAAGGGCGGGACGTACCAGGTTCTGACGAATGAAGTGAAGGGCGAACGCATCCCGCGGATCAACACGGCGAAGCCCGGCGAGAGCCTGTTGCTTTCGAAGGCGGCGGGGACCGTGCCGCACGGTGGGGGACAGCGATTCAAGAAAGACTCCGACGATTACCGGATCATCCGGGAGTGGGTGGAACGCGGTGCGCCGTACGGCGACGATGCCGCCACTCCGAAATTGGCGCGGCTCGAGGTCTTCCCATCGATGGCCACGATGCCGGTGAACGGCAACCATCGACTGCTGGTGACCGGACATTTCCGCGACGGCCACACGGAAGATTTCACCCATCAGGTGATCTACTCGACCAATGACGGTGAGGTGGCGGCCGTCGCCTCCGATGGCGTGGTGAGCGGGAAGCGGTTGGGCGAGACGGCGATTCTGATCCGCGCGGCGGGGCAGTTCGCCACTGCCGGCGTCGGCGTCATCGGGCCGCCGGTCGCGAACTATCCGCGGATTCCCCGCTGGAACCTGATTGACGAACACATCTTCCGCAAGCTCGAGCGGTTCCACATGGTCCCTTCCGAGGTCTCGGGCGACGGCGAGTTCCTGCGGCGCGTTTGCCTGGACCTGACCGGAACGCTGCCGCCGCCGGACCGTACGCGCGAATTCCTGGCGAGCAAGGATCCGAAGAAGCGCGAAAAGCTGGTCGACGCGTTGATCGGATCGCCCGAATTCGTCGACTACTGGACGTTCCGGTTCTCCGACATCTTCCGCGTCGCCATTTTCGCCAACGGACTGACCCCGAAGTTCAGTGACCGTTATTGGGAGTGGATCCGCGAACAGATCGAGACCAATCGCCCCTACGACGCGATCGCCCGCGACCGGCTATCCGCGCAAGGGTACAGCGGACCGTCACGGCACTTTATCCCGTACAACCAGATCGGTGCGCCCGCCGATGTCATGGCGGAAGAGGTGAGGGTGTTCTTTGGACGCCGCCTCGATTGCGCCCAATGCCACAACCATCCGTACGAAAACTGGAGCCAGGATCAGTTCTGGGGGATGGCGGCGTTTTTCTCGCGGCTGTTCAAGATGGGGCCCATCGTCTTCGATCATCCGGTAAACATGGATCTCAGTTCGAAAGATGTCGACGGAAAGGTCGAATTGCTGCACCCGCGCACCAAAGCGGTAGTTCGGCCCGCCCTGCTCAGCGGCGAGCAGGCGGATGTCCGGCCGGACGGCAATCCGCGAAAGGTGCTGGCGCGCTGGATGACGGCGCAGCCCTATTTCGCCGAAGCTGCCGTCAATCGCATCTGGGGGCATTTCTTCGCCCGAGGCATCGTCGACCCGGTGGACGACTTCCGCTCCACCAATCCGCCCACTCATCCCGAACTGCTGGCCGATTTGGGCAAAGACTTCCGCGACCACGGCTACAGCCTGCGCCACCTGATGAAGCGCATCGTGATGTCGCGTACCTATCAATTGACACAGAAACCGAATGCGACCAACCGCGAGGATCGCGTGAACTATTCGCATTCCTTGCCGCGCGCTCTGGACGCCGAGGTTCTGCTCGATGCCGTGGCCGATACGACGGGAGTCCCGGAAAAGTTCGCGACCGCGGTGACCGAGGGCTCGACGGTCGGCCAGGCGCCGGCCGGCACCCGGGCGATCCAACTGCACGATCCGGATATGTACTTTTCCAGGTTTCTGGAATTGTACGGGCGGCCGAACCGCGGCGCCGTTCCGGAACGCTCGGGCAGGCCGAATCTGGCCCAGGCGCTGCACATGCTGGCCGGAGCTACCTATGTGGACCGGTTGAGCACCAAGGACAGCCGTCTCAAACGCCTGTTGGACGTAGGCGCAAGTGATGAGAGAATCTTTGAAGAGTTGTTCGTCGCGGCGTTGTGCCGGGTTCCCGAGCGCGAGGAGAAGGAAGAACTGAAGCAGTTGTTGGCGAAACGCGGCGACCGGGAAGCCGGCCTGCGGGAGTTTATCTGGGCGTTGGTGAGTTCGCGCGAGTTCGCCGAAAACCACTAACGTAGCGCCGGTCTCCGACCGGCGCTGGGGGAACTAAAGTTCCCTTGCAAACTGAAGTTTGCGCCACGGGGCAGAAACACGAGGGGCGCGCTAAAGCGCGCCGCGGCCTGAAAGGCCGCCCCACGGAGAAGGCTTTGGAGGATCACTGATGGCGAAACCACACCTGCCGCGACGCGATTTCCTGAACGTCGGGAGCTTAGGCTTTCTCGGGCTGACCTTGAGCGACTACCTGCGAGCCGCCGCCGCGGCCAAGGCCCCCTCGGCCTCCAAGGCGAATGCCGTGATCCTCTTCTGGCTGGAAGGCGGACCCAGCCACATCGATACCTGGGACCCCAAGTCCAACAGCAACTTCAAGCCCATCTCGACCAATGTCCCCGGGATTCAGATCTCGGAGCTGTTGCCGCGGATGGCGAAGAAGATGGACAAGTTCGCCATCGTGCGGTCGATGCACACGCGCGGCAACGACCATCCGCAGGCGACTCACTATGTCGTCACCGGGCACGAGATCAATCCCGCGATGCAGTTTCCCAGCCTGGGGTCGATCATCACTAAGGAGATGGGACCGCGCAACGCCGTTCCGCCGCACGTGCTGGTGCCCAAGTGGGAACGCGGGCGACAATACGAGGACTATTTCCGGGCCGCGTTCCTGGGCGGGGATTACGACCCCATGTGCATTCCCGACCCCGCCAAGCCGGACTTCCAGGTCACCGATCTGAGCCTGCCCAAGAGCGTTTCGGAGAAAGCCGTCGACAGCCGCTCAGCCTTCCTCAAGGTCATTGACCGCCGTTACCGGGACTTGAACGAAACGGTGGAACACACGGACATGGATGCCTTCTCGGCGCAGGCCTGGAAGATGATTCTCACGCCCGCGGTACGTGACGCCTTCGACCTCTCGAAGGAACCCGAGAAACTGAAGGAGCGTTACGGCAAGGACTCGATCGGCCAATCCGCCCTGCTGGCCCGCCGCCTGGTGGAGGCCGGCAGCCGTTTCGTTACCGCCGCGGGATACCACGGCACTTCGTGGGATACGCACAGCGACAATGACAAGAGCCACCGCGACCGCCTCTGCCCAACGCTCGACCGCACGCTCACCGCACTGGTCGATGACCTCGAAGAGCGCGGCCTGCTCGACACGACCCTCGTCGTGGCGATGGGCGAATTCGGCCGCACGCCCCTGATCAATCCCCGCCTCGGCCGCGATCACTGGCCCAACTGCTGGTCTCTGGCGGTGACTGGCGGAGGCATCAAGACCGGGCAGGTGATCGGGGCAAGCGATGAGCGGGGTGCCAACGTCACCGAGCGGGTGGTTTCGATGGGCGATCTTTATGCCACCTTGTATAAATCTCTTGGCATTGACTGGAAACGTGAGCTCATGAGCCCGATCGGACGGCCGATCAAGATCGCCAATTCGCTCGACGACCGGACAGGCGAACCGGTCCGTGAGCTGTTGGGTTAATCCACAGCTAGATTAGTCATTGAAATAATTGGTAGTTTTCCCCGAGACAGCCGCCGTCTGCTGGACACCTACTTCCACAAAGCTCGGTATATCCCTAAGGCTAGGTGATCTATAGGTCATCGAATCGAGGAAAAACCCGTGCTGACAAGGTGGTCCTATAAGTACTACAATCCTGCCTATACCCGACAAACGCAGCGCGCGAGGGCGGAGTGGCCGCCGCCGCTGCAGGAGGAAACCTTAGATGCCCTACCGTTTATCGATTGCCCTGTTCCTGTGCCTGACGGCGGCCAGCGGGGTGACTACGCCGGTCGTCGCCGTGAATGTCTACCCGGAGACGGTCACGATCCGGCTCGGAACTCCGAAGACGTTTTCCGTCTCGGTCTCCAATACCACCAACAAAGCGGTAACGTGGTTTGTCAATACCACGGCTGGGGGCAACTCGACCCTTGGCACGATCGATGCCGCCGGAGTGTACACTCCACCGGCGAAGGTCCCCGCGCCGAACGTGGTCATTGTTAAAGCCGTCAGCCAGGCGGATCCCGCCAAGTCGGATACCTCGACGGTTACGCTTCAGAATCCCCTGCCGTCGCTAAGTTCGCTGGTACCTCCTGATTTCAACGCGGGAAAGCCCTTTTCGATCCAGGTCCTCGGCAGGAACTTCGTGAGCGGAGCCGTGGTGCGGTTCGGCGGGTCGCCACTGACGACGAAGTTTGTTTCTTCGAACGAGTTGCGCACCACCGGAACCGTCGCCGTCGCCGCGGGCACAAAAGTGAAGATCGACATCGTGAATCCCGACCCGGGGTCAGCCGCCTCCAATGCAAAGGAGATCACGGTGATGGCGCCGGTGACGGTGACCGTTTCGCCGGAGACTCGAAACCTGCGCGGCGGGGCGACCTACGATTTCTACTCGTCGGTGGCGAACAATTCCAATCGCAACGTCGTGTGGAGCGTCAACGGCGTGAATGGCGGCAACGCGGTGTTGGGCACGGTGGACTCGCAAGGTATTTACCAGGCGCCAGTCATCCTCCCGGATCCGCCCAAGGTGGTGCTCAAGGCGACGAGCGTCGTCGATACCCAGGCTTCCGACACCGCGGAGGTGACGCTGCTGAACCCGCTGCCGGTGATTGCGGGCCTTTCCACTCAGGGCATCGCTATCGGCCCCACCACTTTTTCGATCAATGGGTCCGGCTTTGCAAAACCTGCCAAGGTGACGCTGAACGGGAGCGCGGTGACCGCGACGTGGGTTTCGCCCACCCAGTTGACGGTCACCGCAACCATGCCGCCGTGCGTGGGAGGCTTTGCTCTGATTCAAGTCGCGAATCCCGACCCCGGCGCGGCCTCGTCGGCGGCGTATGCGGTTCGCGTCAGACCGGCCAAGGTGGTGATGTCGCAGTCCACCGCCTCCCGGTTTCTGGAACAGGCCAGTTGGGGACCGGACCCCGAGAGCCTGGCCAAAGTCATGGCGACCGGCCGGGAGGCGTGGATCAACGAGCAGTTCGCCGCCCCGATGTCGACCTACGACGACCCGGTCAATGAAGACGAAGGTCTGAGCTCCCTGCAGCGCGACTTCTTCCGCAACGCCCTGCGGGGGAAAGACCAGTTACGCCAGCGCGTGGCCTTCGCGCTGAGCCAGATCTTTGTGGTCTCCGGCGTCGATCTCCGGCGCTACCACCAGATGGTCTCGTTCCAGCGCCTGATGCTGCAGCATGCATTCGGCAACTTCCAGAACGTGCTGCGCGAGGTGACGCTGAGTCCCGCCATGGGCGACTACCTGGACATGGTGAACAACGACAAGCCGGACTTGAAGCGGAATATCCTGCCGAACGAGAACTACGCCCGCGAAGTACTGCAACTGTTCACCATTGGCTTGTTTGAACTCAACCTGAACGGGACCCGCCGCACGGACTCCGCCGGACAGCCGGTTCCGGCCTACTCCGAGGACACGGTGAAGCAGTTCACGCTCGCGTTCACCGGATGGACCTATCCGCCCAAGCCTGGCTTCCAGTCGAAATGGAAAAACGACCGCAACTACTTCGGCCAGATGGTTCCGTGCAACGAGCATCACGACGACACGCAGAAAACGCTTCTGAGCGGCTTGGTCCTGCCCCCCGGCCGCACGGCCCAGGAAGATCTCGACGCGGCGCTCGCGAATCTCTTTGAGCATCCCAACGTTGCGCCCTTTATTGCCACGCGGCTGATCCAGCGGCTGGTGGCGGGCAATCCTTCGCCGGAGTATGTCGCTCGCGTCGCCTCCGTGTTCAATAACTCGAACGGAATCCGCGGCGACCTGAAAGCGGTGGTCCGGGCGATCCTGACGGATACCGAAGCCGGCACTCCGACGGCGCTCAACGCCGGGGCTCCGGATCTCGGACCTACCGGGGGGCATCTGCGGGAACCCGTCCTGTTCGCCACCACCCTATTGCGCGCCATGGGCGTAGTGATCACCGACGAGCCTTCGGTTGCCGGCCATAGCGAAACCATGGGTCAAAAGCTGTTCTTCCCGCCCAGTGTGTTCAACTACTTCTCGCCGGCGTACCGGGTGCAGGGGATCACCGCTCCCGAGTTTCAGATCCTCAACCCTTCCACCGCGCTGGCACGCATCAATTTTGTCCATCGCGCGGTCAACAACTACCTCGGCAGCACGGTGCAGGTCCAGACCAAGCATTTCGAGGGACTGGGCGGATCGCCGGACCTGCTGCTGGAAGCGATCGGCAACGCATTCCTGCGCGGCCAGATGAAGGACGACATGAAAACGAGCATTCTCAAGGCCATCGGCACAACCACCGATCCCCGCATGAAGGCGCGGATCGCGTTGTACCTGACGGCGACGCAGTCCAGATTTCAGGTGGAGCGGTAACGAGAGGAGATCAAACGTTATGAAAAGCCCATTGTTCGTTTCGCGTCGCGAGTTCATGCAAAAGAGCGGCCGCCTGGTGTCGACCATCGGCGCCGCGGCGGCGTTCGCTCCATTCGGATCCATCAACGCGCGCGCCCAGGCCGGGCCGGACTACAAAGCCATGGTCTGCATCTTCCTGTTCGGCGGCAACGATGCCAACAACACGGTCGTGCCCCTGGGACCGCAATATGCCGCGTATCAGAGCATCCGTCAGGGCCTGGCGATTCCGTCGGCATCCCTGCTGGCCATCGGAAACTCGCGCAACGAGACCTATGGCCTGCATCCGTCGATGACCACGCTGCATCCGCTGTACACGCAGAAGAAGGTTGCGGTGGTCGCCAATGTCGGGACGCTGGTGCGGCCAACCACCAAACAGGAGTATCTGAACCGCACGGCGCCGGTTCCGTCGAACCTGTTCTCGCACTCCGATCAGCAGCAGCAGTGGCAGAACGCTTCGCCGCTGCAGGCCGCAACCACCGGCTGGTGCGGACGCGTGGCGGACAAGGTAGCGCTGCTGAATTCGCCCTCGAACTTTCCGCCCGCCGTCTCCATCGCCGGCAACAGTCTTCAACTGATCGGCCAGCAGACGCGGCCGACCACAATCAGCGGATCGAACTTCGGCATCGAGGGGTCCGACCATTCGGCGCACATGGATGCTCGCGACGCGTCGCTGCAGGAAATGCTCAGCTTCGATAGCGGCGTGGTCCTGTTCCAGGCGGCCAGCGGAGTGCTGCGCGGCGCCATCGAAGTGGCCAAACTCGTGGACGACGCCACCCGCAACGCGCCTCCGCTCGCGACGGTGTTTCCGCAAACTACACTCGGCCAACAGCTTTCGCAGGTGGCGCGCATCATTCAGGTGCGCAGCCAACTCGGCATGCAGCGGCAAATCTTCTTCGTCTCGCAAGGCGGCTTCGATACGCACGCCGGGCAGCTTGGCTCGCACGCCGGGCTGTTGCAGCAATTGAGCGAGGCCATGGCGGCGTTCTACAACGCCACCGGCGAGTTGGGCGTGGCCGAACGGGTAGTCGCGTTCACCGAGTCGGAATTCAACCGCACCTTCCAGCCGAACAACGGCGCGGGAACCGATCATGCCTGGGGGGGCCACTGCCTGGTCGTGGGCGGACCGGTGAAAGGGGGCGACACCTACGGGACGTTTCCGACGCTGGCGCTGCAGGGGCCGGACGATTCCGGCAGCCGCGGCAACTGGATTCCGACGATGTCGCTCGATCAATACGGCGCGACGTTTGCGTCGTGGTTCGGAGTGCAAGCCATCGACCTGCCGGCGGTGTTTCCGAACATCAACAACTTCCCGGTAAAGAACATCGGGTTTTTGGCCTGAAAGTGGCAAGCCCTCCCTCGCGGTCGGGCCTCAGATGGGCTGGCCGGGCGACCGAAAACGTCGCCCGGCGCCACTTCCATCAAACGGCAACTTCAGCAGGAACGGTAGCGGGAGCCGGCTGTTTGAACTTACATTCTTTGTTCGGACACTGCCAGATGGCGCCGGACTTGAGGTACCGTTCGATCAGATAACTTCCCCCGCATTCCGGACACTTCTCGGCAATCGGTTTGCCCCAAGCTACAAACTTGCACTCGGGATACCGGTTGCATCCGTAGAATGTCTTGCCACGCTTCGAACGCCGCTCCACCACTTCGCCCTCGGTGCACTCGGGGCAGGCGACGCCAATGGTCTTCTGCTTCACGTATTTGCACTTGGGGTAGTTGCTGCAGGCAGTGAACTCGCCAAAGCGCCCGGATTTCAGCACCAGGTTGCTGCCGCACTGTGGACACGGCTCCTCGAGCGGCACGTCGGCCTTCTTCTGCGTGCCGCCAATCGGCTTGGTGGTTTTGCAGTCCGGATATCCCGTGCAGGCGTAGAACTGGCCGAACCGGCCCTTCTTGAGAACCATCGGCCGGCCGCAGTTCTCGCAGTATTCCTCACCCTCTTCGGAGATCTCACTCGTGCTGCTGCCGTTGCCGTTGACGACCTGTGAGATTTCGCGCGTGAACGTGCACTCCGGATACCCGGTGCAGGCGATAAAACTGCCGTGCTTCCCCCATTTGATGACCAGCGGTTTTCCGCACCGTTCGCACAACATGTCGGTGGGCTTTTCCATCCGCTTGATGTCGGTCATGTTCGCGGCCGCGTGTTCGAGATCTTTTTCGAACTTCTCGTAAAACTCGGCCAAGGCCTCGCGCCAGTCGCGCTTGCCTTCTTCGATCTCGTCGAGTTCATCCTCCATCCGCGCCGTGTATTTTACGTCGAAGATGTCGTCGAAACTCTCGAGCAGCAGATCGGTCACCACCATTCCCAGTTCGGTGGGTGAGAAGCGACCTCCCTCTTTGGTCACGTACTCGCGTTCCAGGATCGTGGACAGGATCGCGGCGTAGGTGGAAGGACGCCCGACGCCATCGGCTTCCAGTTCCTTCACCAGCGTCGCCTCGTTGAACCGGGGCGGCGGCTCGGTGAAGTGCTGCTCCGGCTCGATCGATTTGAACCGCAGAACCTCGCCTTCCTGCACGGCGGGGAGCTTGTGCTTCAACTCTTCGTCGTCTTCGTCCTTCTGGTCCTTGCCCTCCTCGTACACTCGCAGGAAGCCGTCGAACTTCGGCACGGAGCCGGTCGCCCGGAACAGGTAGCCGGTGCCCGATTTGCCCGGAGCCGCCACGTCGATGGTGGTCTGGTCAAACACCGCGGGCATCATCTGCGATGCCAGGAATCGCATCCAGATCAGGCGGTAGACCTTCAGCTCGTCTTCGGCCAGAAACGGGGCCACATCTTCCGGTGTCCTGAGCACAGAGGTCGGCCGAATCGCCTCGTGAGCGTCCTGAGCGTCCTTCTTCGACTTGAAGACATTGGGGCGCTCCGGCAGATACCGGGGTCCGTACCGCTCGCCCGCGATAAAGCGCCGAACCTCGTCGAGCGCATCGTCGGAGACGCGCGTCGAATCGGTACGCATATAAGTAATGAGGCCGGTCAGCCCCTCTTTGCCCAGCTCGACGCCTTCGTAGAGGCGCTGGGCCAGCATCATGGTGCGCTTGACGCTGAACCGCAGCTTGCGGGCCGATTCCTGTTGCAGCGTTGAAGTGATGAAGGGGGCTACCGGGTTGCGGCGCTTTTCGCGGGTCGCGACCGATTGAACGGTATAGACGGCGCCGTCCAGGTCGGCCAGGATCGAGTCCGTCGACTGCTGATCCGGGATTTCGGCGTTGACGTCGCGGATGCGAGCCAGACGCGCCTCCAGGACAGGAGGTTTCTTGGCCAGCAGGTCGACGTCGATCGTCCAGTATTCCCTCCGCAGGAACGCCAGGATTTCACGCTCGCGCTCCACGATCAGGCGCAGGGCAACGGTTTGAACCCGGCCGGCCGACAGGCCTCGCCGGACCTTGTCCCACAGCAGCGGCGAGATCTTGTACCCCACCAGGCGGTCCAACACGCGCCGGGCCTGCTGCGCCTCCACCAGGTTGACATTCACCGGCATCGGCTTTTCAAAAGCCCGCCGGATGGCGGTTGGGGTAATCTCGTTGAACATCACCCGGAAGATCGCCGGGCCGTCTTTCTTTCCTCCCAGTACCTCCTGAAGGTGATAGCAGATCGCCTCGCCCTCGCGATCAGGGTCGGCTGCCAGGTACACGTTGTCGACCTTCTTGGCGGCGTCCTTCAGCTCCTGAACGAGCTTCTTCTTCCCGTCGATGACTTCGTATTTGGGCAGAAATCCGTTGTCGACGTCGACCGCCAGCTGGCTCTTGGGAAGATCCTTGACATGACCCAGAGAAGCCTTGACGACGTATTGCTTGCCCAGGTATTTGTTAATGGTTTTCGCCTTGGCAGGCGACTCCACGATGACCAGAGACTTCGACACAGATTCACCTGTAAGTAGTGATTAAGGACTGCGAAGGACGAGACGCCCCAGGGCGAGCGACGCAACCCACCACACAATACCACTACTTACCACACTTTCACAAAATTCTTCCCCGGCAGCTGACGGATCAAGCCCATCATCTCCAGCTCGAAAAGTGTGGCCACCAGCTCCGAGGGTGACGCGAAGTCCAATGTTTCCAACAGCTCATCCAGATGTCTGGGTTGGTCGAACGGGAGTTTGTCCAGGACCCATCGTCCCAGCGAATTGACGTCCTGTTCGGCCGTTGCGGGCGAATCGAACAGATCGGGCTGGGTCTCCCTGGCCAGTTTTGCCCGGCAGCGCTCCGCCAGGCGCTGTCGCAGATCGGTTCCCAGGCTGGACACGACATCATTCCAGTCCTGGACCAGCCTGGCGCCCTGTTTGATCAGCAGATTCGGCCCCCAACTCGCCTTCGAGGTGATGTTGCCCGGAACGGCCATCACTTCCCGGCCTTGCTCCATCGCCAGCCTCGCGGTGATTGCGGAACCGCTGTACTGTGCGCCCTCCACCACGATGACGCCCTGGCTGATGCCACTGATCACCCGGTTGCGAACGGGGAAGTTTTGCGGATAGCCCGGGGTCCCCATCGGGAACTCCGACAGCAGCAGTCCGCCGGTTGCAAGCTGATCCGCTAACTTCCTGTTTTCAGTGGGATATACGACATCAACGCCGCAGCCCAGGATCGCGATCGTATCCCCCGCGGAACTGAGGCTGCCGGTGTGCGCGGCCGTGTCGATGCCGCGGGCCATCCCGCTGACGATGGCGAGGCCCGCATTGGCCAGGTCGGCGGCCAGGCGTTCGGCGACGGCGGTACCGTAGGCGGTAGGCCGGCGGGTTCCCACAATGGCGACCGCATCGGCCTGAAGCAACTCCAAACGCCCGCGGGCAAACAACATGGGTGGGGGGTCGAAGATCTCTCCCAGCAGCGACGGATAGCGGCGATCGATGACCGGGATCAGCGTCACTCCTCTCTCCCGGCAAAGTTGCTGTTGCTCGGCGGCGTCGTCGTACCCGCAGCCGCTCGACACGCTTCGGGCCACCCCGGCCGCGAGTCCAGCGCCTTCCAACTCGGTCGGTGAGGCATGGAGGATAGCCTTCGGGGTGCGGAACCGTTCCAGCAACCGGAGCAGGTGGCGTGCGCCCAATCCCGGGGTCATCCGGAGGGCCAGCCAATCCAATTCTTCTTCCGGGGTCAAGGGGGCATTCTCGATCACGGCGATAGAGGCGAAAGAACCCATCATCAACAGAATAGTGGCTGCACGCCGGCAGTGTTCTCAGCAGAAAGACCGATCGGCCCGGAACTTCGCAGCCGGACCCGGCCTAGTCGAGCCAATTTGGCACGGAAAGTGGCTTTTTCGCTGCCTTCGCCCGGCGAGTTTGGCCGGCCTTCTGGTTTTCCAACTGTTTTCAGCCCATTGGAGGTGCTTTCGCAATCCCCTTCGCGCTCCCGGTCGAGGAAGTGCGCGCCTCCGGTCCCGCCGTTGCTGGTCTGGTGAAGCCGGCCGGGCGGTAGCGCCTGCCGTCGTCGAGGGCATTCCTGCCCTCCTCTTCCACGGGCAGGGCCGATCCTGCCCGTTGGATTCA
>JBJXGR010000497.1:0-10045 GCA_046160045.1 Bryobacteraceae bacterium
AGACCGGATGGCCCGCTTCACCCGCGAGGCCAAGGTACTCGCTTCGCTGAATCACCCCCACATCGCGCAGATCTATGGCATCGAAGAACGCGCGCTGGTAATGGAACTGGTTCCCGGGGGGACGTTGAAACGGCCACTGCCGCTCGAGACCGCACTCCGCTACGCGAAGCAGATTGCCGAAGCGCTCGAAGCCGCTCACGACAAAGGAATCGTGCATCGCGACCTGAAACCGGCCAACATCATGGTCACGCCGGAGGGCGTCGTCAAGCTGCTGGACTTCGGACTGGCAGCAGTCGCGCTGGGAGCTCTTTCCCCCGGCAGCGATCCGGTGAACTCGCCGACGCTCACGGGGCGTCCGACGGAAGCGGGAATGATCCTGGGGACGGCGGCGTACATGAGCCCGGAGCAGGCGGCGGGACAGCCCGTGGATAAACGCGCGGACGTCTGGTCGTTCGGGGTGGTGCTGTGGGAGATGCTGACCGGCCGTCGGCTATTCGAGGGCGAGACCGTGTCGGTCACGCTGGCCGCCGTGTTGCGCGGCCCGATCGACTTCGACGGATTGCCGCGCCAGACGCCGGCGGCGATCCGGGGCCTGCTGCGGCGCTGTCTGGATCGCAACGCGAAGAACCGGCTGCGGGACATCGGCGAAGCGAGGGTCGCGATCGAGTCAGCAATCGCTGGTGAGACGCCGCTCGTCGAGGGCGCGCGCGAAGGTGGTCGGCGCCCGTGGCTGGCCTGGAGCGTGGCGGGCGTGGCCGCGGCAGCCGGCATCGTCTGGTTCGGCTTCTTCCGCCAAGCGGGCCGCGGCCCGGTCGTGCAGCCGCCCGCCGGATACAACCTCACGCAGGTGACTCGCGACTCCGGACTGACCTATCAGCCCAGCATCTCCGCCGATGGCAACTTCGTAGTGTACGCCTCCGATCGGGCGACAGGCACCGACCTCGACATCTGGCTCCAGCATGTTTCCGGCGGCCAGCCGGTCCGTTTGACCGCCACTCCCGGCAACGAATTCCACCCTCGCTATCGGCCGACGGACGAAGGGTCGCCTTTGAAGCGTCAGGGGGGCAGCAACCGGGGATTTTCGTAGTGCCGGCGCTGGGCGGGTCGCCCAGACAGGTGGCGCCGGCGGGGTTCAACGCCCGGATCTCACCCGACGGAAGCTCGGTCGCCTATGCCACGGGCTGGTACATGCAGCCCAGCGAGATTCACGTCGTGTCGGCCGATGGCGGTTCGGATCGTAAGGTATCCGCAGGCCTCGATTGGGCCATCGCTCCGTTGTGGACGCCGGACGGCAAGAATCTGCTGTTGTGGTCGTCGCAGAAGGCTGAGCCTCTCGACTACTGGATGGTGCCAGCCTCCGGCGGAGCCGCGGCGAAGACGGGCGCGATGGAGCAGCTCAAAGGTGCGCGGTCCATGCTGAACATGCCCTTTCAGCAAGATCCCTCTCCGGTCGCGTCGGCTGCGGAGAACGGCTTGGTCGTGGCCGCCAAGTCCGGAGATGGCCATGATCTGTGGTTCAGCCCGCTGTCATCCGGTAAGGCAACTTCGCCGGCGACGCGGATTACGGCAGGCGCGGGCGCGGCGCAACCGTCGGTAGCGGCCAATGGGAAGATTGCGTTTTCCCGTCTTTCGATGAGCTCGGGTTTGTGGATGCTGCCGATGCAGGGCGCCTCGGGCCGGGTCACCGGTGAGATGAAGCGTGTCTGGCGCGAGAACGTGAAGGTGAGCAACCCGAACCTATCGGCTGACGGAAGGACGATGGTGTATGTCTCCGACCGTGGCGGCGATCCCGACGTGTGGGTGCGAGACCTTGCCACGGGTGCGGAACGCCAGTTGACCTCAAGCAAGCGCGACGAGTTTCGAGCAGTGATCTCGCCCGATGGCGCGCGTGTTGCCTTCACCAAGCCGAGTGACGGTCACCCGCAAATTGTCGCGATGCCCGCCGGCGGTGGCCCCGAGACGGTGATCTGCAAGAAATGCGGGCTGGTGCAGCAGTGGAGTCCGGACGGTGCGAGCATTCTCTATTCAGCAGGAGGGAGCCGCTTCTTCATGCTGGATGTCAAGACCGGGCAGAAGCGCGATCTCATCTGGCATCCCGGAGGTGCCATCCACGGCGGCCGGCTCTCGCCGGATGGCCGCTGGGTTACATTCATCCTGATCAAAGGCGATAGCCGGGTGATCTACTTAGCGTCCCTCGAAAACGCCGCGGGGAAACCGGAGTCCTGGATTCGCATTTCCGGCGAGGAGCGGACCGAAAGTTCGTTCTGGTCGACGGATGGGAATCTCGTCTACATTCACCACGGAGACGCGCTTTGGGCGCGCAAGTTGCATCCGGTCACGAATGCACCTGCGGGGGACGCCGTTCTCGCGCAGCGGATGCCGGGGCCACGCTTCTCCGCACTCTTTTCGGCCAATGCGCTGACCAAAGACGCGCTGTATTTTGTGATGGTGGAGACCACGTCGAACGTCTGGCTGGCCGACCCGGCCCGACCGGTAGCGCGATAGTCCCTCCCGTATCGCGCAGTCTGGCGCCATTGCCATAGAATGATCCGGAGGGCGTTTTGACCTGACCGGTCATTTCTGTACCAGCCGGATAGAGACTGGAAGACAGAAAGGAACGGGAAGGTGCCAAAGAAGACATTCCCGCCGGAGCAGATCATAGGCAGGCTGCGGCAGATCGCAGTGCTGATCGAACAGGGCAAGAAGGTGCCGCGGGAGCAGCCACACAAAGAACACGCCGATGAAAGTTCTGGGCGAATTGTCGGCTACCCTTCCATTACTTTCTTCGAGAAGCAGCGACCCTGCGCCAAACGCCGAACTTGAAAAGTAGTGGAAGGATGCGCCGTAACCCAGGACTTGGGCGCCTCGCTTCCTTCTTACGACTCGATCCGAAGCGTCCCGGCCCGCGCCCGATCCTCGTCCCCGATCATTCTCCGCCGGGCCGCTTCCGATAGAGATCTGACGTGACACGGAAGGTGGCGTTAACCCGAGCCGGGCCCGCACCCACGCAGACAGGTCCGTGGATCGGAAAATTGTGCTCCTGTTATTATGAACCGCATGATCGGACGCGTGATCGGCCACTACGAGATTCTGGAGAAGATCGGCGCTGGGGGTATGGGCACCGTCTACAAGGCTCGCGACACGGATCTCCGCCGGACCGTGGCGGTCAAGTGCCTATCCGGCAATATCGCCAGGGACGAAAGCGCAAGGCGCCGGCTGCTGCAGGAGGCGCGCGCCGCATCGGCCCTGAATCAACCCAACATCGTTACCGTTCACGAAATCCTGCGCGTCGGCGACGACGAAATGATCGTGATGGAGTACGTCGATGGTCAGCCGCTGAGCGCGCTGCTTCGCGAAGGCGCGCTACCGCTCGACAAGGTGCTTGCGATCGGCAGGCAAATCGGCGCGGCCCTGGCCGCCGCGCATCGTGCTGGTATCATCCATCGCGACGTGAAGCCGGCCAACGTTCTGGTCACGGCCGCGGGCGTGGTGAAGATGGTGGATTTCGGGTTGGCGAAATCGGTCGAGGCCGCTCCCACTCGGGACCCTTCGCAGGAAACGAAGACGCTCGAGGAGCCAGTGACCGAGCGAGGCGCCGTGCTGGGCACCATCGCCTACATGTCGCCGGAGCAGGCCCAGGGCAAGCCCCTCGACGCATCCAGCGATGTCTTCTCGTTCGGCATCGTGCTCTATGAGATGCTTGCCGGGAAGCAGCCGTTCCGCGGCGATTCCAGCCTCTCCACCCTGATGGGGATCATCCGCGATCCGGTTCCTCCGTTCGAAGCGCCGCCACGGCTGCGGCGTCTCATCGAAGGCGCGACGGCCAAGAAGAAAGAGGATCGCCCGGGCTCGGCGGAGATGGTGGCGGCGATCGAGGCGTTCGAGGCTTCCCCCGGCGCGGCAGGACCGTGGCGGGCCGTCACAGCCATGGCGATCGCGGCGGTGCTGCTGGTGGCGATCGCCGCCGGATCGTGGTACTGGTTCAAACAGGGCAAATTGAAGGCCGCCGAAGCGGAACTGCCGGAGATCGCGCGGTTGACGGAAAGAGGCGACTACTTCAACGCGTTCGACCGCGCCATGGCGATCGCCAACTACATTCCGGGCGACTCGACCTCGAAGCGTATTTGGTCCGAGGCGGTGAAAACGATCAGCCTGGAGTCGGACCCACCGGCCGCCACCGTCTCCATCAAACCGTTCGGAGCACCGGATTCGGCATGGAGGCGACTGGGAGTAGCGCCACGAACGGATGTCCGCGTGCCGGCGGGCCAGATCCTGTTCCGCGCGGAGAAGGAGGGCGCGGACACCGCATACGGATTCGCCGAGCGCAACGGCTCTGCTTACCGGTTTCGACTTCCGAAGCAGGGCGCCATTCCAGCCGGAATGGTGGCGGTCTCTCCCGGAGCGGTGGGCTTCACCAACTTTGCGTATCTTGGACCGGCTCCCAAGGAAACCTATTTTATCGACAAGCACGAAGTCACCAATCGCCAGTTTCAGGAGTTTGTCGCGGGAGGGGGCTACCGGAAGCCCGAATTCTGGAAGCAGCCCTTCGTGCGCGATGGCCGCGCGCTCGCTTGGGAGGAGGCAATGAAGCTGTTCCGCGACAGAACGGGACGCCCCGGCCCGGCGGCTTGGGAGGGTGGATCGTTCCCCGCGGGCCAGGAGGATTATCCCGTTAGCGGCGTCAGTTGGTATGAAGCGGCAGCCTACGCCGAGTATCGCGGGAAACAACTGCCCACGCTGGTACACTGGCTCATTGCCACCGATCCGAGCAATACGATGTACTCGGCCGTGTCGGCAAACTTCACGGGCACCGGTCCGGCGGCTGTCGGCCGGCACGCGAGCGAAGGGACGTTCGGCACCTTCGACATGGCGGGCAACGTCAAAGAGTGGTGCTGGAACGATGATGGCAAGGGGCTTCGATACAGCATGGGTGGCGCCTGGCAGGAACCGTCGTACAGGGCCCCGGAATTGGACGCGCAGAATCCCTTCGATCGCTCTTCGTTGCACGGTTTTCGCTGCATGATGGCTTCCGGCGAAGTGAGCCCGGAATTGCGGGCCACCATCCGGCCTCGGTCGGTCGATCCGGCAAAACTGAAGCCCGTTGCCGATGGAGTTTTCGAAGCCTATCGCGGCCTTTACCGTTACGACAAGACCGAACTCGCCGCCAAAGTGGACGAGGTGGATGACTCCGCGCCCGACTGGAAGCGGGAAAAGGTCAGTTTCGCCGCGGCTTACGGCGGAGAGCGCGTTCCCGCTTTTCTGTTCCTGCCACGCAAGGCGTCTCCGCCCTATCAGGTGGTGGTCTTTGTCCCTGGTGCGACCGCCTTGAGAGTCCGCAACTCGGCGACGCTCGCGGCCATGGATGCCATCGACTTCATTATCCGAAGCGGCCGTGCCGTCCTCTATCCGGTGATCCAGGGCTTCTATGAGCGCGGCGGCAAAGAGGTGAGCAGCCCGCTGCAACACCGAACCTTGATAATTCAGCAAGTGCAGGATATCCAGCGCAGCCTCGATTACCTGGAAAGCCGCGCCGACATCGATTCCGCTAAGGTTGGGTACGTCGGATACAGCTTTGGTGGGCGGTTCGGCCCTCTTCCGCTGGCCATCGATTCCCGGCTCGAAGCGGCAGTATTGGTGATCGCGGGTTTACTTCCGAGCCGTGTTCCAGAGATGGATCTCGTCAACTATCTGCCCAGAGTGAAACAGCCCGTGTTGCTCCTGAGCGGCCGGTTCGATTTCACCTTTCCCCTCGAGTCGTCGCAGAAGCCGTTTGCGCGACTCCTGGGTACACCGGCGAAGGACAGGCGATCCGTTCTCTACGAAACCGGGCACGGCATGCAGGTAGTCCGGAGCGAGTGGATTCGCGAGACGCTGGACTGGCTGGATAAATACCTCGGGCCGGTGAAGCCGTAGGTTCCGCCGCGCGGAGACCGCTCCGCTCACGCTGCCGTGCCCATTCGTCAAGCAGCACGCCAGCCGTGGACCTGAAGGCACACGTGCCCGACCGCCTGACCATACCGCTACGGGGGAAATGTCAAGGGCCCGGCTTTCGAGCGGGCGCGTGCCGGAGCAGCCTCACGAGCGAGTCGATGGCCGTCGCCACGGCGCCCGACACGCAAGCCACCCGCCAGCGCGAACTGCGCCGTGTCGTCGACGCGAATCTTGTGTGCAATCTTTCAGGTCGGTCCTCAGACTTGCCCAGGCCGAGACTCAGCATATTCTCAGCACTCCGATTATCCGTAGAAGTGCTGCCTCGCAGGTTCTGGGCGGATCGGCTAACCGGAAGTTGAGATGGATCGACGATCCGCTGGCGGTCAACTTCCGGATACGCCGTTAGAACTAAGCCGCAAAGCGGCGGACGCTTGCGCGTGATAATATTTGGCAGGGCAACTGCAATGCGGCAGATCATCCTTCCGGTAGCAACATTCTCTCGCCACGTATCACTTTCCCGATTGAATACCCAATAAGCAATTGCCCTGCCAAATCAAGGGCGGCTTCCTTCTTACGACTCGATCCGAAGCGTCCCGGCCCGCGCCCGATCCTCGTCCCCGATCACTCTCCGCCGGGCCGCTTCCGATAGAGATCTGACGTAATCCAGGAGTTGGCCACCTGTCGATCGGATAGACTGTTCCAATGCCGCTTTCTTCCGGCAAAAAACTCGGTCCTTATGAAGTTGTCTCCGCGATAGGAGCCGGCGGCATGGGCGAGGTGTATCGGGGGCGAGACAGCACGCTCGGCCGGGACGTCGCTCTCAAGGTGCTACCGGAGTCTCTCGCCAACGACGCAGACTATTTGGCCCGCTTCCGGCGCGAAGCGCAGGTGCTGGCGTCGCTGAACCATCCGAACATCGCCGCCATCTACGGACTCGAAGGCCGGGCCATCGTCATGGAACTGGTGGAGGGCCGGACCCTCTCCGATCGCATGGGGCAAGGGCCAATGCCGTGGGAAGAAGCCGCCGGGATCGCCCGCCAGATCGCCGTCGCCCTCGAGTACGCCCACGAAAAAGGCGTCGTCCATCGCGACCTGAAGCCCGCTAACGTCAAGATCACGCCCGATGGCGTTGTGAAGGTGCTGGACTTCGGTTTGGCTAAGGTTGCCGAACATTCCGTGCCCCAGGCGATTCCCGAAAATTCCCCGACGCTCACCTTCCGCGCCACGCAGTTGGGCATGATCCTCGGAACAGCCGGCTACATGGCGCCGGAACAAGCCCGCGGCGAAGTGACGGACCGTCGCGCGGATATTTGGGCCTTGTGGCGTGGTCCTCTGCGAGATGCTCGCCAGGAAGACGGCCTTCCCCGGGAAAGCGACCGCGGACATTCTTGCCTCGGTGTTGAAGCAGGAACCGGACTGGAGCGCGCTGCCCGATGGGACACCGGCCCCGCTGGTCCAACTTCTTCGGCGCTGCCTCGACAAGGATCGCAAGCAGCGGCTGCGCGACATCGGCGAAGCGCGCATCGTGCTGGACCATCCGCTCGATACCGTTCCGCCCGCGGCATTGGCGGCGCCCGCCGCACGCGGCCGCCGGTGGTTGGTTTGGGCCGCAATGGCCTGCGCTTTAGCCGTTGGTGGCGCGGGCTTTTGGGCAGGGCAACAAGTGCGCCCGGCCGCACCGAGCATTCCCAGCCTGAAATTCACACGCATCACCCATGACGCCGGGCTTACCTTCGAGCCGGCGATCTCGCCGGACGGAAAGCTGGTGGTCTACGCATCGGATCGTTCCGGCAAGGGCAATCTGGACCTCTGGCTGCAACAAGTCGGCGGCAGCGGCCTTCCACTCCAACTGACGCAGGCCGAGGGGGACGAACACGAGCCCACGTTCTCGCCCGATGGCAGCCAGATCGCGTTCCGTTCTGAAAAGGACGGAGGCGGTATCTACACTATGGCCGCACTCGGTGGAGAACCGCGGTTACTGGTGCGTGGCGGGCGCGGACCCCGGTGGTCCCCGGATGGAAAGCAGATCGCATACTGGACTGGAGGCCGGCTGTTTGTGGCAAAGTCGAGCGTGCTGGTGGTTCCGATAGGTGGTGGCCAGCCAGTAGACGTTTCGATTTCAGAGGGTTCCAGTCGCTATCCCGTCTGGTCTCCCGACGGGAATCATATCGTGCTGCTGAATCTCAAGGCCTCGAGCAGACCGGAACTCTGGGTTGTGGAGCCGCGCGAGTCCGGATCGAAGCGCAGGTTGGAACGGGCCACGCAGGAGTCCGGATCGAAGCGCAGGCTGGAAGGGGCCACGCAGGCAAGCCTGCTCAGTTTAGGGAATTGGTGGAAGGGGATGCTGCTGCTGGGGTCCGCCCAAGGCTTGAAGGCTATCCCGGTGTCCAGCGGTTCGTGGAAAGTCGGGCCATCGATCGACCTGACGCCAGGATTGGCGGGTGAATCCACGCCAGTGGCTTCGGCAAGCGGAGCGATTGTGTTTGCGTGACAAACCCGGAGAGCCAACATATGGGCGCTTCCGATAAATGCCGCGACCGGCAAGGTGACGGGGAGCGCCCGCCAACTGACCCGAAATACAAACCGTCAAATCTGGCCCGCGCTGTCGCCCGACGGCAACCTGGTGGCATACCAGAACCTTGGCCAAGACGGGCTGATGGTCGATATTGCGACCGGTAAAGAGAAATTGATTGTGCCTCCCGGCGGGGGATTCCTTTTCCCGAACTTCAGTTCCGATGGCCGCCGAATTGCATTCTCCTCTTCGGTCAGGGATCCGAAGACGGGAGAGATATCTTATCGCCTGCTCGTCGCCAATCTTGCCGGAGATCCGCCTGAGCAGGTCTGCGCCGATTGCGGAGTGGCTCCGGTGTGGTCTCCGGACGGACGCAAGCTGGTGTGGGACATCGGATCGCCTCGATACATCGGGATTACTGACGTCGCGAACAAGAAGAGCGAGCGCTTGACGTCTGCCGCCGAGCGTGGCGTAATCCAGCCCGGTTTCTCCCCCGACGGCCGGTGGATCCTCGCGGAGATGGAGCATGGTGCTGACCGCGCGAACATCGTAGTTGCTCCCTATCGCGATGGCGCACAGATCCAACCATCGGACTGGGCACCGTTGACGGAACCCTCAGGGTTCGACTCGCGGCCGCGCTGGTCGCCCGACGGGAATCGCCTCTACTTCGTTTCCGACCGCGATGGCTTCCGCTGCATCTGGACCACCCCACTCCACCCCGAGACGAAGCGCTCGTTGGGACCGGCGGCCGCCGTGGCACACTTCCACGAGGCAAAGCTCTCGATCCCAAACGTCGGTAGCATAAGCACGTTCGGACTCTCGGTGGGCCGCGACAAACTGGTGTTCAACCTCGGAGAGATCACCGGCAACATCTGGCTGGCCGAGTAGCGGTCACCCGCGCGGTTGGACGCACGTTGAGTTCGCCCGGCCAGACCATTCTCCCCGACCTGCGCGGCTGGACCGCACCGTTGCCGTGAAGGTCTTGCCGGAGCCATACGAAATCGTCTCCGCGATCGCAGCTACTTTCAACAGTGCGCATGACAGGATCTGAGTTTTAGTGGCGGAGCGGGACGGCCGGCAGGATTTGCCCATGATGGTGGTCGATGCATCGGGAAAGTGTCGTCATGCCGGAGATCCGAATGAACTCCTTGAAGTCCTTAGCGATGAACTGCGGCCCGTTGTCGGAGATGATCCGGGGCCGTGCTTCCGGGTGCAGTTCCTTGGCCCGTTCCAGGATGATCTCGATGCCCGCCTCCGTCATCGACTCCCTCAGATCCCAGTTGACGGCCACCTCGCTGCCCTACCAATGGCTGTCGAGCGCGCAGGGACTCGCTGGAGCAGGCGCGGAATCTGGGCAGCCTGCGGGCCGATCTGGCAGGCCGTCCCACGAGAGCCGAATGAGAATAGGAAATTGTTTCGAGCGGCTCGATTTCCATTCAAGGCTCAGTTCGAATAATCTTCCATTCTTCCTCAACAACTTAAAGCCCTCACACACTAAAACTCTTGCCGTCCCGTGCCATAATAAGAAGAGATTCTACTTTTCCCTTATCCGCCATTTCTGTTGCGCTTTGTTGCGCTTAAGCCGACCCACCCTACTAACTC
>JBJXGR010000498.1:0-6169 GCA_046160045.1 Bryobacteraceae bacterium
AAGGCGGCGGCCAGTTCAGCGATGCCGCCACCCGTACCAGCCAGCGTGACAGCTACGCCTCCATGAGTTGGGGCGCCGGCTTCGCCGATTTCGACAACGACGGATGGAAGGACATTTATGTCGTCAATGGGCACCTGTATCCCCAGGTCGACCGGCTGCGCAATCCCATGGGCTACAAACAGACCGACCTGTTCTACCGCAATCTGGGCGGCGGCCGGTTTCGCAGCGAATCGGCGGTCCTGCGCCACTCGCCGCACGTCGGCCGGGGCGCGGCCTTCGGCGATCTGGATAATGACGGCCGCGTGGATATCGTGATCTCGAACCTTGACGATCGGCCCAATGTCCTAATGAACGAAAGGAACTCCGGCAATCCGTGGCTGATGGTGCGGGCGTTGAGCCGCCACGGCGGCCGCGACGCCATCGGGGCGCGCGTGACCGTCACGACAGAGGCAGGCAAGCAGGTCGGCGAAGTTCGCGGCGGCTGCAGCTACCTGTCGTCGAACGATCCGCGCGTGCATTTCGGCATGGGCTCGGCGCGGCGAGCGAAGGAAGTGCGGGTCCGCTGGCCTGGAGGAAGCGAGACGGTCCTGCCGGATGTCGCGGCCGGGCAGATATTGACGGTGAACGAGCCGGGCGGCTCTTTCTGAGGCGCGCCCGGTGGAAGCCACGATCGTGAAAGCTGAGTAGAAGTAGGGATAGTCACCCGCTTTTCCGACCTCATTCATCAATTCTTCACGACAACGTAGGCCATCCTCGGTTTCTCGCGTTGGCTCGCACCAGCAGGGTCCCGCTTGGTCGCTTGCAAATCCGAGGCCAGGCGTAAGCCGAAGATCTAGGGAACGGCAACCTCATGGCCACCGGGATGGGACCGGCGGGTTCATCGACGATGGTTTCGGAGGGACTCCTGGGAGCCGAGGCGATGCTGACGATTAACCTCTGGGACAATAACTATTGTGGGTACAGCCCTTCTTATTGTCCGAACAATCCGCCGGATCAACCCTGGCTCCCGGTCTTCGACAGCATCGAAGTCAATGGGTGTTTGGTGGGCCAGTTGACCAGCGAGCAGAACCGCACGGTGAAGAACCGGACAAAGGTGCCGGCCTCGTGCCATGACTTCGCCGTCGCCGTCCTGAGCCTGAGACCCGACCCGACGCTGGAGAACGCATTTCACGACGAACCTCCTCGCTATTTGAAGAATCATTCGACCATCGGCGACCAAGCGATTGGTATCGAGGTCCGCAGCGGCTTGACGATCGCACTAGAGGATAGTCTGGTGAGACTTCAATGAACCGCAGGGCCGTCCTGACCGTTGTGCTGTTACATACGTCCGCGTGCTGCCTGTTGGAACCTGATGTCGGCGTCCGTTTCACCGATCCCAGCGGAATGTGCGTTAAAGTTGTGTTTCCGGAACCCTGGGGTGAGATGCCTCGTAGGGGAGAGATTCGGTTCCGGCGGGGCGACTTCGACGAAGGCAAAGCACTCCTTGTCGCCCAGCAATTCGGGGACGCTAGAGTCATGAGCAGGAAAAAATACAAGATTCCACTAGACAACTTGTCCAGGATCACACGTGCCACGGACAGCGAGTGGGCGCGCGGTTTGGACGAGAGTGACTGGTGGACACAGCATGGAGAATGGGCGATCGAACACCGGACAAAGAGCCGAGCTGACCAACATAATCTGTGGGGCGGCAAACGAAGCATCAGAGGCGACTATTCTTTTGGGGTTAAGAACAAGACAACCAGGGATCATCGGAGCCTGTTCGACGGAACGTACTGTGGTTTCTCGATGTCGGGTGATGGAAGGTACGCATGGGTGGGCAGGGACGTCGTCGCATTGTATCCAGGCCAGGAAGAAATGGATTTTATTGTGGTCTGCCGCCTGGACCGTCTGAAGGAGTGAAACATGTTGGCAAACGCAATTCTAGTCGGTGGAATCCTACTGTTTTGGTCACCGTCCACGTGTGATGCGCAAAGCGGCACGACCGAGAAGTCCGTGCCAGTTGAGGCGTACGACACCGGTGTGATTGTCGTTCCCGCCGGGTCAGCGGCAACGCTGTTTTCCGTTATCGTGACACCCACAACCATTGGACGCGATGTCATCAGCGTAGGACTGACGAACAGCCAGATCCAGGTGTCGCTCATCACGCCTTCCGGCACTGAAATCACGGCGGCGAATGATTCGTCCGTTGGTTATGAGGTAGCTGGGTACAGTGTCCCAACGACTTCGCAGCGCCGCTGTCGGGCATGACACCGGACGCCACACTCGACAGCGCATTCGCTGGGCCGAATTCGCCAACATACTGGAAAAAGAACCACCGCACGATCAAGGACACGTCCGTCGCTTTCGCCGTGCGAACGGCACTTACAGTCTACCTGGAACAGGAGATCGAAAGCCGATGACACTCCGACTGGTCCTCGCGTTACTAGTGTTCTATACACCTTCCTTCCCCGAGTATCGGATCTCCGTGGACGTAACGGCGGCCCCATCCACGTGCAGACAGGTAATCTTTCCTGAGCCTTGGACGCCTCCCGGTGACCCGAGCTACTTGGCGGGCACCGGCCTCACCTACCGGATACTCAGCCAAGGCCTTCGACGATACATCCTGGTCGGGGTGGCGGACGTCAGCACTAAGAAGTTCAAGGTGCTGTTTCCAGGCGACTCCCGCGCGATTCGGGCGACCGATGAAGAGTGGAGCCGAGCGATTCCAGTCGAGCAGTTGGAGGTAGAGAATCAGCTGCGCAAGTACAACGCCGACCATGGAAGGCCCAGGGCCAAGCTTTCCGAGGCGTTTCCATGGGAGGTGCGATGGAGTCTGACGCCGGGAAAAGGGGTACTGCCGGGCTGCGACGACCGTCATCACGGGACGTTTGGCGTGGAATTCATCGAACAGTCCACCGGGCGGCGGAAGGGCGTGATCCACGGGACATACTGCGGAAGCTATGGCACACGACATGGAGAGGTGGACTTAGACCGAGTAACGTGGGCCTGCGATTTCAGACACGAACTGCTGCCCTTTGTCGTTCTCTGCGACATGAAGTGAAGGTGATCCATGAGGAAGCGATGTGTACTACCGTTCTCTTTGGTACTCTGGATTTCAATCTGCGCAGGCCAGTCCTTGGAGCCGAACGCTTTCCTGCAAGCCGTCGATGGCGGGACCCTCCGTGTGCCGGCGAACTCGGCAGGCGCGGCCTTTCCGCTCAAGGTGACGGCGGTGGTGGAAGGACGCGATGTCATTCGAGTCGGCCTGACCCATCCTCAACTTCAGATCTCGTTGATCACGCCGGCGAGTATTGAGGTGACCAGCGCCAACGCCGCCTCGTTGGGATACGAATGGACTTCGCTGAACGCCGCCACGCCATCGTTGAGCATTCCGTTCGCCAGCAGCGCGGGCGATCACGTCCTGATCGGCCTGCCTGCCGGCGCACAACCTGGCGTCTATCAGGTGAAAGCCAACGCTACTGGCATCGCCACCGACAGCGGAATCCAGGTGACCTATTGGTCGAACTTGGGTGTTCGCGCCGGGGCGGTTTGTGACTCGACGGTCCCGGCGGGAAGTCCCATCACGATCTCCGGACTCCTGTTCAGCGGGACGACGCCCGTTACGGGCGCTTCCGTCAATGCCACCATTCTGCTGGAAACAGACGTCACCTCCGGGACCTCGATCAGTACCTACCAGTTGGTATCGCAGGTTCCCGGGCCGGCGGGGGCGACCGACCGCACCTATTCCGCGCGCTTGACCAACACGGGCTCCGCCATGACGCTGACCGAGGCCAGCATCGCGGAGACGGGCGGCGTGGCCCTGTTGGACAACAGCCTGGCCTTTCGAGACGTACCTGCCGGAGGAAGCGCCAACAGCCAGGATACCTTTTCGGTGCGAGTGCCTTCCGGTGGCACGTTCGACCCGGCGACCCTGGTCTGGGAGGTCACGTCGACCAGCCACGCTGGCACCATCTCCCTGCCCGACTCGGGAGCGCAGGACAACGCTCCCGGCGATGGGATCTACACGGGGGTCTTTACGCCGGCCGCCGCCGGCAAGTACAGCGCTCTGCTCACCTTTGCCGGAACGTCGGCCGCCGGGGTCGCCTACTCCCGCAAAGCCGTCGCCAGCTTTCAGGCCGCTTCCGCGGGCGGATCGCTGGTTTCGTTTCAGGATGCCGCGGTTGACGACGACGGCGACGGGCGAAAAGACCGCCTGGTGATCACGGCCACCGTGAACGTCCCTGCCGCCAGCGGCTATCGAGTGAGCCTGGTACTGATTGCGAGCAACGGCGAGCAGGTCAACGCCGACGCGAAGGTGACCCTTGCGGCGGGCACCGGCCAGGTTCCTGTCGCGGTTGAAGCGTCGTCAGTCGTTTCCGGACTGGGGGTCAGCGGCCCTTACAAGATCGCTCATGTTGGCCTGCAAAAGGACGACGCGGGGCTGACTCCCGTGATCGACGTGCGTGATGACGCCGGCCAGACCGCGGCATATCCGCTGTCCGACTTCGACCGCGGCGCCATCGAGTTGACCGGGCGAACCGCCACGGGCGTGAATGCCAACGGGATCCCCGGGTACGAGATCCTGCGCCTTACCGTAGGAGTTGCGGTCCACGGACCGGCTGGACCCTGTAACTGGATTGCCACGCTGGGAGGGCCCGCCGGGCAGGAGATCGACGAGATCACCGGCGGCGCGGTGTTAAAGGAAGGCGAAACCGACATCGTCCTGGATTTCCGCGGCGCCAAGATCGCCCGCGGCGGGATCAACGGGCCGTACAAGCTGAAAGAGATCCAGCTGGAATGCGACGACGCGGACGCGGAATCTCTGCGCTATAACCTGATGCAGACGGCGGCGCTCCAGGCGGCGGAATTCGAGAATCCCGGCAACGACGGATTCACGCTGACCTCGCAGCAGACGCGGGTTGCGGTGGAACAGGGGAAGCGGGCCCAGGCAATTCTGGACCTTCCCTACACCGACGCCTTCCTGGGGCCGGTGACGCTCTCCGCAGCGGGGCTGCCGGCCGGCGTGACCGCGGAGTTCTACGCCAACCCCGTCCGAGCGGAGGGGAAAGCCCTGATCGCTTTGTCGGCAGGGGCCGGGGCCGCACCCGGTTCCTATCCTTTTACAGTGACGGGCACGAGCGGGTCGCTCACGCGCCAGTTGGGGCTGACGGCGGAGGTGATCACGGGTCCTGTCACGGTTTCCGTGACGCCCACGCTGCGGACCCTGCTTCCGGGGGAGACCCAGCAGTTTGCGGCCACCGTTACGGGCCACACGGACCAGTCGGTCACCTGGCTGGTTGGGGTTGGACAGGGCACCATCAGCCCGACCGGTTTGTACACGGCGCCCGCCGTGGTGAACTCATCCCGCCAAGTCCGGGTGGTGGCGCAGAGCAAGTTGGACATTTTCGCCAAGGCGGTGGCGACCGTGACGCTGAATCCGCCCGCGGGAAGCGTCGGGGTGACGATTCAAGCGACACAGCCGGGGCTGGCCTTTTCGGTCAGCGGCTCCGGGTGCGGGGCGGGGAATTATCAGACGCCGTCCACGCTGCAATGGATTCCCGGCTCGGCCTGCTCTGTGGGCTTTACCAGCCCGGCACCCGGGACGGTAGGCCGGCAATGGATGTTCCGGAACTGGCAGGACGGGCCGACGGCGAATCCCCGCGGCATCACGGCGCCGTCGGTGGCCGCCACCTACACGGCTGTGTTCGGCGAGCAGTTCCGGCTTGTCACGGAAGCAAATCCGGCCGGGAGCGCGGCCTCGTTCACGCCTCCGAGCGGCCAGTTCTGGGACCCGGGTGCGCAGGTTCAGGTCACCGCCTTACCCAGTGTGTGCTACCAGTTCCAAGGCTGGAGTCCGAACGCGCCGAATGGCCTGGTGCCGATGACGAAGCCTCAAAACGTGGTTGGAGCGTTCTCCAGCCTAACGCCGCAACCGGTGACGCAGGTAACCGTACAGAAAGGCACAGCCACCTACGATTCGAGTGCTTCGCGATATCGCCAGACGGTGACCGCGGGCAACTATGGATCGGGAATGGTGAATGTGCGCCTTGCCGTGCAGAATCTGACCCAGGGCTTGGCCGTCGTCGAACCGTTAGGGACGGTGGACTGCCTTTCGCCTGCGCCGCCCTACAAGGAAGTGGGGTTTCTCCAGCCGGGTCAATCCGTTCAACTCACCCTCGAATTCACCGGA
>JBJXGR010000499.1:0-36590 GCA_046160045.1 Bryobacteraceae bacterium
CTGAACTATCGGCCTAACGTTTTGGCCCGATCCCTGCGGCGGCAATCGACCAAGGTGGTCGGCGTGCTCGTGCCTGACCTCGCCAATCCATTTTCGTCTGAACTCATTCAGGGAATCGAGAGCGTGCTGCTTGAGCAAGGCTACAACTGCTTCATCACCGCGAGCCTGCGCAGCGTCGAACGCGAAAAGAGCGCCTTGGCCGCGTTCATCGATCACCGGGTGGATGGGCTGCTCGTAGCTACCCGCGAGACACGAACCGGTAATGAGGCGCTCGCCGATGCCGTTGAACGCGGCACCCGCGTGGTGACCATCGGCCGGGAATTCCATCACGACCGCGTTGACCACGTCACCGCCGACCACTGGCGGGGCGCTTTCGACGCCACCGCGCACTTGATTGGCCTCGGCCACAAGAAGATCGGGTTCCTGGGCGCCTCGATTATCAATGGGGCGGGCCTGAGGCGCTTTGCCGGCTACCTGGACGCGCTACGCGAGCATGGCATCGAGCCCAAGCCGGCCTGGATAGTCGGTCCGGCAGGTGAGAGCCCCACGTACTCTACGCATGAGGATGGCTATGCCGGAATCAAACAATTGCTCGCTCAACGGACCAGGCCCACGGCCGTGCTCTGCCGAAATGACTTTACCGCGATCGGAGCGCTGCGCGCTGTGCGCGACCTCGGACGCACAGTGCCGGGCGACATCGCCGTCGTGGGGTTTGATAACATACCCATCTCTGCTTATATGCAGCCACCGCTCACCACGGTGGAGCAACCCACGGCGGAGCAGGGCAGGTTGGCCGGGCGGATGCTGGTGGAGCGCTTGACGGAGACGTATCGCGGCAGCCGGCGCGAGGACGTCCTGCCGTGCCGGTTGGTGATCCGGCAGTCCAGCGGAGCCAATCTATGACGCCCGTATTGCCCAGGTCCAATGTGTTAACGATACCAGGGCTTCGGTGGTACATTACCGGTCTCGTCTTCCTGGCTAGCCTCATCAATTTCATCGACCGGCTCACGGTCTCTGTGCTCGCCCCGATCATCGTCAAGGACCTTAGCCTCAGCAATCAACAGTTCGCTCAGATCGCCACCTGGTTCCTCTGCGCGTACGCCGCCAGCCAGGCGCTGTCGGGAAGGCTCTATGACAGGGTGGGCGTCAAGCGCGGATTTACACTTTCGATCATCGTCTGGTCCATTGCGGCGATGGCTCATGCCACGGTTCGCACAGCCGGCAGCCTGAGTGTCTTCCGTTTCCTGTTGGGCCTGGGAGAAGCCGGCAATTGGCCGGGAGCCGCCAAGGTCGCCGGCGAGTGGTTTCCCGCATCCGAACGGGCCTTTGCCATGGCGATCTTCAACAGTGGCGCCGCGTTGGGAAGCGTCATCGCCCCACCGGTGATCGTTTTTCTTCAGCTCACTTATGGGTGGCAAACCACGTTTCTTGCCACCGGTTCGCTCGGCTTTATCTGGCTCATACTATGGCTCTGGGTCTACCAGCCTCCCCTCGAGCATCGGTGGATAGGCGCCGCCGAACGGCAGATGATCGCGCAGAACGCCGGCAGCGAGAGCGCCGGGAGCGCCTCTAACTACGGCACGCTGCTACGTCTCCGGCCCACTTGGGCGATTGTCCTGTCGCGCTTATTGACCGATCCAGTCTGGTGGCTCTACATTACATGGCTGCCGCTCTATTTCAGCCGGGTCCACGGTTTGGATATGAAACAGATCGCCTGGTTTGCCTCCGTCCCCTATCTGGCGGCGGACGCCGGGAGTCTGGTGGGTGGCGCGGCCGCTGGACTCTTGATCAAGCGGGGCTGGAGCGTGGATCGCGCCGCAAGACGGTGATCGTTGTAGCAGCCGCTATGATGTGCTGCGGACTCGGCGTGGTCAGACTGAAGGACCCCGTGCAGATCCTGGTTCTCATCTCCGTGGTCACCTTCGGTTTCCAGGCCTGGATCAACAACGTCCAAACGCTGCCCAGCGACTATTTCCATTCGCGGAGCGTAGCCTCCGTCGCCGGACTGGGCGGACTGGGCGCGGGGCTCGGTGCTATCTTTTTCACCCTCTGTACAGGTTGGGTGATCGACCATCTCGGCTACGGGCCGATTCTGGTTGCCGCAGGCATTCTACCGGCCGTGGGCACCGCAGTGCTGTTCGCACTCGGGGGCCAAATTCGAAGACTAGAGGAATAATACAGGATCTTATGTATCAGGAACTCAAGGGTAAGTCGGCATTAGTGACCGGGGCTTCCTCCGGCATTGGACGAGCGTCCGCCGAAGCGCTGGCTCTCAGCGGTGTAAAGGTGGCCATCAACTACTTCCAGAACGAGAAAGGCGCGCAGCAAGCCGTGGATACGATTCGCCAGGCGGGCGGGACGGCCGTGGCCATTCGGGCCGATGTGCGCCAAAAGGCCGGCGTCACCAGCCTGGCCGCTCAGACCGTTGCCGCATTCGGCCCCATCGACATTCTGGTCAACAACGCCGGATCGCTGGTGGGCCGCGAACGAATCTCCGAACTGAGCGAAGAGCTTTGGGCCGACGTCATGGACCTGAATGTCAAAAGCGCCTTCCTGTGCGCGCAGGCCGTGGCGCCATCCATGATTGAGCGCCGCGCAGGCACCATCATCAACATCGCCTCGGTGGCAGGGCGCAACGGCGGAGCGCTGGGAGGGATTCCCTACGCCACGGCCAAAGGCGCGATGGTGACGTTCAACAAGTCGCTGGCCAAGGAGATGGCGTTGTACGGCGTGCGTGTCAACGCGATCAATCCCGGCGTGATCGAAACACCTTTCCATGAGAAGTTCTCCACGGCGGAGGCGATGGAAAACTTCCGCAAGGCGATCCCGCTGGGCCGGACCGGCGCTCCTGCCGAGGTGGGCAGCGTAGTGGCGTTTCTGGCCTCGAACGCGGCGGCTTACATTACCGGCGAGGCGATCGAAGTCAACGGCGGCCTCTGGATGGACTAACGATGTATAAGGCCGCCATTCTCCTCCCTTTACTCGCCTTCGCGCAGGATTCGCGCGAGGCCTTGGGCATCAGCCAAGGCAAGGCGGATGGTCCGCATCCCCTCGAAGCGGAAATGCGGCTGCATCCGGCCCCGCTACGGACGGAGTTGCGCGGCGTTCACCCGCGCGTTTTCGTCACCGCTGACGGGCTCAACCAACTTCAGGAGAAGGCGCGCGGGTCGCATCGGGCGCATTGGCAGCGGGCGTTGGCCAACCTGCGCGCCCTGCGCGAGGATCCACCCGCCGCACCGGCGCAGGAGCGGCGGGCGCAGAACACCGTCGCGCTCCAATTGGCGGGGGCGGCGCTGGCCTATCGCATTGAAGGGGACGACAAGTATCTCGACGCGGCCCGGCGGTACCTGGAAGCCGCGCTCGGCTACGACACCTGGGGCTACACGTACTCGAAGCCGAACGTCGACCTCGCGGCTGGACTTCTGCTTTATGGCGTTGGCTGGGCCTACGATCTTCTTTATGACGTTCTGCCCCCTGCCCTCCGCGAGCGCGCGCGAGGCAAACTCGCACGCCAGGCGCGCCTCCTGGCCGATCACTACCAATTGAAGCCCGGCAGCCGGATCTCTTACAGCCAGAATCACGTCAGTATTCCTCTGGCCGGCCTTGCCGTGGCGGCGTACGCGCTGTGGGACGAGGAGCCCGAAGCGGCTCGCTGGGCCGCTTTGGTGCGGGCGATCTACAGCCGGGTGCTTGCCACCTACAGCCGCGACGGCTACTTTTACGAAGGCTTCGAATACTGGGTATTCGCCACGCCTTGGCTCATTCACTATCTCGACGTACTCAGCCACTCGAGCGGTGAGGACCTGTTCGATCAGCCCGGTTTTCGCCGGGCTCATCTTTTCGCGCTGCACTCGGTGCTCCCCAACGGCCAGGATATCTTCGATTATGGCGATGCTTTCGAAGGCCCGCCCACGCGAGCGCGGACTTCACCCGACGCGGCCCGCACACATCCCGGCGGAAAACTCGTCTCCAATTACAATCTGCTCTATCGGCTGGCGTCTCGATTCGGCAGCGATGAGATCCAGACCGTGGCGAGGCATCTGGAACAACTCGGCCATGGTAACCAGGAAGACTTTTGGACGCTGCTTTGGTTGGACGCGAGCCGCGGCGGCGAAGCCATCGACGCGCTCCCGGCCTGGCAAGCCTTCGAGGACAGCGGCGTCGCCTACTGGCGAAGTTCGTGGAAGCCTGACGCCACGGCCCTCTCGTTCAAATGCGGTCCGCCCGAGGGCCATCATGCGGTGACGCTAGCGAAGACCCTGCCGGATTGGCGCAGGAAACCGGCCACGCCCATCCGGACGCCGGTAGTCTCATCCTATGGGCGAAAGGCCGCTATTTGACAGGTGACTCCGGCTACGCCGGCGTGCCACGCGCGGACCAGCACAACACGATTCTGATCGACGGCCGGGGCCAAGCGGCCGAGGGCGCCGGCCACAACGCATTCTCCGGCTATCCGGCCGCCCGGCTCGACAAAATACGCTTGACGGTGAGGGCCCTCGATGCCAGGCGCTTCGAGTTGGCGTGCGAGACCGCCGGCGCTTATGCCGAACCGCTCCGGGTGACCAGCGTGCACCGCGCGGTTCGCCTGACAGGCGCCCATAGCATTCGGGTGTCTGATTCGGTGCAGGCCGTCTCACCGGTCCGCCCTTCCTTTCTCTGGCACGCCGACGAGCCCAGCATTTTGAACGGCGCGCTGCGAATCAGCACCAAGCCGCGGCTGTCTTCGCGGGTTGAACCCAATTGGCTGACGGCGGCCGGCCGGCCCGGTTCGGTTGACAAGGGCCCGCGGGAGTCACGCGGCGTCCGGCTGGTCTTAGAACCTCCCGCCGCTTCCGCCTCCACCCAGGTAGTGACCACTTTACGATTCTGAATTTCAGGAGATGATCATGTTTCCATCGTTCCGTACCTTGTTCGTTTCGGCGATACTCTGCGGCGGCGCCTCGACGCTGTTTGCGCAGTCCACCTCCTCCATCGCCGGCCGCGTCTTAGACGAAAGCGGCGCGGCCGTGCCCGCCGCTCAAGTGGCCGTGATCAACACCGGCACCAATCTCCGCCGCGAAGTCGCGTGCGGGGAGGCGGGCGACTATAAGGCGGACTTTCTGCCCGTCGGCAACTATCACGTGGAAGTGACGTCAGCGGGGTTCAAGAAGTTCGTGCAGACCGGAGTGGTCCTCACGGTGAACGTACCCGTGCGCGTCGACGTGACCATGACGTTGGGCGCCGTGGCCGAATCGATCACCGTGGAGGGCGGCGTGCCGCTGGTGGAGACCAGCAACGCGCAGGTGGGGCGCTCGGTAAGCAATGCCGAGATTGCGCAACTGCCGATTGTGGGCCGGAACATCTATACTTTGCTCACGCTGACCCCGGGGGTGACCTCGTCGGCCAACTCGAGCACGCTGGGCTTTCCCGAACAGCGCACGATGATCAACGGCGGCGTGGATGCCGCTATCGGATCGGTGAACTACTTCCTGGACGGCGGCGCCAATATGACCGGGCTCCGCAACACCGGTAACGTGGCGCCGAACCCGGACGCCGTCCAGGAGTTCCGGGTGATCACCAATAGTTACAGCGCCGAGTTCGGCCGCTTTGCCGGGGGCGTGGTCAACATCCTGACCAAGTCGGGCACGAACCAGATCCACGGATCGATGTTTGAGTTTTTCCGCAATGCCAAACTGAACGCGGCGAACTGGGGCTTTGCCGCTCCTGCTCCGCTGCAACGCCATCAGTTCGGCGCCACGGTGGGCGGCCCCATCCGCAAGGACAGGACGTTCTTCTTCGTATCGTACGGCGGCCTGCGGCAATTACTGAGCCAGAGTTTCAACGCAGCAGTTGTGCCGACGGCGCTCGAACGTACCGGCGATTTCTTGCAATCGCGCGTCGCCCCCACGGACCCGCTCACCCGCCAGCCCTTCCCCGAAGGACGCATTCCCGCCACCCGGTTCGACCCCACCGCGCGTAACATTCTCGACAAATTCATTCCCCTCTCGAATACTTCCAACGGCGTCTACCAGGCCAACATCCCGAATCCTTTTAATTCCAATGAGATCCTCCTCAAGGGCGATCACAACATCACTAACCGGCACATGCTGACGCTCAGTTACTTCCTGACGCCGGGCACCACGACCTCTCAGACTTCCGGCAATTTGCCCTGGTCGCTGCAACAACTCAACTGGCGGCAGCATAACGCCAACCTGAGCGAGACCTTCGCAGTCTCCCCCACGACGGTGAATCAGTTCTGGATGACATTCACGCGCAACTTTGGCGGGCGCCTGAATTTGCCGCAAACTTCGTTGGGCGACCTGGGCTCCCGGTTCGTGATCCAGGGGCCGAAGCAACTGCCCCAAATCGCAGTCACCGGGTTCTTCACGCTCGGACAGAATATCTCGGGACCGGTGGCCGGCAGTAACTTCTATTCCGTCCGCGACTCGGTCAGCCACACACGGGGCCGTCACACGCTCAAGTTCGGCGGCGAACTCTCGCTCGGCAAGACGATCCAACAGACGCTCCTGAACAACTACGGTGTGTTCAACTTCACCGGCACGCGCGCCGCGAATGCGCTGGCCGACTTCCAACTGGGGCTGCCAGTAACCATGAACCAGGATTCCCCGGTGGACGCCTACAATAACTTCTGGACTTCAGGACTCTTCCTGCAGGATGACTTCCGCGTCAACAAGCGCCTCACCTTGAACCTCGGGCTGCGTTACGAGTTACAAACGGCGCCCACCGATCCGCAAAATCGGATTGCGGTCTTCGTTCCCGGCCGCCAGTCAACCGTGATCCCCACAGCCCCATTGGGCCTGCTGGTGGCCGGCGACCCCGGCGTGCCGCGCGGAGGCGTGGCCACGCCGAAGCGGCACTTTTCGCCGCGATTCGGCTTCGCCTTCGATCCATTCGGCGATGGCAAGACTTCCATCCGCGGGGCGGCGGGCCTTTTCTGGGGCAGCATCTCCGGCAACCTCTGGAATCAGGCGTCGAATTTCCAGCCCTTCGCCGTCCGCCAACAATTTAACGCCGTGGGCTCGCTGACCGATCCCTATTCGCTGTTACCGGGTGGCGTCTCACCGTTCCCTTATGTGTACGATCCGGCCAAGCCGCGCTTCATCGCGCCGTCGCAATTACTCGGGATCGCTCCGGATTTCCGCTGGTCGCACAACTATCAATTCAACTTTGCCCTGCAGCGCCAGGTAACCAAGGATTTCGCGATGACCGCCGGCTATGTGGGCACAATGTATCGCCACTTGACGTTCGGAGTCGACCTCAACTACCCCGTCTTTAGCAGCACGGCCACCACGGCCAATGTCAACGCCCGGCGGCCACTGCTACCCGGAATCCTCGCAGCGGTCGGTTCCCTGCAAAGCGGCATGACCTCGAACTATCACAGCCTGCAGGTGACCGCCGACAAGCGCTTCCGCAACCATTTCAGCGTGAAGTCATTCTACACGCTGGCCAAGGGGCTCTCGGGCGCGGTGATGGAGGGGGGCACCAGCAACGCGCTCGTCCAGGATTTCCGCAACATGGCGCTTGACTATGCCCGGCTCGACAACGACCGCAAGCACAACTTTGTTACGTCGGTGCTCTATGAAACCCAGTATTTCCAGGATCGCGCGCTGCACGCCCTGCTCGATGGCTGGGAAGTGTCGGCCATCATAACCCTGCAAAGCGGCATGCCCTTCACGGTGACAACCGGCACGGATGTCAATCTCGATGGCAACAACAACGACCGGCCGAATCTCGTGGCCGATCCCCGACTCGATCCCAACCGCTCCCGCGCGGCCGTGACCGCCGCCTGGTTCAATACCGCGGCCTTCATTCGCGGCGCCAATGGCACCACCGGGACTGCGGGCCGCAACATCCTGGACGGGCCAGGGCTACCAACGTCGACTTTGGCATCTTCCGGAAGTTCAGTTTGCGCGAGAAGTTGACGCTGCAACTGCGAGGCGAGTTCACCAACGGCCTGAATCTTGTGAACCTGAGCAATCCGACATTGGTGCAGAATTCACCGATCTTCGGGCAGATCCGGAGTGCGAGTCCGATGCGGCAAGTCCAGGTGGGCGCGCGGATCACGTTCTAGCTAAGCTAACGCGCGCCGCGGACTGAAAGTCCGGCCCACTGCGGGGGAAAGCCAAAACTTGAAGGCAAGTTCCAAAAAAACTCGCGACACAACTTGCGACAGCCCCTCGGCGAGTCACAACCTTCGTCGGATAACCGCACGGGTCGAGCCAACCGGTTTCCCGCTGCTGCCGCTCGCTTCCAGAATACGAATCAGAACGTGAAGCGAACGCTGACCTGGGTGCGGCGCGCGTTGGTGCCATCCGGGAATCCGCCGGAGGCCGTCGGTACCTTGAAACGGGCAAACGGCGTCAGCGTGCCACCGTTAGCGCTGGTTGCCGTGTAGGCCTGGCCTTCGATCGCCGTGTTCGAGATGTGGTTGAACAGATTGAACGCCTCGAAGTTGATCATCAGGCGGTAGCGCTCGCTGAACGGGAGGATCTTGGTGATGCGGGCGTCGGTGCGGATGATCCGATCGACATCGAGGCTCGCCGCCGGCAGGAACGGCACGCGGTTGGAGCCGCCGAACCCGTTGATGGAGGTCGTGATCGGAGCGCCGGTGTAGGGCGAACCAGAAGTGAAGATCGTGGGCGTGAGCGGTTGCGCGGAGGCGAAGGTCGAAATCTGGCCCACCTGCCAGTTGTTGATGAGGTACCTGGCCAGCTTGCGGTCGGAATCGACGAACCGGGGCTGGTGCTGCGAGCTGACCACCAGGCGGTGCCGCTGGTCGAGCGAGGAACTGGATTTGTCGCCTTTGAAATTGCCGTTGAATAGCGACCGCGGACCGTTGGTGTTGAAGAAGAGGTTGTCGGACCCGCCGCCCTGGTTGTAGTCGATGGCGTGCGCCCACGTATACGACACGCTGAACTGGTGGCCTTTGATGGCGCGCTGGTTCAACTGGACCACCATCGCGTTGTAGTAGCTGTTGCCGCCGTTGTCGATCTGGTTGACGCGCCGCCACGCGGGATCGACGCGGTTGGCGATCCGGTAGGTCGGCGTGGTGTAACTGCCTACCTGCGCGCCGGTGAGGTCGAGGATTCGGTAGGTGACGTCAGGGCCCAACGGTCCGATGTTCAAATCGCGGAACGTGAACAGGCGGGCGCCGCGGCTCCAGATATACGACAGGTCGAGGCTGAGGTTCTGGGTGAGCGCGCGCTGAATGCCGAAGTCGGCCTGCTGGGTATAAGGATTGCGGAAGTCGCGTGCGGCGAAGGTGATGTCGACGGTGCCGGGGGGCGGGGTCCGGTCCAGGCTGGGGAGCGGACTGGGAAAGATCGGTCCGAGCGCGAGGTCCGCGGGGGTCGCGCCGTTGAGGGTGACGTTCCTGCTATAGAGCCCGTTGGTCTGGTGGAACGTGTTGATCATCGATCCGGGGAAGCGGGCGTAGAAGATTCCATAGCCGGTCCGGATCACGGTCTTGTTGTCATTGAATGCCCAGGCCAGACCGATTCGCGGGGCGAAGTTTTTGCCAGGCTGGCGGATGGCGGCCGTTAGCGGATAGGCCGGATTGGAAGTGGTGGGCTGCTTGAATTGCGAGTACTCGTGGCGCAGTCCGACATTCAGCGTGAGGTTCTTGTTGACCCGCAGTTGGTCCTGAATATACCACGCATAATCGCGAGTGTAGGTGTCGACCACCGGATTGCCGAACGCCTGCGAGAAGGTCTGCCAGGTCTTGCCGTTAGCGGTGTTGCCGCTGAAGTCGAGGGCGAAGTTGGTGAAGTTGGCATACACGTAGGAACCACGGCCGTTGAAAAGCTGGTCGTAATAGTCCCTGGTGTGCATCATGTCCCCGCCGAACTTCAGGGTGTGCTTCCCGACGGTCCAGGTGAGATTGTCGGCGATCTGGTGGCGGTTCTCGGAGGGATTGAGCCGCGGCATGTAGTTGGCCACACCGAGAGCCGCCTGATTCTGCACGGTGATCGTGACTCGTCCGGTGGACGGAATGTACTCCGGATTCAGATCGTCGAACAGCCGGTCCTTGAACCAGCCGTAGCGGACTTCGTTCACCATGGAGGAGGTCGGAATCGAGGTCCAGGAAGCGCGCCCGTACCGGGTTCGCACCGTCGAGATGCCGTTTTCGCCGACGCCGCGGCCGTTGTTCAGCGTCGCCGCGCTCTGAATGCCGTTCGGCGAAATCCACTTCATGTAGTTAAACGAGAACGAGAACGAGTGGCGGTCCACCGGGCGCCAGTCGATCTTGCCGAAGCCTAGATCGGTATCGGCCTTGCGGGGAACCACCTGGAAATGGCGGTCGGTGATGAACTTCAACGCGGCGGAACACTGCGCGGATGTGGCCGGAGCATTGCAAGCCCCCACAAACTGGCCGGCGGAGTTGAACAGGTTGCCGCTGGCGATCGAGGCGTCCAGGGGAAAGTTGCGGCGGATGAGTTCGGCATTGAAGAAGTAGAACAGTTTATCCTTGCGGATCGGCCCGCCGACCGAGCCCCCGTACTGGTTCCTGGTCTCCTCGGGAGAAACGGTGTAGGTCGCATAACGATCGCGAGCGCCGAAATCCTGATTTCGGTAGAACCAGTAGCCGGTGCCGTGGACGTCGTTCCCGCCGCTGCGGGTGACGGTGTTGATGACGCCGCCGGAGGCCCGGCCGAATTCGGCCGAGTAGCCGCTGGAGAGAACCTGGAACTCCTGCACGGCGTCCTGCGAGATCTGGGTCGCGATGCGGGTGCGGCCGGCGTTTTCGTTGTAGTACTGGTTGGTGGTATCGTTGCCGTCGGTGAGGAACGAGTTGCCGCCGGCGATGCCGCGGAAGCTCAGCAGGCCGAACAATCCATCGGCCACCACGGCCGGGGTCAGGAGCACGAAGGAGTCGACGCGGCGGCCGTTGATCGGAAGATTCATGATCTGGCTGCTGTTGACGTTAGCCGAGTTGCCGGTTTTTCCCTGCTCGATGATGGGAGCAGTGTCCGTGACACTGACCGAGGTTGCCGTTCCGGCTACTTCGAGAGTGATGTTCAGACCGACGGTCTGGCCGACTTGGATTGCGACGGCTTCCAGATTGTAGGGATTGAATCCGGCGCGAGTCACGTTGATCACGTAGCCATCGGCCGGAACCAGCGCGGGTGCGGTGAAGACACCCGACTCGTTGGTCTCGACGCTGCGCTTGATGCCCTTGGACTCGTTGGTGACATCCACTTTCGCGCCGGCCACGACGGCACCTGACGCGTCTCGAACGACACCGGAAACCGCCCCGAAACCGGCCGTTGCCTGCGCGTAGCCGGTAACGGAGAAAACAAGAAGAGCAAGTATCGCAAGAATGCATTGTTTCATGATGATTGATTCCCTCTCATCGGGCAGCGGTCGGAGGGTGAGGAGTCCAACTCGCCAGCCCGAGGCTGCAACTTCCCTTAACTTCAGGATACCGAAATCCGTGTGAATCGATGGTGACAACGATGCCATTCACCTGAAGATGCTTGGCAAACCGCACCCGTGGGACAGGTGCGCACTCTGTTCACGCGGGAGGCGGTATCGCCCGCGCCGCCTGTTAGTGGATGGTGCAGAGGCAAAGTGCTTTGTTCACAGAAGATGGTGTCGATCAAGGAAGCGGCTGAGAATGCGATGGCGTTCGCGCAGGAAGCACTGGGCCCAAATCGGACCACGGGTCTCCGTCTCGAGGAAGTGGAATCGGGTGCCATCTGCAGCGAGGAGGTCTGGCTCATCACCTTGAGCCTGATCAGATCTGATATCGATGACGCACTCGCCGCGCTTGCGGTCAATTTCCGAAAACAGCGTGAGTACAAGAGCTTCACGGTTCGCAAGAGTGATGGTGAGGTGATCTCCATGAGAATTCGCGAACTGGCTGACGCCTGATGCTCGATGGCGGTGCCCTGATCAGAAAGCACCAGGGAAGAGGTGGCGCCCGGCATCCAGCCTACAATGAACGTCGGGTATGCTCCATCCTTCTCTGCCGGAGATCGTTGTCTTTTCATTTCTTCTGATTGCCTCGGCCGGACTGTTCTGGCGGCGCTTCGGCCGCGTCGTGGAGATCATCCGCGCCGCCAAACCCGATCGCGACTTCGTCCTGGAACCCGTTGGAGCGCGCATGCGGCAATTCGTGTGGGAGGTCCTGCTGCAAGGCAAAGTGATCCGCGAACGGCCCCTGCCCGGTCTCGCGCATGCCTTCGTCTTCTGGGGATTCTGTGCGTTCGTGGGGATCACCCTCGCGCATTTCGGAGAAGGCTTCGGTTTGCACCTGCTACCGACAGGCAGCGTTCCGGTACAGATCTACCGCCTGTTCGTCGCTTTGTTCGCTGCGGCGGTCGCCGTCTCGATCACGGGCCTGGCGCTGCGGCGGTTTCTCGCAAGGCCTGAGTGGCTGGGCGAGGTGTCGCCTGAATCGGGCTTCATCGCTTTTCTGATCCTGACCCTGATGCTGACCTACCTGGGATCGTTCCTGCTGGAGGACGGCACGGCGGCGGCCCGGGCGAACTGGTGGGGACATACCCTCGCTCTGCTGGTCTTCCTGCCGCTGATCCCCCACACCAAGCACCTGCACCTGATCCTGGGCCCGGCCGCGATCTTCCTCAAGCGGGATGGCTTCAGCAGAATCCCGCCTCTGGCCGGCGACGAGGACTTCGGGCTTGATACCGGCAAAGACGTTACGCGCCTGATCGCCCTGCAGGCGTTCTCCTGCGTCGAGTGCGGCCGCTGCACCGAGCACTGCCCGGCCTACAACACCGGCAAGATTCTCAACCCCAAAGAGGTGATTCTCGGCCTCCGCGACTACCTGAGCGAGTTCGGCCCAGGCCACGAACAGTTTCTGTTTGGCAAGCACCTCTCCCAAGAGGCGGCGTTCCAGTGCACGACCTGCGGCGCCTGCGAGGACCAGTGCCCGGTCGGCATCCAGCACCTGCCGATCATCATCGGCCTCCGCCGCGGAGCGGTCAACACAGGCAAATGGGAAGATGACCACGGGACCAAGCTATTCCTGAACCTGGAGCGCAATGGCAACCCGATGGGCTTCCCGGCGACGGAACGGCAGAAGTTCATCGAGAAGAATGCCCTGCCGTTCTACGACGGTTCGCAGGAGTATTGCCTGTGGATGGGCTGCATGGGATCGTACGACCCCCAGGGCCGTGAGACTGTCCTGGCGCTGGTGGACGTGCTGCGGCATCTCGGCGTCTCGTTCGGGGTTCTGCGCAAGGAGCGCTGTACGGGCGACTCGGCGAGAAGGCTGGGCAACGACCTGCTCTTCTCACAACTCGCCGAAGGCAACATCGAGACGATGAACAACGCCGGCGTGAAGAAACTGCTGTCGATCTGCCCGCACTGCGTCCGCACGATCGGCGAGGACTGGAAGGAGTTCGGCGCGCCGCTCGCCGTCGAGCACCACAGCGAATTCCTCGCGCGAGCCCTGCCCCGGCTCCCGAAGACGGCGGAGTCCGGCGAGATCGTTTTTCATGATCCGTGCTACCTGGGCCGGTATCGCGACATCTACGACGAACCGCGGCAGGTCGCCGCGCTGGGAGGCACGGTAACGGACCCGCCCAGGGCCCGCAACCGCTCCCGCTGCTGCGGCGCCGGAGGCGGGCTGGCGTTTCTCGGCGAAGAGAAGGGCACGCGCGTGAACGTGGATCGCGCGCGCGAACTTGCGGACACGGGCGCTTCCACGGTGGCCGCCGCCTGTCCTTTCTGCGCCACCATGTTCCGCGACGCGCTGGCGCAGGTCTCGGCAGCCCCGCCGAAGTTGGTCGACATCGCTCAGATTGCGGCGGCGGGGATCCGCAAGGCCGTCAACTGAGCTTCATCAGGCGCTGCTGGCGGTAGGCGACGTTCGCCATGTGCGGGCCGGCCACCGCGGCGGCAGCGATCTCCACGGTGCAGTTGGGCTGCTTCCGCGATCGAATGCAATCGAGGAAGTTCTGCGGGTGCGCTTCCGGCTTGTCCAGGTCGGGTTTCTCGGCCAATAGCTCGGACTTTTCGCGAAGCGTCCACGGCTTTCGCATCTCACCCGCGTCCTTGTAGAGATGCAAGCCGCTACGGTCGAGAACCATGGCCGCCCTCTCGCCCTGGAACTGGATGGACCAGTCGTTTTCGTACGTGCTCCGGTAATTCAGCGTCCACGTCGCGATGAACTCGGGGTACTCGAACACGGCCGTAAACACGTTCGGCACCTCCGCGCCTTGAATGCCGTTGATCTTGCCCTGGCACACCGCCGAGAGCGGGGCGGAGGAGTTGGTCATCCACTGCACGACGTCCATCAGGTGCGTACCCTGGTCCGTCATGTTGCCGCCGGAGTAATCCCAGAAGCCGCGCCACCAGCGAAAGCGCCTGGGTTCGAGCGGCCGCTTGGGCGCCGGACCGAGAAACCGCGCCCAGTCGAGTTGGCCCTCCATGGGTTCGTTCTCGAGCGGCATCTGGAAGTGCCAGTTCCACAGCGCCTTCACCATCGAAATCCTTCCGAGCACGCCGTCATCGACCATCTTCTTGGCGTCGTAGACGAATTTCATGCTGCGGCGGTGCATGCCGATCTCGACGATCCGGTCGGACCGCTTGACGGCGTCGACCATCTTCCGGCTCTGGTCGAGCGACATGGAGAGAGGCTTCTCGAGGTAGACATCCTTACCCGCCGAAATCGCATCGAGAAGCATGGGGCAGTGGTGATGATCGGGCGTCGCAATGACGACAAAGTCGAGGCCCTTGTGGGCGAGCAGGTCGCGGTGGTCCGCGTACGGTTTGGCGTCGGCCGGCGATTTCTCGCGGGCGAGGTTGAGGTTGGGTTCGTAGACGTCGCAGAGGGCGACGCAGCGGGCGCCCAAGCCTTGGAATGCGCCGTGCAGCCAGCGTCCCCGGAGCCCGGTGCCGATCATGCCGAAGGCAGGCTGGTCGTTGGCGCCGAACAGGGAAGAGGAAAGAACCAGGGGAGCGGACTTCAAAAGGTCGCGGCGAAGGGTACTCATCATGACTCCTGGCTGCAAGTCTAGCGAAGCGCGTTGCCGGTGGTAAGGCTGCCGCCGTCCCCAGGCTCCGACGGAGCCGCGAGCGGGAGCGAGCGGGCACGCCGTTGCCCTATACGTCCCAGCCATCGAACCCGCCGCTCGCCCGCTCGAACAGCGTCAACGGAGGCGGGGCGTGGGCGTCGTGCAACACATGTGGATGCTGCCGCACGGTGAACCACGCCGCGAGCGCGACGGCCATCACCAGGTCATCGTGCTCTCTCGAGGCTCCGAAGCGAAAGCGCCCCAGGGGCCGGGCATCGACTGCCAGAAGAACCCGAGGAAGGCGGCGACCGTGGACTTGCCCCACTGGCGGGTGCAGTTGTGCTGGTGTTCGTGCCCGAGGAATCGCGATTGTTCGCGATCGGGTCGGAATTCGAGCTGTTCCTGTGCGAATAAGGAAAGATTTAATCTGAGAAGGTCAGGCGTCGAGACGAGTGTGCAGACACAAGTGTGGGCCCCACTGCCAAGCCGGTCGGAGACCGGTCGGAGACCGGCGCCACGGGAAGGACGGCGACTGTTTGTTCGGTCCAGTTCGATCCGCGACGAGCCAAAGGCGTATGGCTAGCCTATTGTGGACAGCCGGACGGAGGTGTGCCGTCGTCGCACACAGACTAAGACAGTCCCGTCAGCCCCGGTCTTCCCTCCACTTCTTCGCCTCCTGGCGAATGGCAGCGTTTGGATGCGAGGCCAGCACCTTAAACTCACCCGCAAATGCGTGCCGATCCCAATTGCCCGCAAACCGGACAAGCGGGACCGAAGGGACGTTGACGAGATCACGCTGAAGCGCCGCGCGAACCTCGTCGGTCTCCCGGTTCAGCTCCGCCAGCCGGGACATGGCCCGGAATCGGGTATCGGGGTCTTGGTGACTGAGGGCGACGAGGAGGACGGGTAGACCACGATCGCCGAGGGTTTCGATGAGACTCAGGAGGGGGGCAGTCGCTTCAGAATCGAGCATGGCTTGAGAGATCAGAGGCATGCAGGCATCCCCGAAGCTATTGACCGCGTAGCCTGCGATGGAGGAGATCTCGTTTGGATTCGCAAAGCGCCTGGGATGGGCGAGGGCATCGGAGATGGAGTTGCGGACTGGATCGAGGAACCTTTCCGGTTGCACTTCCATGAAGCGGACACCGAGGCGGACTTTCCAACTATCGACGGGAAGAGCGGTCCAGTAACGCTCGACGGCCTCGGCGTGCTTGGCACCGACTTGGAGCAGACCAGCGGCGAAGTCGAGACTGAACCAGCGGTCGTTGCGCAGGGCCATCGAGGCGAGAAATTCGAGCAACGCCGGATTGTGTGTTTCCAGAGTGCGGGCAAATGCCTGGACGCGTTCCGGGCGGTGGGTGCGTTTGAACGACGACAGAATGACGGTTTCACGCTGGGCGAGCAGCCAGGCGCCAGCAGTTGACAGGACACCAGGGGTGCGTTCGAGCGGGAACTCATCGATGGCGAGAGCGGCGAGGTCGGCCCAGGGGTTGCGCTGACGTTCAAACTCGGCGATGAGCATGGGCATGACTCCGGAGCCCGCCTCCCGGATGAAGAAAGGGGCAAGCCACTCGCCGAGGTTGGCGCGGCTACCGGCGAGGACCAGGACTTCGAGGGTACGGTCATTGCCGGCCGGCGGCGGCCAATCAACGAAATTGTCCGGAAACACGGCGTAGGAGTTGGGACGGCCGTAACGAAGCATCGACTCCCGTTCGCTGGGATCGCCCGTGATGAGGTAGCGCAGGGCGGCGGCTTCTTCGGGCGTGAGTTCTTTGTTGAGCACCTGGCGCGGCGCGTCGAGGATGCGCCGGGCCGCTTCTTGGGGCGTGCGCGCCGGCTTTGGCGGAGTGACCGATGCCATCTCAGGAAGGGAGCCCATGAAGCTCGAGTAGATGGCGTGCAATTCCTCTCCATGACCGGTGAGGACTGTCCTGTGGCCTGGTCCTTTGATGGCCAGTTCGATCGAGTCGTTCGTGATGGCACGAACACCGTCGAGGACACAAAAAGGCCAAACAGGGCGTTTTGGACGGATTCGATGACGATCGATTCAATCCAGCGCCTCTCACCAGCGGAGAGACGAGAGAACCATTCGGCGCGTTCGAGGACGAAGGAATGGGGCCGCTTTTCGACCGGATGCGCCAGGTGAATGAGGACGTCCGTTATGGCGGCCCGACCGACCGATTCGTCGATCGCCTTCACGAAGTCTTCCTGAGTCATATTCCGAGTATGGCTCAGGAATGCTGCGGCCAGAGGGCCTTCGAGCACCGGATCAGTTGCTGGAGCGCGCTCCGGGGGAAGCCGCGTTTGTGTTGTCTTGGAACGATGTCCGACACAGGAGGATGTTGTTGGCGGGGTTGAGGTTAGTGGGTATGTGCAGGAATGGAACAGGGGTTTTGGACCAGCTGCGCGCGTCGGGTTCAGCGGTTCAGCCGGGGTATTGGTTGTAGGTTGTAGCTGCGATTCCGTAGCCACTGATCGAACTCATCCGCAACAGGGATTTCGATCGGAGGAGTGCTGAGATCCACCCCTTCGATTACAGTCGGCCGTGGAAGGTTAACGTACGCATTGATACGCTTATCCAGCTTGGGATTCGTTGTGACAAACTCGAACTCGCGAAGGGTGGGGTGTGACCTGACCGGATCGAGTTGAGTGGGCGAAATGTGCCGCATGTCAAAAAGGCTCACGGAACGCAGGTTTGGCAAATCGAGGAGAGGCGACAGATCAACCAGATTTTTCATCTCTCCCAAGGTGACTTTGTATAGGCTGTCGAGGCCCCTGAGCGCCGGAAGTGCGAGCATCTGTTTTTGCCTGGAGATCGCGAGCCATCGCAAGGTGGAGAGTCTTGGGAGGAATGACCAGTCTTCGAGACCGCGAAGCGCCTGTAGCTCCAGGGATTGGAGAGTGGTGAGTACGGGCAGAGGCCCGACTTTGCCATTGAGCAGCGACAGGTGCTTCAGGCGTGGACAACCGGTCCAGAAGCGCGGGCTCAGAGCGCCGGTGAAATCCTGGATCTTCAAGTATTCCAGACCAGGCACGCTCTCGAGAACCAAGCCGGAGTGTGAGCCCGTGATGGTGAGTGACTGAAGGCGAGGGATGAAACCGAGGAAGTGGAATGGCGTGTCGGTGCTGACTCGGAGCGAGAGCAGATTCGGAACGTGACGCATGCCGGAGAAGTCGGTTCCCGGGGGTGATTTGATACCCAGCCTCCGAAGAAAAGGAAAGAGAGACAAGAGTTCGAGATCCTGGTAGCCGTCCGGCGGCAGTTCCAATTCCGCGTCCGGAACTCGGGACATAGCGGCGGCAATGCGCGTAAGATCCGGCTGAAAATCGAGCAGGCGAGGGCTGCCGGCTTCGATCGAGTACTGCAAGTGCACCGTCGAGTACGGTGCGATCGGATCAAGCACAGCGCCCTTGAGCGGCAGGAATGCAACAACGTTAGCCGGGGCTGACATTCTCCAACGATAACGGTATCAAGTTCCAGCGGGAGAATCCGGGCATCAAAGTTCATCTGGCAGTTCAAAGGCTCTGACCGATGCACCGTACAGGCCGGGTTGGGCATTTCTGGCAGTACTGGAAGAACGCAGCTCCCGAATCATCGATATTGAGACCGGCAGGCTGAGCAAGCAGCGCGATCCGCGCTGGTGTTTCCCTGCCGAGGTGCGGCCGCCAGCGCTGGTGGGGAACATCGAATTCACGCGTGGCGATGGTGGCGAGGTGGGTCATGCGATGGCCGTTCGAGCATACGCTACGTTCCGCGAATTGCAGCCAGTTGGCATAGCCGGCCACCTTGCAGCCTGGCGCCGTGCTCAGTTCCAAATCGTAGAGCAAACCATAAAAAGCGCCGGGTGGGAAACCTGGGGGTTCCCAATTAAGCACTTCCCGCAATTTGCGCCGTGGTAGTTCCAAGTAATCGGGGTATTCGAGGACGCGCTCAGGCCGGACTGAACAGAGCTTCGGAACGAAGCAGCCGTCGGGCTTTGAAGCCGGCACCTCGATCGAATCCCGTGCGAGATCTTCGAGCCTGAACCAGCGGGCTCGACACTCCGCGGGTCCATGTTGGGGGCACCAGAGCAACTGGAGCAAGTCGCGATTCCGGGGAAACGCAACTTCCGGGAATTCGTCCGCGCGGAGTTGGAGGACGCAGACATATTCGGCGGGACCCTGCCACTCGGGCCTCCGGCATTTGGGAATTGGCCTTCCCGCGGGCCAACGGAAGCTACCGCCGATTTTGCTCGCGCTGTCCGAGAGGTGCGACGCAGGGAGCGGGCGGAGGCGAACGCCTAACCGCTCCCGGCCCAGGAGCCATGGAAACACGGCAGCGATGTCCAAGGCAGGCGTGCTCATAGTTAACTCTTATTGTCCCGTAGGTCAGGCGAAGCTCGGCTATCGCACCGGCTACTACGCCGACAAACTGTTCGCCGAGTTCAACTCGACGGACAAGGAGCGCCAGTTGGAGGACGCGCTGGGCGATCCGGTGAGCGAACTGCCGCTGGCCGTCGAGACGATCACTTCCGGCCGGGCCCCGATCGTGATCTACTTTGAAAGGCGCCGTAGGACGCCGAAAGAACATGACTCGCCTTCGCGCTTGCCTGCTCTTCCTGATTTGCCTCGCCGCGGCCTTGTGGCGCGGTGGAACGGAAACTCGCGCCGCCGACGAACCGGAACTGCGCCGGTATGAGCGCTGCCGCAACGTCGTCCGCGATCTGCTGAATCGCCATCCGGGGATCTTCGCCCCGGACGAACTCGCCGTGCTGCGTGACAGCGTGGCACGGCTCCAGTCCGATACCGCTGCACGGGCGGCCGCGACCGACGCCAGGCAGATCACGCGCGCACGGAACGGCTCGGAGAATGCGGTGATGCGGATTCAGACGGTGCTCGACCAGTCGGCCGCGATGGAGCGTGTATCCCTCCAGGCTGGAGACCACGCGGCGGCCCGGAACTTGCCGGCCACGTCGGGTGTGGTGATCTTACGCCTGGAACGATCCGGACCGGCGGCGGACACCATTCCGGACTTTTCGTCGCGTGACCTCGACGTTTCGAGCGCGGAGCCGTTCTCGGTCGAGACCGGAGACGCGAACCGCCTGTACGCCATTCTGTACCTCGACAATTTGCGTCCCGGCGTGCAGCCAGTCTCTCTTGCGCTGGCGCAGAATGGGCGCACCCTCGGTAATGTCAGGTTAGACATCCGCGTCCCTCGGCTGGGCAGGCTGAAGGTGATCCTGACGGACGGGACGACGGGCAAGCCGACGCCGGCGGTGGCCGGGTTGTACTCTTTCGACCAGCAGATCGTGGTTCCCACCGAGTCGTTCTCGTTCCTCGGGGGCGGTTTCGTCTACCCGCAGAACCCATCCAACCCGAGGTTCACCAAAGTGCGGCCCTATTTCCAGGCGCGCTATTGGCCCGGGACGCCGCAGCAGAACAAGGTATTCTTTGTTGACGGTGGATTCTCAACAGAGGTGCCGGAGGGCGAGTACACCCTGATCGCGGGCAAGGGTCCGGAGTACCTGCCACAAGTAAGAAAGGTGCAGGTTGCGGCGGGAATGGAGCGGACGGAAACGGTCCGGCTCGAGCGATGGGTCGATATGCCGTCAAAAGGCTGGTACTCGGGCGACGGCCATGTCCACTACGAGCGGGCGAATGCGGAAGCCAATCGCCGCCTGATGTTCTGGGCCCACGCCGAGGACGTTCACATGATCAATGTGGTGCGCATGGGCGACGCTCTCGAGACGTACTTCGCGCAGTACGCGTTCGGCAAGGCCGGGCGGCACTCCGAAGGGACGTTCGCGATCGTCCCGGGCCAGGAGGATCCCCGCACGTCGTTTCAGGGACATACCCTTCACATGAACCTGCAGGCGCCCGTGCGGTATCCCGAGCAGTATTACCTCTACGATCTCGTTTTCGACGCCGTGCGCAAACAAGGGGGCTTGAGCGGCTACGCCCACGCCTATCAGCCGCCGGCGATGGGCTTCTTCGTGCGGCAGGACGTGACGCTGAACGTGGCCCGCGGCAAGATCGACTTCGCCGAGATCTCGGAATTCGGGGACATCGACACACAGCTCTATTACGAGTTTCTGAACCTGGGCTTCAAGCTCACCGCTTCGGCCGGGAGCGACGTGCCGTGGGGGAACACGATCGGCACGTCGAGGGTGTATGCCTACACCGGCAAGACCTTCGATCCCGATGCCTGGTTCCGCGCCGTGAAGGCCGGGAACACCTTCGTGACCACCGGGCCGATGCTGGAGTTCACGGTGAACGGCCAGTTGCCAGGGTCGGAGATCCGGGTGAAGCGCGGCGAAACTCTTCGCATTCGGGTTCGCGCCACCAGCCGCGTCGTGCCGCCGCGATTCCTGGAAGTCGTTTCGCAGGGCGAGGTGATCCGCGCGGCGCGCACCGAGACGCCCGACGATTATCGCCTGGAGTTCACGCTGCCCGTGCGGCACAACACCTGGATCGCGGCACGGGCGGCCGGCGCCCACACGACGCCCGTCTACGTCCGGGTAGACGAGGGCCGTTTCTGGAAGGTCGATCGCGTGGAAGACCTGGTCAGCGTCCGGCTGAAGCAACTGGACGACATCGAAGATCTGATCCGCCGCGGAACGCCGGAGGGCGGCCGGGGCAACTGGGACAACCCCGAAGTGCTACGCAAGAGCGGGCCGGCGCTACGGGAGCGGGTGGCGCTGGTCCGAGGGATCTACCAGGATCTGGCGAAGCAGGCGCGCGAAGAACTAGCCGCGCGATCCGTGCCGCGACCGTAAGGGAGTCCCCATGGGCCTGCGGCCCACCAAAGGTGATGAAAGTTGGGGCGAGAGGGTGGCGCAGCCGGGTCCCTGCTGTACGCGCCCGCCGGGCGACAAAAAACGTCGTCCGCGCCACTTTCAAGGGAGCGGTGCCGGGCACACACTCTTGGTCACACCAGCAGATCCTTCACCACGCGGCCTTCTTCCGTCGGACCCACCAGCCGCTGGTTCAGCCCCTGGTACGCATACGACAGCCGGAATGGGTCGAGACCGAGTTGATGCAGCACCGTGGCCTGAATGTCCCGCGGCGTGACCTGGTTGGTCACCGCATAGTAGCCGATCTCGTCCGTCTCGCCGTAGTTCAATCCACCCTTGATGCCTCCGCCGGCCATCCAGATGGTGAACCCGTACGGATGATGATCCCTGCCGACGAAGTTCCCGTAGCTGCCGCCGCGGTTCTCGCGCATGGGCGTGCGTCCGAATTCTCCGCCCCACACGATCAGGGTCTGGTCGAGCAGGCCCCTCTGCTTCAGGTCTTTGATGAGCGCGGCGATGGGCTGGTCGATCGCGCGCGTCTTATTCGGCAGGTCGTAACGGATGTCTTCGCGGCGGCTGGAGCCGTGATGATCCCAGCCCCATTGGAAGAGCTGGACGAAACGCACGCCTTGTTCCACCAGCCGCCGCGCCAGCAGGCAATTGTTCGCAAAAGAGACTTTCCCGGGCTCCGAACCATACATCTGATGCATGGCCGGGGGCTCCTTCGAGATGTCCATCACCTCCGGCACCGACGCCTGCATCCGGTAGGCGAGCTCGTACTGCGAGATGCGCGAGGCTGTCTCCGGGTCGTGGTCCGGTTGCATCTGGTTCAGGTCGCGAATGGCATCGAGCGTCTTGCGGCGCAGCGAACGGGTCATGCCCTCCGGGTCGCTCAGGTAGAGGACCGGATCGCCCTGTGTCCTGCATTGCACGCCCTGATACACGCTCGGCAGGAATCCGCTGCCCCACAGGCTCTTGCCCGCGTCGGGGTTGTTGCCCCCGCCCACCAGCACCACGAAGCCGGGCAGGTCCTGGTTCTCGCTGCCCAGGCCGTACGTCACCCACGAGCCCATCGACGCGCCGCCGAATCGCGGACTGCCGGTGTGCAGAAACAACTGCGCCGGCGCGTGGTTGAACTGATCGGTGGTCATGGACCGGATAATCGCGACATCGTCGGCGGATTTCGAGAAATGCGGCAGCAGTTCGCTGATCCATGCGCCCGACTGGCCGTGCCGCGCGAACTGATACGGCGTACCCATCATCTGCGGAACGCCCTTGATGAACGCGAAGCGTTTGCCCTCCAACAGATGCTGCGGGCATTGCTTGCCGTTGTACTTGATCAGCTCCGGCTTGTAGTCGAACAGTTCGAGCTGCGAGGGCGAGCCGGCCATGTGGAGATAGATCACCGACTTCGCCTTGGGCGCATGGTGCGGCGGCTTCACCGCCAGCGGGTTGTCCGACGCCTTGGCACTCTGGAGAAACATGCCGGCCAGGCCGAGCGAGCATCGTTCGAGGAAATGCCGTCGGGTGTCGAGGTGAAGTCGTTCCAGTTCGGGCGGCATCGTGATTATCTCCTTGTCAGCGTCTCGTCCAGGTTCAACAGCGTGTTCGCCAACACCACCCACGCCGCCTTCTCGGCAGCCTGCTTCGACGGCGCGCCCGCGGGCAGGGGAGTGGTTCCGCGAAGGCTCGTGTCGAACAACTGGCCGGTCGACTGGTCGCGCGACCGCGTGGCCTTGAAGGCCAGCACATTGCCCTTGGACTTCAGCGTGGCCGCCGCTTCCGGCGCGATCCGGTATTCGTAGTAGTTCGCGCGGTCGAGAATGCTCGACATCGCCGGTACGCCGTTGAGAAACGCTTCGAAGAACCCGGTGGTCCACAGGTGGAGCTTCAGGTCTTCCAGCTTTTCCGGTGCATCGAACTCCATGCGCAGCCAGAGTTGTTCGGACTCCCAGTGGGTGCCGATCTTGAGGCCGGCCGGAGGCTTCGCCACCTCCTTGTATTGGCCGAACTGTGCCCTGCCTTTCAGCCAGCGCGACGCGTCGTACCCGGGCTTCTCCCAGCCCGCGCCGGGTTCGTCCAGGGTGTACTGCCACTCGACGGCTTCCGACCTCGCATCCTTGACCAGCACCACCTCGCGGTCGGCGGGGTACATGGTGCGGTCGTAGTTCGCGAGCTTGTATTGTGACTCGGCATTCCGCCTCAGTTCCGCGGCCGTCTCGCGATGCAGGGCCACCAGCCGGCGCACTTCCTGGCGGCTGGGCGGCCGCACCAGCACCATCTCGAACATATGCTCCGCCCGCTCGATGTCCGACGCCGACGATTCCCGCACCGCGCGAACGGCAAGTTGCTGCGCCGCCTCCATCGACACCGGATCGTTCAGAGTCGTCAGCGCCTGCAACGGGGTATTGGTGCGGATGCGGCGCACCGTGCAGGTCTCGCCCGTGGGCGCGTCGTAGTTGATCATCGACGGATAGGGCGACGTCCGGCGCATGAACGTGTAGAGGCCCCGCCGGTAGCGGTCTTCCCCCTCGCTGGTCACCCACCGTTCGCCGTTGTAGACGACCATCCAGATGCCCTCGGGCTGCCAGGGCATCACGGGCGGGCCGAACTGCCTGCGCGAAAGGAGACCGCTCACGGCCAGGGCCTGATCGCGCACGGCCTCGGCGTCCAGGCGATAGCGCGCGCCTCGCGCCAGCAGCCGGTTTCGCGGGTCCTGCTCCGTTAGCTCTGGTGTAACGGCCGACGACTGTCGATACGTCGCCGACATCACGATGGTTTTGAGAATTCCCTTGATGTCCCAGCCATTCTGCTGGAACTCCGTGGACAGCCAGTCGAGCAGTTCGGGATGGCTGGGAGGATTGCCCTGCGTGCCGAAATCCTCTTCGCTGTCCACCAGGCCGGTCCCGTACAGCCGCGCCCAGAAGCGGTTCACCGTGACGCGCGCGGTGAGCGGGTTGTCCTTGTCCACCAGCCACTGCGCCAGGCCGAGCCGGTTGCGGGGAGCTTCCGCCGGAAATGGATGGAACGACGCAGGCACGGCCGGCTGTACTTCCGCGCCCGGATTCAGAAAGTTGCCCCGTTCGTGAATGCGGGTGACGCGGCGCTTTTCGCCCTCCAGGTCGCGCATGATCAGCGTCGAGGCGTCCCCGAGTTTTAACACCGGGACATCTTCCGGTTTGTCGCTGTCCTCGCTCTGATTGAAGAAGGCGTAGAGCTGGTAGAACTCTTTGTGGGCGACGGGATCGTATTTGTGCGTGTGACATTGCGCGCAGCCCACGGTAAGACCCATCCAGATCAAGCCGGTGGTAGCGACCCGATCCTTCACCGCGGCGTCGCGGAACTCTTCGTCGTCGGTGCCGCCCTCGGTGGTGGTCATCGTATTGCGATGGAAACCGGTGGCCACCAGTTGGTCCTCGGCGGGGTTCGGCAGCAGGTCGCCGGCCAGTTGCAGAACGGTGAACCGGTCAAACGGCATGTTGCCGTTCAGCGCCCGGATCACCCAGTCGCGATACGGCCAGATGCTGCGGCGATTGTCTTTCTCGTAGCCCTGGGTATCGGCGTAGCGAGCCAGATCCAGCCACACCCGCGCCCATCGTTCGCCGTACTGCGGCGAAGCGAGCAGGCGGTCGACCAGCCGCTCATATGTCTCGGGCGACTTGTCTTGAACGAACTGCCGCACGACCTCGGGCTCCGGCGGCAGGCCGGTCAAGTCCAGCGCCACCCGCCGCGCCAGCGTATGCGGATCGGCTTCGGGCGAGGGAGCCAGTCCTTCTTTCTCCAGGCGGGCCAACACGAACGCGTCGATGTCGTTGCGAACCCACGCCGTCTGGCGGACCGCGGGACGCGCCGGCCGGACCGGTTTCTCAAACGCCCAGTGCGCGGTGTACTTCGCGCCTTCGTCGATCCATTTGCGGATCAGGCCGATCTCGGCCGGCGACAAACGGGGACCGCTCGGGGGCATGGGCCGCTTCTCATCCGCGATTCGCGCCGAAACTCGGCTGCCACTGCTATCGCCGGGGACAATGCCGGCGGCGCCGCCGCCCTTACCGGTCGCTCCCTCGTGCGTATCGAGACGCAGATCGCCCATGCGCGACCGCTCGTCGGGGCCGTGACAGGCATAGCAGCGTTTGGCCAGCAGTGGCCGGACCTCCCGCTGAAAATCGACGGCGAAGGCCGCGGGAAGACAGAGAGACGCGGCGACCCAGATGCGTCCGGCAGACAACGGCATGTTCCCTATGATAGCGGCCCCCCAACCTCTTGGGGCGGACTTCAGTCCGCGGTGAGCTTTAGCTCGCCCAGCTTTAGCTCGCCCTTCTGCCGGGCTAGCAGGCTGTGGCAAAGGTCAAAGAATGACCGCTCCCTTCCGGTCGCGGCTCTGTATTCGCAGCGGTTTCAGGACGCTTCAGTCGCTCGAGACGACATTGCGCCACAGGCTGCTAGCGGATGATCTCGTGCTCGATCCGGTACTTCGCCACCTTCGCCCGGTTCACCTCGCAGATTCCCGGATGCAGGTAGCCTTCGCCATCGATCGAGATCAGCGGGTCCACCACATCGTCGGTGTACCAGCGGCTGGAGGCTTCGACGTCGGTCGGGTACAGGAAATTGGGCAGCGTGGCGAGGTGGACCGCCTCAATACTGGCAATCCCGAGTTCCGGCATCGTGCCCATCCAACAGGGCAACCCGGCCCGGGTCGCCATTTCGTACATGAGCAGGGCATTCCGAATCCCGCCTACCCGCTGGATCTTGATGTTGAGGATCTTCGCCGAGCCCAGGCGGATCATTTCTTCGACCATCTCAAACGTCTCGGCGGATTCATCCGCGCAGACCGGGGTCTCCACCGTCCGGCTGAGTTCAGCCATGCCGGCCAGGTCGTGGCGCGCAAACGGCTGCTCGTACATCATCAGCTTGAAGCGGTCCAATTCCCGGAAGACCTCGCGGTACTGGAGCGAGTAGGCGGCATTGGCATCGACCATCAGCGGAAGAAGGGGATACCTTTCGCGGATGCGCGACACCGGTTCGATGTCCCAGCCGGGTTTGATCTTGATCTTGACGCGCCGATAGCCCTCGGCGACGAAGCGGTCCACCCGTTCCAGCAGTTCGTCGATCGTGTCGTAGAGTCCGATCGCGACCCCGGAGGGCACCGGCCGCAGGGTCGAACCCAGCCAATCCCACAGCGGACGGCCTTCGGAGCGGATCTCGTGATTAACCAGAGCGCCGACCATGCCCGCTTTTGCGAATGCCTCCCCCGCAATCAGCGTATCCAGATCCACCTTGGGGTCGCGAAGCACCGAAGGCGCCATCCGCATCAAGGCATCCCACGTGGACGAAGGTGTCTCCACGGAGTAGAAGCTTCCCGCCATCGGCGAGGCTTCGCCCCATCCCGTAACACCGTCAGCGGTGTACTCGACGAGGATGGCGTCCTTCACGGAGACCGAGCCGTTCGAGATCCGGAACGGCTCGTGGAGGGGCACTTGGACCCAATGCAGTTGAAGAGAGGTCATGAGGCTCACATGGCAACGTATCGCGGCGGGTGGCGTCAAGGCAAGCCCAGCAAGCGGGCGGGATTGGTCTTGCTCATGCGGTCGAGTTCGGCGGACGTGAACCCGGCGGCCGCCATCGCCTCGAGAAACGCCTGGAAACCATCGGGGTGCAGCGGATTGCCGGCTTGCCCCAGATCGCTCGACATCACGCAATGATCCACACCGATGGCCCGCATTGCCTTGGCGTAGTCCGCGGGTGCGAACATCTTCTGTGGGCCGATCAGCGCGTTGTAGACGAACTCAATCATCGCGCCCTGCCGGGCCGCCTGCCGCATCTGCGGGATCGTCATGCGGACGGGAGCCAGCATGGCGTGGGTCACCAGGATTCGTTCCACACCCTGGCGGCGAGCCTCTTCAATCAGCAGCAGGACTTCCGCGGGCGCCGAGTGCCCGGTAGCCAGAGCGAGTTTCGCCCGGGCGATGGCCGCGATCACCTGCGTGACCTCTGGCAGCAGCTTTCCATTGCGGGAGACCCTGACAAACGGACGATCCTGCTTCGAGTCCCGAACCTGGTTCTCGGCGTCGAACGTGGGCATCCAGACCACCCGCGCGTAGCCCCCTTTGACCTTCGGCAGCCGTTCGACGGCCGCAAGGTTGATCCCACCCACCGCACGGTTCAACACGATGCCGCCGAAGGCTTCGATTCCCGGCACCTCCTTTCGCACCAGGTAGGCGAGCGAGGCCGTGGGCTCGTAATGATTCTTCAGCAGCAGGGCCCGCATCCCGCGTGAGTGGGCGAGTTTGGCCGCGTCAATTGCGTCGATGGAGCGCGGCACGACGTCCGGGTCGGAGTGCACGTGCAGGTCGACCACGCCGCGCAGATCTCGAGCGTGAACGCCCGCCAGCGAAACCATCAGGAGGAAGAACGAACGCATGTCCATCTTCAAGAGTTAACCGCAACCCGGGGCCTGCTGTCAGGAACCGCCTGAACAGGTAAGATCATAAGGACTCAAAAGGACAACGAATGTGCACTCATCTTGCGGGCCTGGCCCTCATCGCCGGATCGGCCGTTGGCTTTGCGCAGCCGGCCGCCGTGGAAGCGGCATTGGCAAAGCCGATTCTTGATCCCAATCAACCGCTGCTCGAGGTGCAGGTCTACACGGCGGGACGCGTCAAGGCGATGCCGCCCGTGCGCTCCGCAGAGGACTGGCAGCGCGAAGCCTCGCGCCTGCGCGCCGAAGTGCTGGACAAGGTCATTCTGCGGGGCGAGGCGCGCCGGTGGAACGAGGCGCCAACCCGCGTGGAGTGGGTGGGCGAAATCGACGGCGGCCCGGCTTACCGCGTTCGAAAGCTGCGATACGAAGCGATCCCCGGGATGTGGATTCCGGCGCTGCTCTATGAACCGCGCCAGTTGACGGGGAAGACGCCGGCGATTCTCAACGTCAACGGGCACGAGAAAGATGGTGTCGCCACCCCTTACATCCAGGAGCGGTGCATCAACCTGGCCAAGCGCGGCATGTTGGCGCTGAATCCGGAGTGGGTGGGGCGCGGGCAGCTCGATACCCCTGGTTTCGTGCACTACCGCATGAACCAGATCGACCTGACAGGATCGAGCGGCCTGGCGCCGTTTTACCTGTCGATGCGGCGCGCGCTCGACATCCTCCTGCAGCATCCCAACGCCGACCCCGAACGGGTGGGCGTCACCGGCCTCTCCGGCGGCGCTTGGCAGACGATCATCATCAGTTCGCTCGACACGCGCGTGCGGTTGGCCAATCCGGTGGCCGGCTATTCGAGCTACGTCACCCGCTCGCAATGGCCGGAACTCGACCTGGGCGACTCCGAACAGACCCCCTCGGATCTGGCGGCGGTGCTCGACTACACGCACCTGACCGCGATGCTGGCGCCTCGCGCGGCGCTGCTGACCTACAACGCGAAGGACTCCTGTTGTTTCCGCGCCGACTACGCGGTCAGCCCGCTGCTGTACGCGGCGAGGCCGATTTACCGGTTGTTCGACGCCGAAGACCGCCTGCGCTACCACATCAACCACGATCAGGGTCACAACTACGGCAAGGACAACCGTGAGGCCTTCTATCGTCTCCTGCGCGATGCGTTCTACGGCGGCAGCGCCGATTTCCCGGTGGAGGACATTCCCTCCGCGCAGGAGGTCCGGACGGCCGAACAACTGCGCGTCGAGATCCCCGCGGACAGCAGGGATTTTCACTCGGTCGCACTGGAACTCGCGCGCGATCTCCCGAAGGCGGGCTCGCCGGATCGCGATCGTTTGCGGGAATTGCTGCGAGCCAGGACCTTCCACGTGCGGGCCACCAAGGCCGGCAGCGAACGGCAGAGCAACCTGAACGTCACGTCGTGGCGGCTGTCGTTGAACGATGAGTGGACGGTGCCGGCAGTGGAGTTCACGCCCGGCGGCGCTTCCGGCACGACGCTCCTGTTTGGTGACGAAGGCCGCGCTCGATTGGCCGGCGAAGTCAACCAGCTCACAGCGAATGGCCAGCGTGTCGTGGCGCTGGATCCCTTCTACTTCGGGGAGTCGAAGATCGCGAAGCGCGACTTCCTGTTCGCGATCCTGATCGCGGCGCTGGGCGAACGGCCGCTGGGACTCGATGCCAGCCAGATTGTGGCGATCGCCCGGTGGGCCCGGACCAGCGGTCCGGTGGCCGTGCGCGGCATCGGCCCGCGGACCAGCCTGATCGCCCTCGCCGCGGCGGCGATGGACGACCGGACCATCGACTCGGTAGCGCTTTCAGGATCGTTCGGCAGCCTCGGCGACATCCTGACTCAGAACCTCACCGCCGACAAAACTCCCGAGTTGTTTTGCTTTGGTTTGTTCCAGGAATTCGATATCCCCCAATTGAAAGCGCTGGTCGCGCCTCGACCGGTGACCCTACTCCCATAAAAGGAACTTGATCCCAATGGCCGTACTCGACCGTTTTTCTCTCAAAGACCGGATCGCGCTGGTTTCCGGAGGCGCTGGTCCTTTATTCGGCGGCAGCCTGTCGGAAGGGCTGGCGGAAGCCGGCGCCACCGTCCTGATCGCTTCGCGCGATCTCGCAAAGTGCGAGGCCTTCGCCGCCCGGCTGCGCGACCGCGCACTCGACGCGCAGGCGTTCGGACTGGACGTGACCAGCGTCGACTCGATCAATCAACTCCGCGACCGGGTGCTCGCCAGCTATGGCCGGCTCGATGTTCTGGTCAACAGCGCCGTGTGCGCCCGGGGCGGCGGCTTCGACACACAAAAGCCCGAGGACTGGATGTTCAGCGCGCAGGGCAACATGATCGGCCTGATGGCGATGTGCCAGGCCTACATGCCATCGATGGTCGAGCGGCGCAGCGGGTCCATCATCAACATCTCCAGCATCTACGGCGTGGTCGCAAACGATCCGACCCTCTACGAGGGCACGACCATGAAGCAGCCGCCGGACTACACCTTCGTCAAAGCCGGCATGATCAACTTCACGCGCTACCTGGCCAACTACTACGGCAAATTCGGCATTCGGGCCAACTGCATCTCGCCGGGGGGCTTCTTCAATCAGCAGCCGCAAGCCTTCGTCGACAACTACTGCAAGCGCGTTCCCATCGGCCGGATGCTGGACAACCTCGACATTCAGGGCGCTGCGGTGTTTTTGGCTTCGGACGCGTCGGCGTATGTCACCGGGACCAACCTGATGTTGGACGGTGGCTGGACGTCGCTGTAGCGTTAGGGACGGGGTCCCTCGAGCTTACGCAGGCGGGCGTCGAGATCATCGATGGAGCGCTGCTGGGCGTGCTGTTCGGCCTGGATCTCTCGATTCTGTTGCTCGATGGCGGTGTGCTCGCGGGTGAAGCTCGCGAGGGTCTGGAAGATGCTGGCGACGCTCGCGTCGATTCGGTCAACGTGTGTCGTGAGGTTGGCGAGTTGACCGCGAACCTAGCCGATTTCCGAACGGGTTTTTGTGAACTCATCTGCCATGATCTGCATCAAGCGGTCGAGGTCAGCGCGCGTGATCGGTACCTCTTGGCCGTTGTGCTTGTCGTCAGGCATCTAAGCTCCTGACATCGTCGCGTATGGGCGCGGCTGAAGGGCGGGGTCCATCCGCTCTGGGTTGATCATAGCGCGGGCCGGGCAATGCTGGCCAGATGTCGTCTCTTCCTTGAGAATGACCAGCAAGGACTAAGCTGTGCGCAGCCACATGGCGCAGCGAACGGCACCATACACGACGCAGGCAATGGCAGCAACCAGGAGAACGACGGAATGATCCGCGAGAAACTGAAACAGGCACCAAAGTCCATACAAGCTATCAAGAACGAACACGGCGAGAAGAATGACTTCCCGGCTCATGATTCAAGATACGTACACTCTGAGGCAAAGTTCCATCCGCCGGCGCGGCCCTGAGGTGTCAAGGGTCCCTGGGTCTGACCGTCCGCAGCAGCATGGCAGCCGCCATCGCGGCGGCGATGTGTTTCAAGCTGTGGCCACCGATCCACCCGGTCACTGCCAGAACCTGCCCGTCTTCGAACTCGAGCAACTTCGCAACCGCGTAGAACCCGACCAAGGCTGCGAGATCGCTCCTGCGGATATATCGCGCGGGCAGGAGCGCCAGCAGCGGAAGCGCAAGCATGGGGAAGAACTGGACCGGCAGATAGAACCGCAGGTCGCCGGTGTGCCTCCAGTACAGAACGCTGCCGATCCCGCATGCGAGTAACGGGGCGAACAAAATGCGTCCCGCTCTCGCGTCCAGGCGATCACCTGCCGCAAGGGCGAACAAGGACATGAACGCGATCGCCATCGGGAGCCGGTCCCAGAACAAAGTCGCTGGAGACGGCTCGAGGTGGAAGTACGCCGATCCGGCGGCGATCAGAACCGTCCCGACGAAAAAGGTCGCAAACGCCAGCCATTCCCATGGTTCGCAAACCGACAGAGCCGACGGCCGTCTCCGGGATCGCCAGAGGAACATCAACCCGAGAACTCCGACGATGGCGAACGAAGCGTTGGAGGCGACGTCCATGAAGCGCGGGACGCCGAGGATCGTCCGTCGGTCCGCGAACTGGAAATAGGCAGGCGAATCGGTCAAGGGAGGGAGAAAGCAAGCAGCGCCGGCGCCCGCCGTGGCCAGTACAATCAACACCCAGGCCACCAGTTTCTTGTGTGGCTGGGTAAGAAAGACCTCGCGGGTCACAATCAGAAGTACGCCGTTTTCTCAAGCAAAGTTCCCTGGCGGTTCGAGGTCCACTTCCCCACCATAGCCATCAGAGCCGCAAGCGGAAGGAGATCTGCGAAAAAACGGGACATCCACCCCGTTTTCCGATCAACGTTTCGTGGAGAATCAACGATTTGTGGCCGTGAAACGGGGTGAACGTCCCTGTTTTTTCACGGCTTGTGACGCTCGCGGCTCGGAAGAAACGCAACTCGCGGGTTGCGTTATGTGGATTGCGGGTGTTTGAGGCCGGGGATTGCCCGGTTCAGCGCACGGTCACGCTGCGCAGCACGGGCGTATTGGCGTCGTCCGGACTCACCAGCGCCGCCTTGAACTGCAGCCACCGGCCGTTTGCGTTCTTCATCTCACCCGGCCGCGCGTAGACGCTCGACTTCCCGGAGGGTCCCATCCACTCCGCCGAGGCCAGCGCTTCCCGCGTCGCGGCGGTCTTTACCTGGAACTCCACCTTTGTCCGGAAGGGCGTCTCGGCCTTCCACTCGATGGCGGACCACGCCGCGCCGTCGCCCTCGATCGGCGGCGAGACGTAGTCGTAGCGGTCCGAGCGGTCCCAGATATTACCGATATCGGCGACATTGAACAGGTGCGGCCCGAGGCCGGGAATCAGGGCCCGGCGTCTGGGGGAGAAGCCGTCCGGACCGCCCCAATACAGATACGAGTCGTTGCGGTGATTGCCGTCCTTGGAGTGACAGGCGAAGAGAATGTCCTTGCGCCCGTCGCGGTTGAAGTCGGCCACGATCACGCCGGAGCCCGAATTGGTCTCGATCCGCGTAGGCTTGGCGGGATCGAAGCCGCGAGGGCCATTCCAGAAAACGTAGGAGGGATTCGCCCGGGTGCTTCCGGCGTGATAGCTGGTCAACACCAGATCGAGCCAGCCGTCGCCGTTCAGATCGGCGACAGCCGCGTCTTCGTTGCCAATGGTCTGGAGAGTCAGCCGCCGGGAGACGGAGTATCCATCCTTGCCGCCCCAGTAGATGTACGTGCCCGCCTCCGGCGATCCGCCGAACGAGCGCGGCTTGCCCGGCGGCGGATTCTTCGACCACAGATTGCAGACGACGATGTCGAGGTGGCCGTCCTTGTTCAGATCGGCGACCCTGGCCGAAATCGCGACCTCGGACGGCAGCACCGTCTTGCGCTGATTGTCGAATCCGGAAGCGCTGTTCCAGTAGATGACGACGCGATTGTCCGTGGTGGTGAAGAGAATATCGACCCACTGGTCGCCGTTCAAATCCGCGATCGTGTGGAAACGCAGTTCGCCGATGCGGAAGAGAAAACGGCGATCGCCCGAAAAGCCTTTGGCGCCTCCCGAATAAAGGCTGACCTCGTCCTTGGCGGGGGACCACTGGCTGGTGGCGATGTCGAGGTAGCCATCGCGGTTGAAGTCGGCGATCTGCGCGGAAAACGAATTGTTCGTGTTGAGGATCGTCTTGCGGCTGGGCGAGAAGCCGCTCTGAGCGCCCCAGTAAATCAGTTGCGGCGCGCCGGGAAAGTAGAGGTCGGGGAAACCATCGGCATTCAGGTCCGCGGCGGAGTAGGCGTTCACGCCGTGAGTCGGCAGGGCCAGGCGTCGCGTGGGGGAGTATTCGCCATTCTCGTTGCCCCAGTAGATCCAGGAGTCCAGCGGGTCGCCGTCGATACCGTCCAGCTTGTTAATGAAGACCAGGTCGGGGTCGCCGTCGCGATTGAAGTCCGCGGCGATGACGCCGGTCGCGCCGTGGGTGGGAAGAGCGGTTCTCCTCGCGGGGGGGAAGGCACCGCCGGCATTCAGATAGACATGGGAATCCGTGTTGTGGGTAGCGCCGCTCGAGAAATTGGCGATGGCCAGGTCCGGCCGGCCGTCGCGGTCGAAATCGGCAACGGCTGCCTGTGTCGCGTGCTGGGTCGGCAGGTCGGCGCGACGGTCCCGCGAAAAGCCCTGTTTCGAGTTCCAGTAAATGTACGACGCCGGGCCGGAGTGATTGGCGAACACGAGGTCGGCAAGCCCGTCGCCGTTCAGGTCGGTGGCGAGGGCGTGGCGCGCGCCGCGCGTCGGCAGCGCTGTCCGTGCACTGGTCGAGAAGCCATTGGCAGAGCCCCAATACACGAAGGAGTCGATCGCGTCCGTGTCGACGATGTTGTACATGCCGAGTTCACGGGTCTTCAGCCGGAAGTTGTTGGCCTGCACGATGTCCACGAAGCCGTCGCCGTTCAGGTCGCTCACCGCCACCGACGAACTGCGCTCGCCCGGCAGTTTCGTCATGCGGCTCTCGTCAAACTTCCCGCCCTTCGAACCCCAGTAAATCCAGGCTCCCGCCTCGCCGTTCTCATTGCCTTCGTTCGCAAACACCAGGTCCGGAAAGCCGTCGCGATTGAGGTCGGCGATCTTGACGTCGCGCCCATTGACGGTCTTGAGCGTCGTGCGGCGTTCGGCGGAGTAGCCGCTCTTCGATCCCCAATAGAGAAAGGACTTCTGAAATGCATCCACGCTGACGTGGTAGGACAATCCGCTGTTGGCGAAGACCAGATCGGCAACGCCGTCGCCGTTCAGGTCGCCGGCCGCGACTGCCTCGGCGCCCTGCGTTGGCAGTTCCGTGCGGCGGGACTTGTCGAACCCCTGAGCGCCGCCCCAATAGACATACGAGTTCAGCTCGGTCTTGGTGCCGTCAAACCGGTTTGCGACGATGAGATCGAGGAAGCCGTCGCCGTTCAGGTCGGCCGCCGCGCCGCTTTGCCCGCCTTCGGTCGGCAGGGTCAACTTCCGGCCGCCATCGAAGCCGCGCTTTCCCCAGTACAAGGTCAGGTCGAGCTTCTCGTTGTGTTCGTGCGTGTGGGCAAAGACGAGATCCACCGCGCCGTCACGATTGAGGTCGCGGACGTTGATGAGGCGGATGCCGCCGTCGGCCGCGACATAGGTATTGGCGCCGCCGTCGCGGAACGTGCCGGCCTTCCAATCACTGAGGGAAGAGAATGTTCTGGGCTTCGTCGGCTGAGACAGCAGGACGGTGATGGCGGTGAAGATCAGAAGACAAACCCGGAGAAACCTGTGCATGCGTTGGCATTATAGCTAGCCGGATCCGGGCGGCTCTGTTTCGTTGTTGCTACCTCCTGATCAGGTCGATGACATCGAGCACCACGTTGGTCGCGTCGGCGATGACCAGTGCCCAGCGGTCGACGACCACGCGGCGATAGCCGACGGGCAGCGGCGAGAGCTGACCTTCGAGCGGCGCGGGAAAGGCGAGGATCTTCTTCTGCCAGCCGGGCGGTAAGGGTTTGCCGCGGCGCAGATTCTTCTCGAGGCCCGGGGGCAAGCGCCGAGCCTCGGCCGACACCAGGTTCGGGTGTTGGCCTGCGTAGTCGAGGATGATCCGCAGATCGACCGTGGAGAACGCTGCCGGGCCGCCTCCGTTGCCCCGGCCTTTGCCCTTGCCTTTGCCTTGGCTTAGCGCCGCTGCCGGCACCAGGAGTGCCGTCCATAGCAGCGTCCGCCGCGTCGGATTCATCCTGAGCGATTGCGTCATGAGTCCAGGATATCTTCGTGAAGACCGGACGGATGGCGTTTTTTGCAGCCATAGCCGCTGGCTTGCGCGATTCTACGGGTGGATGATTCCCGGTCTTCACCGCAAGCCTCCTTGTTGACTAAACTAATCAAACTTAGCTAATTTGAGAACATGGAAGTCAACGTCCATCAGGCCAAGACCCATCTCTCGAGACTCATTGAGAAAGCCCTGCTCGGCGAAGAGGTCATCATCGCCAAAGCAGGTCGTCCTTTGGTTCGGCTCATCGCCATTGTGCCCGAAGCTAAACGCGAGTTGGGCACGGCCGCCGGCCAGATCACCTGGCAGGAAGGCTGGGATCTGCCGCTCACCGATTCCGAGCTGGAGGAGTTCCTTCGGTGAAAGTCCTGCTCGACACCCACGTGGTTCTCTGGGCAATCGCGGAACCTGCGCGCCTGTCGCCCCGTGCGCGGACCATCCTGCTCGACGACACCCAGGAATTGATCTTCAGCGCCGCCAGTATCTGGGAAATCCACTTGAAGCGCCGGGCCGGTAAGCTGTCGCTGCCCGGCGACCCCGCGTTCCTTCAGAGCCATCTGCGGCGTTTAGGCGTCCGCAACACACTCGCGGTCGCTCCCGATCACGCCTACCGTCTCGCCGGTCTCCC
>JBJXGR010000500.1:0-2922 GCA_046160045.1 Bryobacteraceae bacterium
ATGCTCAGGCCAGCCTTGCCGTTCTTGGCTTCCATCCACAGACGCCCCGGATTGCCCCAGGGAGCGTTGAAGCCGGTGTAGCCGGAAATGCCAACGGTTGGCAGGCCCGTGGAACCTTCGCGCCCCGCGGTGGGGAATCCGCGGATGCCAGCCTGTTGGGTCAGGTTATCGATTCCAACGACGGGCGACTTGAACCGGTTGAACGAGTTGGTGTAGCCGCCAGTGACGGTCAGCAGCATCGTCGGGGTGATGGAGTAGTTGTAGGTGAGGCCGGCGTTGTGCTGCTTGGTCTTGTTCTCCTGAACGATATCGGGCCTATAGTCCGGTATACCCTGCTCGTTGTTGAAGATGATCCAGCGGCCGAAGATGCGGTGGTTGCTGGTGATCTGGTGGTCGATGCGACTGACGTATTCGTACGTGTCATCCGGCCGGGACGCCACCGAGCGGAAACGGCCATCCGGCGAGTTCGGCTGGAGGACCCAGGGGAAGAAGAACTTCGAAGCGTTGCTGAACCGCGCTTCCGGAATGGCTTTGTTGGGGAAGGGCTGGCCGCCGTTCAACGGATCGCGCACGGCCGCGGCGGCGATGTTCCGGAAGTCCCCGCGCAGCATTTCCGGCTGCACGACGATGGAGTTGTAGATGGATTCCTGGCGGATCTTCGTCGCTTCGTACGCGAAGAAGAAGTGGGTGCGGTTCCTGATGATCGGACCACCAATCGTGCCGCCGTACTGGTTCCGGGCCAGCTTGGGTTTCAGAGCCCCAGGGCGCTTGGCAAACGTGTTGAACGCGTCCAGCTTCTGGTTGCGGAGAAACTCCCAGGCGGAGCCATGGAAGTTGTTGGTGCCCGACTTGGTCACCATCTGGATCTGAACAGGGTTGCGGCCGTGCTCCGCGCTGAAGTTCGCCGTTTCGACGTTGAACTCACCGATCGTGTCGACGTTGGGGATCGTGATGGCCCGTTCGTCCATGCCTGCATTGGCGTTCAGCCCGTCGACCTGGAATTCGGTGACGTCCGGGCGGTTGCCGAGACCTTGCACCGTGGTTCCGCGCTCCGGGCCGCTGCGATTCGACACGAACCGCATCCCGGGCACCAGCAACACCAACTGGATCGGATTGCGGCCGTTCAACGGCAGGCCCACGATCTGCTTCTGTTCGACGGTGGCGCCCACCGATGCTTTGTCGGTTTGGATGAGTTCGACAGTGTCCTGCACCGAGACCTGCTCGGTGACTTCACCGACCTCCAGAACCGGCGCGATCCTGCGACGCTCACCGACGCCCACGTCGACCTGCCTGACGGTCCAGCTCTTGAAGCCGGCCATCGTGACGGTCACCGTATAGTTGCCTTTCGGCAGGGCCAGAATCTCGAAGATCCCAGCTTCATTGGTGGTGACGGACTTGCGTAAACCGTTGTCCAGGTTGGTTGTTGTGACGTTTGCCCCCACCACGACCGACCCGGTGGCGTCATTGACTACACCCAAGATGGCTCCGTCGGAGCCGAGTTGCGCGAACAGCGCCAACACGGCGACCAAACCGAGCAGAATCAGACGAATCGCTGTCCCCTGTTTCAACTAAGACCTCCTGACCCTAACCAATGTGACTTTGAGCGGTTTGCGCCGCCGGATAGGGGCGAGTATACAACATTCGTTCAATCGGTCACATTTTTTTTTGGCCAATTGCCTCACTCGTGCAAAAGTTGCGCATGTCAAGGAATCAGCAGGGATTCGAAAACCGATAGACGGTATTCGGGCAGTCCGGCGCTATGGCCTTGACGAGAGCGGCTTCGCCTTCTCGGTGACCCACGGCGGCAGAGCCGATTTCCGGCCCGGCGGGGAACCATGGTAGTTGAACTCTTCGCCGTACCGGAAGCCGTGCTTGTTCCCGATGGTCCCGGCAAGTTCCTCGAGCAGGGCGCGCACCAGCGGGAGCGTGGTCGAGTCGTTCACCGCGTCGAGAAGCGACGCCGGCCTGCCCATCAATTCCAGGCGGCGCTTGACGTGTGTGGCGTAGGCAAGGTTCGCCGTGCGCAGTTTCAAACAGGCCTCCACCTTGCGGGAGAACGTCCGGGTGATGTCGATCGGCATGAACTTCGCGTCGTTGTGACCGCCCTCGCCCGGCCGGTAGGGGCGATGCGCGGAATAGTAATACGTCTCGGCCACGCCGTGTCCGCCAATCCCCATGCGCGTCAGCTCCGCCAGAAAATAGCCGGAGTTCGAATAGTTCGTCTCTTCCGCCGCGCGCGCCGTCCAGAACTGGTCCCACTCCGGCTCGTAGTGAATAAACGGATCGGGAATGAACAGCTTTTGCGGTTTGTAATAGCGGATCAGCGCCGACATCTGGTTGCGTAGTTCGTTGCTCGACAACTGGCTCAACTCGCCGCTCTTATTGTTGAGGTTGAAGACCTCGGTGATACCCAACGCCCGCGCGGCTTCTTCCGTCTCGGCATTGTTGGCCAGGCGGGTGTCCGCAGGACTCAGGCCGACGGAGTTCTTCTCGTCATTGCCGGCCTGGATGACGAAGACGCGGAAGCCTTCGTCGATGAACTTCGCCAGCGTGCCCCCGGCGCCGCGCAGAACGTCGCCGCCGCCCGCAGTGATGGCGACGATCGTCTTGCCGCCGGGCGCCGGGCGTTGCCCAGGCAGAAGGCAGGGAAGAACGAGAGCCAGTGTCCACACGAGAACACGGGAACACACGGCGGTTCTATCCATTTTGACTCCATTGAATCGGGTGGGCCAGTCCGGGGCCGGCTCCTGTAGGCGTTGGCTCCGAACCGTGAGTGTTAGAGGCTGGAAGAAAACCGGCCGATCGCCGCCATGAAGCCTTCTGAGCCGCGAGCGTGAGCGAGCGGTGGCGATGCATGTTGACCGGTGAGGAGCCACCGCTCCCTGACGGTCGCGGCTCCGAAAGAACCCGCGGGCTTCACGC
>JBJXGR010000501.1:0-13396 GCA_046160045.1 Bryobacteraceae bacterium
GAAACCGGCTCCACTCGCCAAAGTCGACTACCGATCGAGATTCACGGAGATCTGCTTCATGTCGCCTTCGCGGATCGAGACCGTCTGCTCGGCGCGCTGATCGCCTTTTTCCACGATGATGCGGTGCGATCCGGGCGGCAGGTCGATCTGCGTGGGAGTCCGCTTTGGCCAAGGCTTTCCATTGACCACAACCGCGGCCCCGGCGGGGTCCGAGCGCAAATAGACGGTGCCGATCGCCCCGCGGGCCGGGACCGGCCTCGCCGGCTCCGCTTCGTCCGCCTTCTGGAACGTGATCAACAGGTCGACAGGCTCGTCCGAGACATAGAACGTCCGCCGTACCTCTGGAAAGCCATCCAGCTTTGCAACGACGGTGTGGTTGCCGGCGTCCGCTTTCACAGTGCACGGGGTGCGGCAGGCCGTGCCGGCCAGGCCGTCAAGAACCACACGGGCGCCGGATGGCTGCGTGCGCACTTTCACGTCCCGCCAGACGACCACGGCTTCAGGCTCCGGCTGCTTCGGTTTCTCCACAGCCGGTTTCGGCCTCTCCACCGGCGGCTTGGGCCTTTCCGTCTGCCCGGACTTGGGCTCGTCCGGTACAGCCGTTGGCTCAGCCGCCGGCTTCTTCCCAGACTCGACGGGTTCAGCCACAGGCAATGTTTGAGTGCCGGCGGGCTCGGCGGCGGCCGTCTGCTGTGGGGCGGAGTCCACCGCGGGAGTTACGGTCCCGGCCGGTATCGACGAGGATGGAACGGGCGTGGCGACGGGCAGATCCGTCGAGGTCACGGTTTGGGTGGGTGTCAGCACGTTCCGCCACACCCAATAGCCCCCAGCCGCGAAACCAACTGCGAGAACCAGCAAGACGAAGAACGGAACCCGGCTGCGAGGCTCCTCCTGCAACCGGATCTTGGAGGCCGGAGGCGGCAGCGAGATTGCTGGCGGAGCCGGCTCGACCATCGCTGCAGGCTGCGGCGCTTCCGTCAGCGTCGGCAAGGACTGGCTCCCGCCCCGCGGCAGGCTCTTCCACCCCGGCGTCGCACTGCAGGCTTTCTCCAGGGCCTCAGCGAACGCAGTGCAGGACGCGAAGCGCTCCTGCGGAGTTTTCGCCAGTCCCTGCCGCAGCACCATGTCGATTTTCGGCCCAAGGCTGGGATTCAATCGCTGCGGCGGGGCGGGTTCTTCGCAGACGATCTTGTAGACCATCGTCGGGAGTTGATCGGCCACGAAGGGCCGTTCCCCGGTGAGAATCTCGTAAGCAATGACGCTCAGCGAATACTGATCGGCCTGGCCATTGATAGGTTTGCCCTGTACCTGCTCCGGCGACATGTAGTTCGGCGTGCCCATGATCATGCCGGATTGCGTCATCTGCTCGATGTCGGTGATCTTGGCGATGCCGAAGTCCGTGATCTTCACGCGGCCCTGTTCGTTCACCATCACGTTGGCCGGCTTGATGTCGCGGTGGATGATGCCCTTGCGGTGGGCGTAGTCCAACCCCTCGGCAGTCTCGCGCAGGATGCCGATCAGCCGTTCGCCTCCGATGGTTTCGCCCCCGGCCATCAACGCTTCGAGCGTCTTGCCGTTGACGAACTCCATCGCGATGAAGGCTTCTCCATTCTCTTCGGCGATATCGTAGATGGTGACAATGACGGGGTGATTGAGGATACCGGCCGAACGCGCCTCGCGGAACAGGCGCTCATGCTGCTTCGCCCGCAATTCCGGCGTTGCGAGTTCCGTCATCTTGATGGTTTTGAGAGCGACTTCCCGCCCAATCGTCGGATCCAGGCAGCGATACACCACACCCATGGCCCCGCGCCCGAGTTCGCCGACCACCCGATAGCGACCAAGCTGCCGCATCCCGACAATCATGATAGCGTGAAACGGTCCAAAAGCCTGCGATTTCACTCGCTTACTCGGACTGCGCGACCGCATTCCGGACGTGTTTGTCGAACCAGTCGATCATCTCGGCGATGGTATGCGCTACCGACTCGTACGCCACGTAGTTATGAGATTCATAGGGCAGCGTCACCAGCCGGGTCGCGCCTCCGTTGCCGCGCACGGCCTGATACATCCGCTCCGACTGAAGGGGGAATGTCCCGGAATTGCTGTCCATCTCTCCGTGGACCAGCAACAGCGGCGCGCGGATCCGATTTGCAGCCATGATCGGCGATAGGCGCAGGTACACCTCCGGCGCCTCCCACAGCGTCCTCGGTTCCGATTGAAAGCCAAACGGCGTGAGCGTCCGGTTGTGCGCGCCGCTTCTGGCGATCCCGGCGCGGAATAGATCGCTATGCGCCAGCAGATTCGCGGCCATAAAGGCGCCGTAGCTATGCCCTCCCACGCCCACGCGCTCGGGATCGGTGACTCCCATCGCTTGGGCCTTGTCGATGGCCGCCTTGGCGCTGCTGACGATCTGTTCGATGTAGGTGTTGTTCACCGTCTCCGGATCCCCGACAACCGGCATGGCTGCGTTGTCGAGCACCGCATACCCTGCCAGCAGGAAGAAGAGGTGCGACGGCCCGCTTACCTGGGTGAAACGCTGGGTCGAGCCCAAGACCTGCCCGGCCGTGCCCGCATCGGTGTACTCGCGCGGGTACGCCCAGAGAACGGTTGGGAGGCGGGTTCCTTCCTGATAGTCCGGCGGGAGATAGAGCGTGAAGGAAAGCTGCACTCCATCGGCGCGCCGGTAGGTCACCAGTTGCTTGCGGATCTTCCGCAACTGTGGCGTGGGATCGCTGAAGGTGGTAATCGGCTGGCGATCGGGGCGGTTCGAGTCGCGCAGATAGTAGTTCGGCGGCTCGGCCGGACTCTCATGGCTGGTGATGAAGCGGGTCGCGTCATCCGCCATCAGGGCGGCGACATATTCGTAGGCGTTATCCGTGCAGTGGAAAATCCGATCCGCCTGGCGGGTGGTGAGATGGAACCGGTCGAGAAACGGCCGGTCGCCGCGAGCGGTCGCGCCAGAGCCGTTCAGGAAGATGGCATCGCCGTGCTGCCAGATGGCGCGATGGCCGTTCGGCTGAAGGCGCCGGACGGGCGTTCCCGGATCACGGTAGCGGTCCCGAATATTGCGGCTGAAGATCTGATCGAGCGGATGATCCGGCCTCCAGAGAAACGTGCGCATCCAGCGCCGGTCCCGGTCGTAGTCGACGATCCAGGCCGCATTGTCCCGTTCGAGCCAGTCGACGGAGGAAAGGCGATGTTGCGTGCGGGTCAACTCAACCGGGTCTCCGGAGAACGGAGCGGCCAGAGCCATCAGCCGGTCGCGGCGCTCGACTTTTCGTTTCGGGTCGCCGTTGTCCAGCGCTTCGGCCCATATCAGAGTCGCCGGTTCGGTCGGCTTCCACTCGATCAGGCGCGGACCGGTTCGCACGCCGTCGATCGGGACTTCGGCCAGCGGCAAGCTGGCCACAGTGCGAACCGGCTTTCCGTCCCGGTCCCAGATTTCGAGTTCGGCTGGAAAATAGCCCGCCGGATGTAGCCGCGAGAAGGGTCTGGACAGCCGCGCGACAAAGAAAAACCTGCCGTCGGGGGAAGCGATGAACTCACGAAACAACCCCGGCGGGCCCAGCGGTCTCGTTGAACCGTCCGCTGCGTTGACGATGGCAAGTTGGCTGGCGGCATAATGCTCGAACAGCCGCTCGTCGGAAGCCGAGGTCAACAGATCCTGGTAGGTCCGGACCGGTGCGGTGCTGCCAGACGATTCCTGGATGTTCGGTCCGGCCGGAGCTTCGGGAGGTTCCGGCGCGGCGCCGCGGCCGGATGGAATCAGCTCCACCAGTAAAGACTGACTCCCGGGCAACCAGTCGTAGCAATCGCCGAGCGCAGCGTTGACCGGTTCGGCCACGCGCGTGAACTTGTTCGTGGCAACGTGGTACACCCACAGTTCCACTTTGGTTTCGAGAAAGCGCAGAAAGGCAAAACGGTGACCGTCCGGACTCCACTCCGGGACCCCGATCTTGGCTCCCGGAGGCAGCGCTATCGGGCGTTTGGGCGGTAGCGGCCCTTCATCCGGCAAGGGTTGCAGTTCGAGCGAGACAAAATACGGCGGCCGGTGCGGCCCGTTGTTCCTGGGATCGATGCGATATCCCGCAAGCCGAAGCATTGGCCTGGCCAAATCGACGATCGCCGGGTATCGCACACCCTGAGCGAACAGCAGATGCCGCCGGTCCGCGCTCAGCAGGACACGAGGCGTCGCCGGACTGTCCAGAACATCAAGGATTGGCTTGGCGGGTTTGCGGTAGTTTTCTTGCGACATGAGAGACGGGGTAGCCGCCAACCACAGCAGCCATCCAACATACGAACGCATGGCTGCCTACGCGTTCGCCACGGGCGTACCTTCCAGCCCGAGTTGCGAGGCGCGTTCCTGCATTGCGCGAATGCAGAAAGTAATGTGCTGTTCCAGATCCACTCCCATCAGCGCCGCTCCCTGCAGAATGTCGTCGCGGCTGACGCTGCGGGCGAATGCCTTATCCTTTAGCTTGCGGCGGACCGAGGCTGCCTCCAAATCGTGGATGCTGCGAGTCGGCTTGACGTACGTCGCCGCGGTCAGAAAGCCGGCCAGTTCGTCACAGGCGAACAGCGTCTTTTCCAATTCGGATTCGCGGGAAACGCCGCTATAGTTCGCGTGCGAAAGGATGGCGCGCCGGATCTCCGCATCCACGCCGCGATCGGCAAGAATCAGCTCGCCCTTCATGGGGTGATCGGGCGCCGCAGGATGAATCTCGTAGTCGAAATCATGCAGCAAAGCGGTCACCGACCATTTCGTCTCGTCCTCACCGAACTTGCGGGCATAGGCGGCCACGCAGGCTTCTACGGCGAGGGCGTGCTTGCGAAGGGAGTCGGACTTGGTGTACTCGCAGAGCAGATCCCAGGCTTCGTCGCGCGTCATTGTTCTGAAATGACAAGGTACCAGAATTCCTCGATGCATTGCGGCTATCATGAGAAAACCTGGCAATGAGCTCCCCTGTTCAACCCGTAATCGTGATCCTGGCCGCCGGCCTGGGAACGCGGATGAAGTCCGCAAGGGCGAAGGTTCTCCACTCAGCCGGGGGCAAGACACTCGTCGAACACGTCGTCGACACGGCGCTCCAGATCGCATTGCCGGAGAGGGTTTTCGTCGTCATTGGCCATCAGGCCGAGGCCGTGAGGGAACTTCTGCGCAGCCGGGACGTTGGCTTCATCCACCAGGAAAAGCAGAAAGGCACTGGCCACGCGTTAATGTGCGGCAGGCCGCAACTGGATTCGCTCGCCGGACCGCTGCTGATTCTCTACGGCGATTGCCCCCTGATTTCCGCGGAGACTCTGCGCCGCCTGGTGGAAGGGCAGATGGCCGGCGGGGGTGGAGGGACGGTGCTCAGCACGGTTCTGGACGACCCTACAGGCTATGGCCGGATCCTTCGCGGCGAGGGCGACCGGGTCGCCGCCATCGTCGAGCAGAAGGCAGGTTCGCCCGAACAACTCGCGGTCCGCGAGATCAACTCAGGGATCTACTGCTTCCGCTCCGAGGCGTTCTGGCGCGAGATCGATCACGTAGTCCCGAACAATGCCGCGCGCGAATACTACCTGACGGATGTCGTCGCGCTGCTGGACCGCGCGGGCGACCCTGTCTTCGCGGTTAAAGTGGACGACTCGAGCGAAGTGCTCGGCATTAACAATAGGGTGGAACTGGCGGCGGTGGACCGCCTTCTTAGGGACCGCAAGACCCGCGATCTCATGCTCGCGGGCGTCACCATCGAGAAACCGGAGACCGTTACGATCGATTCGGCGGTCACGGTGGGACCTGACACCGTCATCGAAGCCTTCGTGCATTTACGCGGAAAGACCCTTGTTGGCGAGAATTGCCGTATCGGGGCCTGCTCGATCATCGAGAATTCCCAACTGGCCAGCGGCGTCGAAGTGCTGCCCTTCACATCGATGACCGGCGCCAAAATCGAGAGCTCGGCGCGAATCGGCCCCTTCACCAGAATCCGCCCGGGTACCCACATCGGCCCTCGCGCTCACGTCGGCAATTTCGTGGAACTCAAGAACACCTACCTCGGAGAAGGTTCAAAGGCGAATCATCTGGCGTACCTCGGCGATTCCGATATTGGGGAGGCGGTTAACGTTGGCGCGGGGGCCATCACCTGCAACTACGACGGCTCGCGGAAGCACAAGACGATTATTGGTCCGGGAGTGTTCGTGGGCAGCAACGCCACGATCGTAGCCCCTGTCGAGATTGGCGCCGGCGCCTACGTCGGGGCCGGCAGCGTGGTGACCCATCCGGTTCCCAAAGACGCACTGGTCGTTGGTCGAGCAAGGCAGGTAGTCAAAGAGGGTTGGGCGCGGACCCGCAGAGACGCGAAACTACCCCCCAAGAGCCGCTAGGGTTTCGCTGGCGGACGCCTGATTGTTCCCCAAGCGTTAGCCGGCCGTAGCGCCAGCGGCGACGGGCGTCGTCTTGCGCACCTGGAAACACTCCCGGCAATAGACCGGCCGCCCCTGTGTGGGCCGGAAAGGTACCGTGGTCTGTCGTCCGCATTGATCGCAGACAGCCGATGTCTCCACTTTGGTGTGTGTGACTCCCGCGGATTGGCGTTTCGTCTTACAAGACTTACACCGTTTGGGTTCGTTCTTGAAGTTTTTGTCTTTGAAGAACTGCTGTTCGCCCGCGGTAAAGACGAACTCCGACCCGCAATCGACGCACGTAAGCGTACGCTCTGCAAACTCTGACATGCACCTGGCTCCCAACTTCGCGTTTCCGGCACCGCACTGCCGGTTGAAACGAAGAGATTCGATTCGACCCGCCCCTGGATTACTTCCGTCTACTCAAAGTCGCGCCGACTTTTTTTGCGATTGCGCTTGCGCGCTAACGCCTGTTTCACGCGCAATTTCTCGCCCGGCTTCAAGTAGAATGAATGCTTCTTTACTTCTTTGATTATGTCTTCCTGCTGTACCTTCCGCTTGAAGCGGCGAAGAAGGTTCTCAAGGGTTTCCCCCTCCTGAACTCTTACCTCAGCCAAACCTGAACTCACCTCCCTAGTGCCCGGATCGTCCGGCCGCACCACTCCTACAGTCATTCACCCACATCAGTCAAAGGTACTGATATGATAGGTGTTTGACAGACAAAGTCAAGGACTATTTTTTGCCCTCCCGGAAAACCGCCGAAGTATCAATGCAAGTGATTCACGGTGACGGTCTTGCACGTAGAGGCCCAAAAAGTACAAGGCGCAGCAACGACAATGGATAACGTACTCGCCATCCTGCTCGCCGGCGGCGCGGGGGAACGTCTGTTTCCCCTCACCAGGGACACCGCCAAGCCGGCGGTCCCCTTCGGCGGAACCTACAGAATCATCGACTTTACCCTGTCGAACTGCATTAATTCCGACATTCGCCGTATCTTCATTTTAACACAGTACAAAGCCCTCGACCTGAACCGCCACGTCCGCTATGGATGGAACATTGTCTCGCCCGAACTGGGCGAATACATCGAGGTGATTCCTCCGATGAAGCGATTGGGCGAGGATTGGTACCAGGGCACCGCTGACGCCATTTTTCAGAACTCTCAGAGCATCGAGGCGGAACAGTCCGGGTACACGATGGTTCTGGCAGGCGACCACATTTACAAGATGAACTACCGGGAAATGGCGGCCTGGCACCACTCGAAGAATGCCGACGTCACCATCGCCACCATCCTGGTCTCGCCCGAGGAGGCCGGCCGGTTCGGAATCTGCGAGATCGACGCCGACCACCGCATCACCGGGTTCGAGGAGAAACCGGAACACGGGAAACCCGTGCGGTCGGTGTTTGACCCGTCGAAAGTCAGTGCGTCGATGGGCATTTATGTCTTCAACACCGATCTGCTGCTGCGGGTCCTCCACGAGGATTCACTCAACCCTTCGTCGTCACACGACTTTGGCAGGGACGTGATTCCCAGCCTGATCGAGAAAGCCCGCGTCATCGCCTACAATTTCGTCGACATGAACCACAAGGAGGCGCTGTACTGGCGCGACGTCGGGACCCTGGACGCGTATTACGAGGCGAACATGGATCTGGTCTCGGTTTCCCCGGAATTCAATCTGTACGATCAGCAGTGGCCGATCCGTACCTACCTGCCGCAGCAACCGCCCGCCAAGTTCGTCTTTGCCCAGGAGGGACGGCGCATGGGCGTGGCGATGGACTCGATCGTATCGGCAGGCTGCATTATCTCCGGCGGCCGTGTCGTCCGCAGCGTTCTCTCGCCCGCGGTTCGTGTCAACAGCTACTGCGAAGTGGAGTACTCGATCCTGTTGCCGGGGGCTGAAATCGGCCGGTATAGCCGAATCCGGCGCGCCATCATCGGAACCGGAGTCAAGATTCCGGAAGGAACCAACATCGGGTTTGATCGCGACGCGGATCTCGCGGCTGGTCATTTTGTGACCGATTCCGGGATCGTCGTCGCCGCAACCCAGGAATATCGAGCGGGCCTTGCGTCCGCATAGGGAAGTCATCAAATTTATGAATCATACAATCACGCGCATTGTTGGACGGGAAATACTGGATTCGCGTGGGAACCCGACCGTCGAAGCCGATGTTTATCTGGCCGACGGCAGCATGGGCCGCGCCGCAGTCCCCTCCGGAGCCTCCACCGGAGAACACGAGGCCGTCGAATTGAGAGACGGCGACGCCAAGCGCTACCTCGGCAAAGGCACGACGCGGGCGGTCGGCCACATCAACCGCGAGATCGCCCAGGCGCTCCACGGAAAGGACGCGTCGCTACAGGCGGAGGTCGACCGCATCATGATCGATCTCGACGGAACGCCGAACAAGGGCCGGTTGGGTGCGAACGCCATTCTGGCCGTGTCCATGGCTTGCGCCCGGGCGGCGGCGAATGCGCAGCACACCCCCCTCTACCGCTACTTAGGCGGCGCCGGCGCGTCGCTCCTGCCGGTCCCGATGATGAACATCCTGAATGGCGGCGCGCACGCCGACAATTCCGTCGACATGCAGGAATTCATGATCGCCCCCTACGGCGCCTCCAGGTTCTCGGAAGCTCTGCGAATGGGCGTCGAGGTCTTCCATACCCTCAAGAAGGTACTCAAGGCCCGCGGCTATTCCACGGCTGTCGGCGATGAAGGCGGATTCGCTCCCAACTGCAAGTCCAACGAAGAAGCGCTGGAGGTTGTGCTGGAAGCCATCAGCCAGGCCGGCTACCGGCCGGGCGAAGACATTGGCGTCGCCCTCGACCCCGCCGCCAGCGAGTACTTCAAGGATGGCAGGTACATCTTCAAGAAGTCCGACAAGAGCGAGCGGTCGAGCGACCAGATGGTCGCGTTCTGGGCCGATTGGGTCGCCAAGTATCCCTACATCATTTCCATTGAAGACGGAATGGCCGAGGACGACTGGGCCGGATGGAAGACGATGACCGATGCCCTGGGTCACAAGATCCAACTGGTGGGCGACGATTTGTTCGTCACCAACACGTCGCGACTGAACCGCGGGATCAGCGAAGGCATCGCCAACTCCATTCTCGTCAAGGTCAACCAGATCGGCACGTTGACCGAAACGCTGGACGCGATGGAAACCGCGGCGAAGGCCGGCTATACCGCGATGGTGTCTCACCGTTCGGGCGAAACGGAAGACCCGATCATCGCCGATCTCGCCGTCGCCACTGCCGCCGGACAGATCAAGACCGGTTCGGCGAGCCGTACGGACCGTATCGCCAAGTACAACCAGTTGCTGCGAATCGAAGAGAAGTTAGGAGCGGCGGCAAGGTTCGCGGGACGCAAGGCCTTTCGTCATTAGCGACGTGGACCGGCGCTATACTACGAGCGTGCCCGTCGCGACGCTCGTGCCGCTGTCGGAATATCTTAGTCAAGCCTACCACCCGGATTGCGATTACCTCGAAGGTACGCTCCAGGAGCGAAACGTGGGAGAAATCGCCCATTCCGACGCCCAATCCGCGTGCCTCGTGTACGTTCGCACGCACTACCCCGACTTTTGGGCAGGAGTGGAAGTCCGTGTCCAAATCAAGGCTAACCGCTTCCGCGTCCCGGATGTGATCATTGTCCGGGGAACCCGCCCCGCAGGTCGTATCATGACCACCCCTCCATTGGTTTCTGTCCAGGTCCTGTCCCCCGAAGATCGCGCCGGCGACCTTCAATCCCGTCTCGACGATTACTTTGGTTTTGGCGTCTCCACCGTTTGGGTCCTCAACCCCGAGACGAAGCGGGGCTTTATCCATACCGCGGACGGTTCACACGAAGCCAGGGATGGGATCCTTCGAACCCCCTCCTGTCCGGATCTGACGGTCCCCCTGGCGGCCATCTTTCCCGCTGGCGCGTCGGTCACCGACGCTGGCCGACCATGACGCCAGACAGCCGAGGGGGTTCTTGTTCGCGGGGGGCAAAACTTCAGCCGCGGCTCCCCGATTTCCGTGTCAAATGGATGGGCAAACCTAAGGACCAATGCACAAACTAATTCTTCTCCGTCATGGCGAAAGCTCATGGAACAAAGAGAACCGGTTCACCGGCTGGACTGACGTCGACCTCTCCGAGAAAGGCCGCCAGGAAGCGCTCGAAGGCGGCCGCGTGCTCAAGGCCGAAGGCTACACGTTCGATGTCGCCTACACCTCCGTACTGAAGCGGGCCATCCGCACGCTGTGGATCGTCCTCGACGAAATGGACCTGATGTGGATTCCGGTCTATCGCACCTGGCGTTTGAACGAACGTCATTACGGCGCGTTGCAAGGATTGAACAAAGCCGAGACCGCCGAGAAGTTCGGCGAGGCTCAGGTCAAGGTCTGGCGCCGCAGCTACGACATTCAGCCGCCCGCGCTCGCTCCGGCCGATGAACGCTATCCCGGCCATGACCCTCGCTACCGCTCGCTCACCAGGGACGAACTGCCCCTGACCGAATGCTTGAAGGACACGGTGGCGCGATTCCTGCCTCTGTGGCACGAGACCATCGCGCCCGCCGTCAGATCGAGCCAAAAGGTTCTGATCGCCGCGCACGGCAACAGCTTGCGCGCGCTGGTGAAGTACCTGGACCACGTCTCCGAGCGTGACATCATCGAGTTGAACATTCCGACCGGCATTCCGCTCGTGTACGAATTGGACCCGGAGCTGAAGCCGATTCGCAACTACTATCTCGGTGACGCGGAGAAGATCAAGGCAGCCGCCGAAGCGGTGGCCGCCCAAGGCAGGAAGAAGTAGGAATCAGTAAGGTTTCGCCCTGAGAGCCGCCTGCGGACTGCCGATCTTTTGGGCGCCCCGGGCGCTCCGTACCGGAGTTATGGTATGAAGTTGTCAGGTGTTTCCTCTACTGTGTTTACGCCGGGGGCGCTTGATAATTAACCTTGGCCGGTCAGGAAGATAGGGGAACTTCGGCAGGAGCTGACGATGGAATTCCGATATCTCAAGCTACAACAGGATTTCACTGGGTTGAAGTCGACGATCGATTCGCTAGGGCAGCAGTTGTCCGACGCTGCACGCGACACGGTGGCCAAAGGCGCCATCCCGAGCGAGCGGCTGGCGGAGAGTATTTCGTCGGCTCGCCGGCAATTTGACTCCGTGCGCTCGGCCGTCTTTGCGCTGGCGCAGGATTTGCAGGTGGACGCTGTCCCGGCACTCGACGATCTCCGCTCGCTCGGTTCGATCGAAAGTCTACTGGGCACGACCATCAGGACCGAGACCGAGCGCCAGTCGGCGACTGCGGAGCAGCAGGGCGCGCTCTCGATTCTCGACCAGGTGCTTTCGATCCGCCACCGCGACGGCGCGGACTTCAAGCCGCTGGCCGATTGCTTGAAGCAGGCACGTGCGCTGCGTGCCGCCATAACCGCCACGGCATGGCCGAAGGCGCACCCAGAGACGGCCATCCTGCTCGGCGGCGACCATGTATTCAACGCCCTGCTGACCTTGTTGGCCGAGGGCAGCGATTTGGATGACGAGCGGTATGCCCAACTCGAGGACACGGTCTCGGGCGCCTTTGGCCGCACGTTTGGTGTCGCCCTCTCCCGCGGCAAGCTGGCGGTCTCCGACGCTGCCTCCCAGCCGCCTGTCGACTCGAAGGCGGCCGCGGTGGAAACCCGGCAGGAAGCAAAACCGGTTGTGTTCGAGCCCGTATTCGAACCGGTACACGAACCCAAGGCGGCCGAGGTGCAGACGAAGCACGAGGAATCGCCCAAGCCGGTGGTAGTGGAAGAAGCTGAGGAACCGGCTGAGGAACCCGAGACGCCGGAACCGCCGCCTCACCTGGAGATCCCAATGCCGATGGCGCCGCTGGAAGAAACTCCAGCTATGGCCTTCCATCAGGAGCCAGCGGTCTTCTCGACGCTCAACGACACGGTTGAGTTGCGGCGGGAGGATGTCCGGCACGCCCTCGCGGCAAGGGTTGGAGAAGTGGCCGAGAAGGCCCCGCCGGTCTTCGAGTTTGAGACTCCCGTGATTCCCGATCATGAAGAACTGAAAGACGTGGCCGTGGACGCGACGGTCGCCTTGGCCGAGGCTGTCGGACCAGCCGGCGATATGACCCAGACGATGGAGGCTCCCGGTTCTGTCGCTGTCGCTGCCGCGGATACGGCCTCCGTCAAGCCTGCGACCCCCAAAACCGAAGAGCGCACCATGGATTCAACCGTCGGCGGAGCCAAGCCGCAACGCTGGGGATTCTGGCGCGGCAATCGCTAGAGCAGCCTTACTTCTCCGCAAATGGGCCGGTCTTTCGGGGCCGGCCTTTTTTTTGAAGGCGGCCCCCGCCTGCGGGCGCGTCGGTTGACAAGGATCCACCTTCCTTTCCATAATCTGGCACACCCATGAATCGAACGCGTCTCAGTCTGTTTTACGTCGCCGGTTATCTCACATTTGCCGGTGTCGGGCTCCTGTTGGCCCCGCGAATGCTACTGAAGCTAATGTTATCCAATGGCGATTACGGCGAGGCCTTCCCCCGTTTTGCCGGCAGCCTCATGCTCGCATTGGCGATCGTCGTCCTGCGGTTGATTCAAAAGCGGGCCGTCGATTTGTATCCCACAACCATTCAGATCCGCGCTCTGATCGCGGCCACCATCTCGTGGCTTTATGCCGATACGCGCGACCCTTTCTTCCTGGTAGTGCTGGGTGTTGTCGGAGCCGGCATGGTGTTCACCGGTTACTCCCTGTGGAAGGACCGCCAGAACTCCTAGCCCATCCGCTGCGCTCGATGGCCCTCCGGACGTGGCCGGACTCGGCCAGGAGGGTCACAACCAGTCAGGGAAGCAGCAGAATCCGCGCGGCCACGAAGCATAGAAGCCGTGAAAAAACAGGGACGTTCGCCCCGTTTCACTTACCACAAATCGTTGATTCTCCACGAAACGTTGACCGGGAAACGGGGTGGATGTCCCGTTTTTTCACAGCCGCGGGAGCGAGCGGACCTGCCGGGAGGATCAGAGCCGCGAGCGGCTATCCGAGCCGCG
>JBJXGR010000502.1:0-8140 GCA_046160045.1 Bryobacteraceae bacterium
TCGAGCGAGCAACTTGTTGAGGAGATGAATGCAGCGCTGTCCATGCCCGGCGTGTCCAACGCCTGGACGATGCCCATCAAGGCTCGCATCGACATGTTGACGACAGGTGTGCGCACGCCGGTAGGCATCAAAGTGTACGGCTCCGATCTAAAGCAGATCGAGAGAATCGGCACGGATATAGAGGGCATGTTGCCGAAGGTTCGTGGAACGAGAAACGTATTCGCCGAAAGAACGGGCGGCGGCTACTTTCTGGACTTCGATTGGAAGCGCGAGGAGATGGCCCGCTACGGTCTCGGCATGGAGGATGTGCAAGCAGTGCTGATGAGTGCCGTGGGTGGGGAAAATGTGACCACCACAATCGAAGGCAGGGAACGCTACCCCGTCAATGTGCGCTATCTGCAGGACTTCCGCAGTGATATCAACCGGCTCAGCCGCGTCCTGGTGCCGTTGATGGACGGCAAAACGCAGATTCCTGTCTCCCAACTCGCGGAGATCAAGATCTCCAGCGGGCCGGCGATGCTGCGCGATGAGAATGGGATGCTGAATGGCTACGTGTACGTCGATGTGGCCGGGCGCGACGTCGGCAGCTACGTGGAAGAAGCCAAGAAACTGGTCCGGGAGAAAGTAAAGCTCCCAGCAGGCTACACGCTCGTCTGGAGCGGACAGTACGAGGCCATGCAGCGGGTCCGGGAAAAGCTCACGGTAATCCTTCCTCTGACGCTGTTCCTGATCATGATGCTGCTCTACATGAACACGAAATCGCTCACCGAGACCATGCTGATCATCCTGGCTGTCCCGTTCTCGGCAGTTGGCGCGATCTGGTTCCTGTACCTGCTCGGCTACAACATGAGCATCGGCGTTTGGGTTGGCCTGATTGCGTTACTCGGCGTCGATGCCGAGACGGCCATCTTCATGTTGCTCTACCTCAACATCGCCTATGAAGGGGCGAAGAAGGAAGGGAAGATGAAGAGTCTGGCCGATCTCCAGAACGCGATCCACGCCGGCGCCGTGAAGCGGATCCGGCCGAAATTCATGACCGTGGCCGTGATGTTCATGGGCCTCGTCCCGATCATGTGGTCCACCGGAGCCGGCGCCGATGTGATGAGGCGTATCGCTGCTCCCATGATCGGCGGGATCTTTACGTCCTTCATTCTTGAACTGCTCGTCTACCCGGCGATCTATGAGGTTTGGAAATGGAACACAGAAGTCAAGAAGCAACAATTCGCTGCTTGAGTCTCGCTATCGCGCTCGCCCTGTCCACGACGGGTTGGGGCCAGGATCTGCAGTTCGAGGTCCGCCACGAGCGCGCGCTGAAGGATCATCCCGGTCGCCTGACGTTTGACGAAGGCGGAGTGCAGTATCAGCAGGTCCTCACAGAGAAGCAGCGAGCGAAGATCGGGAAGGGGAAGAAACCTCCGAAGCTGGAGAGCGCACGCTGGGAGTATCTGGACATTCAACAACTCTGGGTTTCACCCGCGAAGTTGGTGATCGTCACCTACAAGGACCGCAAATGGTTCCTCGGCGTGGACAAGGAGTTCGAATTCTTCCTTCCCAAAGGCGAGTCGTTCGAGGCTGCGTACACGGTGCTGAAAGACAAACTGGACCGCAGATTCGTCGCCGCGGTGGCTGATCCGCAGCCGGGCTTGCTCTGGGAGCTTTCTGTCAGGTTACTGGGGACGATTCAGGGATCCGAGGGTGTTCTCCAAGTGGGCCCGGATCGCATCGTCTATAAGACGGACCGGCTACTGCAGTCGCGCACCTGGCGATATCAGGACATCGAGAATGTCAGTACGTCCGACCGTTACCAACTCACACTCACCACCTACGAGCGCGCCAAGATGCACTACGGCAGCATGAAGGGCTTCAACTTCCAACTCAAGCAGCCAATGGAAGAGAAGCGGTTTGAGATGCTTTGGAGGCGCCTGAACCAGGACAAAGGACTTCGATTTTTGACTTCGATCGAAGATAGGAACCAGACAACAAATGAACACAACGAAGACTTTGTATCTACCCGTTTCCTTGGATCACAAGAACCCGAAGTAAGCGTTCGAACCTATCGTTGAAACGCGGAGGCGAAGTCGGGGAATCTCAAGACTTGGCCTCCGTGCCGGCCGGCGAAAGCTCCCGCCGCTTTCTGATCTGGAAATGCAAGCACGCTCGGAGCGCAGCGGTCGAAGCACGCTTCGAGCGGCTGGTTGTTTTCGCCGACGGCAGGATGATGCTGGCGGCAGGGGTTGACATCGCTATTCCGGACGAGGTAGCTGTTCTCCGGAATCAACGGTCTATTACTGAGGAAGTTCGTCGTCTCAACCACCTGGACCCGCCGCCCGGACTGCTTTTGTTCGGTAAGGGCACAGGCCAGGCAACAGTAGACACCACGTTTGCCATCCACCATGGCCACTGTCTTCATATGGGAGTGTACAGGCCGGCTGCAGGCGCCGCACGATTGATCGCTTCGGTCCTTGACGAAGCGCCATGCAGTGTATCCAAGTCCAGCTGGAGCCAGTATGGCGATGATGCCCGCGAGGGCGCTTCTTCGTTGCATGGCGATCCCTCCTCTGCATTATCCTACAGCGCTGCCGTGGGCGAGGCAGATCGGCAAGCGATCGTGCCACGTGCTCCCTGGGGTGCGGGGCCTACCTCCAGTCGCCCGGCGGCTCCCAGATCACCGCCTTCGATTTCGCGCTCTGCGGGTGATTCGCCGGATCGTCCATCTGGTAGTAGAGCGTCACGACCTTGCCATCCTTGCGCAGGATTGAACTCGGATACCCCGTGTCCCGGTTGTTCGCAAACCACGACAGCGACAGGCGGTCGCGCAGGTTGAACGTGTGGCCCCCGTCGGAACTGACGATCGCGTGCACGCCCATGGGATAGTTTCGCTGGCCGTGACACAGCACAATGCGGCCATCGGGCAGTTCCAACAGATCGGCCGGGATCTCCATCTCCCGGGTTACCCGCTCGGGGGTCGACCATGTCTTCCCCCGGTCCTTCGACCGTGTGAGAAAAAGCGCCGGCCGCGGCATGCCTTCGGCTACTCCGGGCCCGCTTCGCATCAGGGCCAGCACGTCCTTGTTTCGCGTTTGGATCAGCCCCGTTTCGTCAAACCCGGCGCCGAGCAGGCTCGAGCTACCCCAGGTCTTGCCGTTGTCGGTGGAGCGAATGGTGTACGCGTAGTTCGCCAAAGGCCCCGGGGTCGGCATGGGCACGTGGTGGAAGTTGTCTTTGGTGTAGAGGGCCATCAACAAGCTGCCATCGTCAAGCGTCACAATCTTCCCGTAAGGCGAGGGGTAAGGCCCCTTGAAGATCGGGATCATCGACGGCGGGTCCCACGTCTCGCCGTTGTCCCTGGAACGGGTGACGTAGATGCCGCTGCCGCGAAGGAAAGCCGCCGTGCCGATCTTTCGCAGTTCTTCTTCCGTCTTGTTCGCCGGATACCCGTAGGCGACGATGTAGGCCAAGACCAGGGTCCCATCCGCCGCGACGCCGAAGGCCGGATTGCGGTCATCGTTCGGTCCGTCAACCAGGATCCGCGGGGCCGTCCAGGTCTCGCCCTCGTCACTCGAGAAGACGACGTCGAGCCGGCCCCGGACATCGATATGGCTTCCGCCACCACGCAGGACGGCGGCGATGCGGCCGTCTTTCAATCGCGCGGCGACGGGAAAATACCCGCCTGCTTCGCCAAGGACGGTCACCCGCTTCGCGGAGAACGATCGCAGGCGCAAGACCGCGTTCGCGTCGCGCTGGTCTACCTCTTGCGCGGCAACGGCGATCCCCATGAGACAAGCAAGAAGCAGTAACCGCAGGAAGGGAAACTCACGCTGCTGCCGGCGCGGCTTATTCACCATATGGGTCTTGCGCACTTCGATCCGCTCCTCATTTGACGCGATGCTGTGGTTCTGGATGGTCTCTCCTTGGTTCACACGGCCCCCATAGCGGAAGCGCGCGGCCAGATACGGCAGTCCTCTCATGGTTCACTTCTCAATCCCGACAGACAGGCCGCCACATCGTCGACTTCGCTCGCGGTCAGGCGCTCCCGATAGGAAGGCATGATCGTGCGCCGTTGCATTTTCAATGCAGTCAGGCCTTTCTTTTCGAACGAGTGAAAGCCCGTCTCCGAGCGGACCGTTGCATCCGGCGCATCGTCCCGCAAACAGTTTCGTCCCGCAGGCTCGACCGATAGAGTATAGCAGCCCGTGGTAGAAGCCGAGAATGCCCGCTCCCATCCGGTCGCGGCTCTGTCGTTTCAGCAACTTACGGGAGAGTCTTGCCTGCGGGCGGACATTTACCACGGGCTGAATGGCGCAGACCCACGAAACGGACGCAACTGCCGCCAAGGCTCATCCTGACTCCTCCGTTCGGCTGTCTCGGGTTCTCATGTTTCCAGCCATGTACGAGAACCCCAGATTTCGGCGGGCCGACCGCCGGTGCTGACGAGGTGGGATTTCAAGGTGGGCCCGTTGTCTTCCGGCCTCGGTGATGCGACGAGAATCGAAATCTGCAGAACGAAGCCAATTCTGTCCCGAAGTAGTTGATTTTCCGAGCCGCCGATTGGGTTCGCCGGTGGCTTCGATCCAATTGGATTGGCTTCGCTTCGGTCTTCGGGAAGCGCGACGTTGGGGCGGCTTCGGATCCGATCCAGTTCATTAACCCCATGGCCGGACAAGCGTCCGCGTGTCGGGCGTTTCGAGTGAGGTGGTTTTGAATGTTCGCCATGTCCAGCCAAGGATACCCCCTTAGTCAAGAGAAAGCGATTGCTGAAACCGGCAACTCACAGATTCAAAATTGTTTAGAAAATAGATCCCTTTGTGAATGGACGGCGGCCAAGACACCCTCTTGGATATTCGGAGCCACGTTCGGTCAGATGCTGGCGGCTGCCCTTACAATACAATGGGCGTGGGTGTGACGTGCAAATCGCGTCCTTAAGAAGGTGCCAAGATCTACAAGGATCCCGTCATTCGCTGAGCGATCCTGAATTGGATACGCGACATGCAGAAGCCGTGAGAAAAAGGGTACCGCCACCCCGTTTCCCGATCAACGATTTGTGGAGAATCAACGGTTTGTGGCACGGGAAACGGGGTGACCGCCCCCAATTCTTCACGGCTTGTTTCGGTCATGGCCGAAGATAATCTCAGACACCGCGCCGGCAATCGACTATCCTGTCTTCAAGGCGGACATCATCAGGAGGCTCCTCGTGAAGGCCGTGATATCGCTCCTGCTCATCCATTCCCTGTACGCCCAACTTCCGGGCGGGGGGCAAGCTGCCTCCCAGCCGGGCCGAAACCAACCCAGGATCCAGCAGCCATCTGACGAGCCGACACCTCCCGAGGATCTGTGCGCCCTGGCAGGGACCGTGACGGCCGCAGCCTCGAAAGAACCGTTGAAGAAAGCCACTCTGATTCTGATGCCCACCGACCGGCAAGGGCCTTTGGAGCAGCCCTACTCGACCACGACCGACGCCGCGGGACACTACGCGATGAAGGGCATCGAACCGGGGCGCTACCGGTTCATGGTTTCCCGCCCCGGCTACGGGCGGATGGATTATGGCGCGCGGCGTCCGACGCGGCGGGGTACGACGCTCACGTTGAACAAGGGTCAGCAGGTATCGGACCTGGATTTTGCCCTGATCCGGCACTCGGTGATCGCCGGCAGGGTTGTCGATGAAGACGGAGAGCCTGTCCTGCGGGCTTTTGTTCAAGCGATGCAGTATTCCTGGACGCAGGGACGCAGGCAACTACGCCCCTGGGGAGGCGACTCCACCGACGATCGGGGCCAGTATCGCATCCCCGACCTGCCGCCCGGCAAGTATTTCCTGTCGGCCACCTACCGCAACGAATGGAATGCGATGATCGGCCGGGATCGCTCGGCGGTCGAAGCGCCGGACGAGTCCTACGCCATCAGCTACTATCCAGGCTCTACGGACCCTGCCGGCGCTGCCCAAATCGAGATCGGCATTGGCACCGAAACGATGGGAATGGACTTTAGCCTGCTCAAGACACCCACGGTCCGCATAAAAGGGAAGGTCGTCTCCCCGGCGACGGGCGCCACCAGCCGCCGGGCCAACGTGAGGCTGGTCCCCCGGACGTCGTCGTTTGCGATGGACACTCCCTACGTTCAGCCGGACCCCCGGGGTACCTTCGAGTTCCGTGGAGTGATGCCAGGGTCCTACCTCGTCCTGGCGGACTCGTTCGACGGAACGCAACGCCTCTCCGCCCGTGTGCCGCTGGACGTCGGCAAGACATCGATCGCGGGGCTCGTGCTTCCCCTTTCCCCGGGCAGCGAATTGAAAGGTTTCGCCAAACTGGAGGACGGCAGCACCCTCGAACCGGGAAACGTCCGAATCCAGCTTCGTTCCCGCGACAACCCGTTCTCCGGTGGCGGGGGGATCCTCAAAGACGACCGCTCGTTTGTCCTCCAGTATCTGGCCGCCGAGGTGTATGACGTGACGATCTATGGCCTGCCGCGAGGACACTATCTGAAGGCCGCGCAGTACGGGCAGGAGGACGCCCTGGCGCGAGGATTGGATCTGACCCAAGCAGCGGCCGGAGCGCTCGAACTCACCATCAGTCCGAATGCCGCCAAGGTAGAAGGCGCGGTCCTGAACGGCCGCAAGCAACCGGCGAGCGGAGTGACGGTCGTCATCGCTCCGCAAACCGCGCAGCCGGGGCGCCTGGATTTGTACAAGATCGTCACCACCGATCAGACGGGCCACTATTCGTTCGAAAGCCTGCCGCCGGGCAAGTACCGGCTGTTCGCTTTTGAAGACATGGAAGAAGGCGCGGGGCAGGACGCCGACTATCTGAAAGAATTCGAGCCGAAGTCGGAGAAGATCGATCTGGCCGAAAAAGCGGTGCTGTCCAAAGAACTAGTGGCGATCCCCGCCGAGGACCGGCGCGAGGCGAGATAGCGCGGGCGCAAGGCGCGCGATCACATGCTCTTGCGCCTGGCGTCGATCATGGGCGTGACTTTACCGTCGGTCAGAACGAACGTGCAATGGCCGGCACCGCAGACGTCCCGCTGCATCTTGATGGTCTCCAGGCGCAGGAACTGCTCTGCCGAAAGGGTCATGGCATTGCGATAGGCGTTATCGGCCTTCGCCCGGCTCAGCTCAGCCCGCTCCCGCTGGTCCTCAGCCAGCTTCTTCTGCTGCTCGGTCAGCGCGCGTTGCTGCTGTTCGGCGGTGGCGATGCGCTGGTTCTTGATAGCGTCGGGCGGGTTCGCCTTGCCGACTGTCACCTGGATGAGCTTTACCGGCAACCTGGCGCCAGCCAGATACTTCTCCATCGCCTCCGATACTTCGTTGTCGATTGCATCAATGGCGACCGTGTTGATTGCCGTCTCATTCATGCCGTGCTTGCGCACGGCCTGCCGCACCCGGTTCGAGAACTCCTTCTCGACGTTGTTTTCGTACCATTTGGGTCCGAAGTTCTTGATCAGCATGACCGAGTCGATAATCTGCAGGCGGATGACGGCATCGAAGTCGAGCGGTACGCCGTCGGAAGACATGAGGTCATCGAAGTGAACCTGAAACTGGATCGGCTGCATGTTGATGATCACGTGCTCCGTCGTCCACCAGACATACTGTCTACCGGTTTTCACCGGGTCAGCGTCCACGCCGCCGTGTCCGAAGATCAGGGGCTTCTCGATGAGTACGGCCTCGTGGCCGGCATCCGGCTTCACCGATCTGACAAGACACCCCCAAGTCAGGAGCAGGGCAACGAACACGATTCCAAAAGCGGAGAAGCGCAGCAAGTCCGCGGCCGAAATCCCACCAGGGGTCTCTGCAGCATGACGGTTTGTCATAACGATTTCAGAATCGCCTGCGCGGCGGGCCGCGTCTATCGGGCCGCCACCTTATAGAGACCGGATCAGGCAGACGCAGACCCTGGTTTCCAGCGTTTCTTACGAAAAACACAACCCGTAAAGAGCGGCGCCACCGCTCCCTTGAAAACCGCTCTTGGGCCGTGAACACCTTGGCGCGGAAAGGGACCCCCTCGCTGACGGAGTTGTGAAGAAACGTTCGCGGTAGGGATGACCATCGCTGATCACCCCCCGCACAGATCCGTGCTCGCCCCGTTAGAGCACACGGCTCCTACCTTGGATTCTGGCGTCGAACCGAACGCTCGGATAGGGATGTACAACC